>NZ_JBPBWC010000023.1:0-76770 GCF_050954125.1 Halomicrococcus pelagicus | reverse complement strand
AACGTGTTCAGCAGCCAACTCAGCCTCGTCAGCACGTCCGCCAGCAGACAGGGCGGCGGTGGCGGAGGCGGCGGCGGATAAATCCGCCTCGAACGAGGACTCGGCTATTTTTTGACCCAGAAGTAGACCGCTCAGCGTGAGGACTCGCTTTCTTCGGCCGGACGAGCGGAGTAGCGACTGCAGAAGTCAGGCCAGGCCCATCCCCTCTATCTGTTCGAGTTCGACCTCGACGCGGACGCCTTGCGGGAACTCCAGGTCGGCGACGCGCCGAGCGACCTCGTTGTGGCCGACTATCTCCATCTTTCGCGTGTAGACGGTGTACTCCCAGCTCTTGAACTGACGGTTCTCCTCGCCGGAGATCGACTTGTACTGGGGGACGCGTTTGTGGTCCGGCGGGTCGGAGTGGGGACCTTTCAACTCCGCTCCCTTTCGCTCGGCTATCGACCGGATGTTCGAGACGACGCTGTCGAGGGCGTGTCGATCGCCGCTCTGGAGAAGTATCTTCGTCACGAAGGTCATGGCTGGTTCTGATGGAGGTATACCGTCCTGGTACGTAAAGGGCGTGTTTTGCCGGACGCCGACCGTAGTTTCCGGCGGAGAACGGCGTTCAATCCCCTCCAACGCCGGCGGATTGAACGTCGCCGGCGGAGCGCGCCGAAGATAATCTGTAGCGCTCCGACATCCATTTAATGGCCGGCCGCATACGTGAACGCAATGGCAGTTCAAGCTACGAGCGCGGGTGCTATCCTGTACAGGGATACCCGCGGTCGCAAGGAATACCTCCTCCTCAAAAGTCGCCCGGGCGACTGGGAGTTTCCGAAGGGCGGCGTGGAGGGGGACGAAGAGCTACAGCAAACCGCTATAAGGGAGGTGAAAGAGGAGGCGGGCATCGACGACTTCCGCCTCCTCGACGGGTTCCGCGACGATTACAGCTACGTCTTCGAAGCGAACGGCAAGACGATTCACAAGACCGTCCACCTGTTCGTCGCGAAGTCGTTCGAGGCGAGTGCGGAACTGTCCCACGAGCACAGGGACCTCCAGTGGCGCGACTACGAACAGGCTATCAACACCATCACGCAGGACGGTCCCCGCAACATCCTCCGGGACGCACACGAGTTCCTGCAGGACCGCGACGAGAACTAACTCGAAAAAGTTCTTCGACCGATTACGAACGACGGGCCAGCAGCGCGACCGCCGCGAGCGCGACCGCCGCGACGCCCGCGCCGAAGCCGGGTTGACCGCCGCTGTCGGTCGTCGTCCCGGAGTGGGTCGTCGTGTCGGACGTCGTCGTCGTGCCGTCGTCCGAGGAACTGTCGGTCGTGGTCGTCGTGGTCGTCGTCTCACCCTGCACGTTCAACCCACCCTTGACCTGCGAAAGCCACGCAGATCCGTTGTAGAGGCGGACGTCGATGCCGTACATCCGGGGTTCGAACGAGTCGGTCGACGTCGACGACAGGACCCTGACCGAGTCGTCGCCCTTCGCGCTCATCGCCGAGCTGGGGTCGCTCGCCTTCGACGTGTCGAACACGAGGGATATCTGGCCGTCGCCGTTCTCGTCCACGACGGAGGTGTTGACCCTGTACTTCGCGGTGCCGCCGCCGATCAGGACGTGGGCCTCGCTCGTGCCGTCGAGGCTGAGGTTGATCGTCGCTTTCTCACCGTTCTGTACGTCGACGATGGACGTCCCGAGCGTCGCGCTTCCGTTAGGCGCCGGCTGCATGGAAGCGGGCGACACCGCCTCGGGCTTCGCGTCCGCGTTCACTGCGTTGGGGGGCTGTGCGACTGCGGATCCGACCACTAGCGAGGTAAGCACCAGTGCGACGAGTATATTACGTACGTTCATGGTAGTTCGCAGTTTGGATTGACAAAACTCCGCACGTAAAATCTGACAGCTGATTGTAAATGTTTTCTGATATCTAAGCGTATTCGAATGGTTTACCGGGGCGGGACTGCTGGGACGACTATGGAGCCCGAGTTCGTCTTCGAACTACGGACGTGTCGGTGGGCCGAGCGAGCGTGGCATCCCGACGGCGACTGTGACGCCCTCGTCGCCCGACAACTCGGGACGAAGCGCCGCCGCTGGGACACCGTCGTCGTCGAGGTGGACGCCGACGCGCTGGCACGACGCGAGCAGTTCGGTCGCCGTCGACTCGACTCGGACCTGCTCCACGTCGTCCGCAACGCGCCCGAAGAGTGGGCGTGGTACCAGGACGCGCTCCCCGACCCCGGCTACCCGTGGCGGTACGTCCGCGAGACCATCCACCGTGCGGACGACCGCGGAATCCTCGACGTTCGCAAGCGGCGGAACCGGCTCCAGGTACGGCGACGCTACCGGTATCCGGACTGGGTCGAACGCATCGTCGCCGTGGAGAACAAGCCCGACCTCGACGCGAGCGCGGCCTGTGCCCTCCGCGGCCAGGTCGAACGGGACGTCGCGCTGGCGCTCGCGGACGAGGTCTGGGTCGCGACGCGCGCGACGGGCGACCGGGTCGAACCCGCGCTGCTGGAGGCCATGCCCGTCGAGGTCGGCATCCTCACCTTCGAAGACGACGACGCCGAAGTGGCGTGGTTCCCCCGGTCGCTGGACGTGGACGCACCCGGTACGCGCATCCTCGAACGACCCGAGGGCGGAACGTACGACCGGTCGGCGGCGCGCTTCGAGTACGCCGACCCCGAGTGGAAGCGCGAGAAGCGCCTCGCCATCGCCGAGCGCGCCTACGAGCGCGGCTGGCGGTCGTACGCGGAGACGATGCGGCCCGACTGCCGACACTTCGAACTGCGCCACGAGGGGGCGACGATGCTGCCGCACTGTGCTGCGAAGGGGCGGTGCCAGACCGCCGCTGAGTGTTCGCAGTCCTGTTCGCAGTTCGAGCCCGAACCGCCGGCCTGGCGACAGCGCGGCTGGCCCATCGAGGGCGGTCCGGGGAAAGGCATCCGGCGACTGCTGGAGCGGCGGCGCGAGCGCGAGCGGCCCTAGTTCTTCTGTGCCGTCTCGACCTCGATGTCCTCGCGCGGAGCGGCGAGTTTGAACGTCGGCACGGTCCGGTAGACGACCTCGACGACGCCCTTCCGCTTGAGCGCCTGGAGCGCCGACCGCACCTCGTCGGCGCTCGGGTCGATGTCGAACGCCTCGCGGAGGTCGTGCAGGACCGAGACGACGCTCTGAGAGCGCTCGTCGGGACCGGCCAGCACCTCGAACACGCGGCGCTGGAGGTCCGGGACGCGGACGACGCTCGGCACGTCCTCGCCCTCTTCGGCCTCCACACCGGGTTCGACGTCGACGAGGTCGTTCGCCTCCGCGGTCGCGCGGATGTAGCTGTCCTCGTCACGGTAGTAGTACTCCCCGAGTTCGTTCTCGAGGTACTGGTGGACCTCGCTGCCGCTCTCTAACCCCCACCGCTCCTGGAGTTCGCTGTTCTTCGTCGGTTGCAGTTCGACCAGGTCGGCGAGTCGTTCCCGGACCTCCTCGGACAGCGTCATCGTTCCGGGGTTCGGCGTCCGGGTTATTTGCACCTTCCGAAGACGCTCGTCGCTCCCCCGCGCTGGCGCGTCGCGCGTTCGCGTCCCCGCCGGGCGGTCGACCGGCGCGGGACCGGCGCCAGAGCGGTCGACGCGACGTCTCCGGTCGGACCCGGCCCCGTCGAGTGGCGGAGACGGCGGCCCTCCCGGGATTCGACTCGGGGCCACGTGACGCCGTACCGTGGCCTATCGAAGCCGAAAAGCACTTTACTCCCATAATTATATCTAATTACGACTCATGCCGCAGAACTTCCCCGACTACCTGGACGTCGACTACGACGCCGGCGAAGGCGAAGATCCGGCCGACTACCCCTCGCTCGAGGACAAGATCGAGAAGGCCATCGAGGTCACGCGCGAGGGCCTCGAACAGTACGAGAACCCGGCCGTCATGTGGACCGGCGGCAAGGACTCCACGCTCACGCTGTACTTCATCAAGGAGGTCGCCGAGCGGTTCGACCTCGAAGTCCCGCCTGCGGTGTTCATCGACCACTACCAGCACTTCGACGCCATCCACGACTTCGTCGAGAAGTGGGCCGACGAGTGGGACCTGGAGGTCATCTACGCCCGCAACGAGGACGTGGGCGAGTACGCCGAGGAACACGACCTCGAACCCGGCGACGACATCCCCGTCTCGGAGCTCGACGAGCACAACCAGCACCACATCCGCGACCTGCTGGAGTACGAGGAGGACACGTTCCCGTTCCTGCTCGACACCTACGTCGGCAACCACCTGCTGAAGACGGTCGCGCTGAACGACGCGCTCGAAGAGTACGACGTCGACGGCGTCATCTCCGGCGTCCGCTGGGACGAACAGGAAGCTCGCGCCGACGAGACGTTCTTCAGTCCGCGTCACGACCCCGACATCTACCCGCCCCACGACCGCATTCAGCCGATCCTCCAGTTCGACGAGGCCGCCGTCTGGGATGCCTTCTGGAACTTCGTCGTTCCGGACACCGTCGACGAGTACCCCGACGACGGCTACGTCCCCGAGTCCGCCGACGACCTGCCGAACGACCTCACGCAGGACGACATCCCGGTCTCGCCGAAGTACTTCGCCGGCTTCCGCTCGCTCGGTAGCGAGGTCTCCACCGAGAAGAGCGCCCAGGAACCGGCGTGGCTGCAGGACATGGAGAACACGACCGAGCGCGCGGGCCGCGCCCAGGACAAAGAGGACCTGATGGAGCGCCTGCGCGACCTCGGCTACATGTAGAACCCGTTAGGACGCCCACGGTCGTCAGCGCGTACTGACGACGACCCCTTATAAGGGGTTCATCGAAAGCATCTCTCTTTCGCACCACTTCGTTCCCTTCGGGCGTCGGTCCGCTTGGCCGCCGCGCGCTCTCTCTCTCTCTCCTCTCTCACGGTTTCATCGTTCGCGCGTTTCCCGGCGCGTAGCGCCTCGCACCGCTCGCCCCGGATTGGGGCGTCCGGCGACGGAGTACCAGCAGGCTCGGCGGTCTCGCCGTCCCCGTTCTTTCATATGTCTACCGACCGAACTGTCGACCATGAACTCCGAGTCAGCGCTGTCAGCCCTCGCCGACTCCGGGAGCGACGCCGAATCGACGGGCGACCCGCGGCGACCGGCGGGAGGTCGGTCGTGACCGTCGCCGTCGTGGGGGCCGGCGTCGCCGGCCTCGTAGCCGCCCGGCGTCTCGCCGACCTGGGCGTCGACGTGGCGGTGTTCGAGCGCGAGGAGACGGTCGGCGGTCGCGTGCGCTCGACGCGGGAAGACGGATTCGTCTTCGACCGAGGATTCCAGGTGCTGTTCACCGCCTATCCCGCCGCGCGACGGGAACTCGACTACGACGCCCTCGACCTGCGGTACTTCAAGCCCGGCGCGGTCGTCGCCCGGGAGAACCACCGCGCCGTGCTCGCCGACCCGCTGCGCGACCCGACGGCCCTGCTGGAGTCCGCGGCGAACCGCGACGTGACGGTGGGCGACAAACTCCGGACGCTCAGGCTCCGGCGGGAACTCGCCGACAAGCCGAACCGCGATATCTTCGCGGGCGAGGACGCGTCCATCGCGGAGTATCTCGACGACCGGGGGTTCTCCGCGAAGTTCGTCCAGAACTTCGCCGCGCCGTTCTACGGCGGCATCACGCTCGACCGGACGCTGTCGACCTCGAAGAAGGTGTTCGAGTTCACGTTCAAAATGCTGACGCGCGGGCGCATCGCCGTGCCGGCCGACGGGATGGGGGCGATTCCCGAACAGCTCGCCGACGCGGCCCGTGACGCGGGAGCGGAGATCCGTCTCGGCGAGACGGTGACGGCGGTCGCGGGCGGCGACGACCCCGGACTCTCGCTCGGCGGCGAGACGCTGTCGGCGGATGCGGTCGTCGTCGCGACCGACCCGAAGTCGGCCCGCGACCTGACCGACGTCTTCGCGATACCGACCGGCGAGCGCGGCTGTGTCACCCAGTACTTCGCGGTCGACGAACCCCTGGGAGCCGGCAAGCGCATCCTGCTGAACGGGGACGACCGGAGGGACGGGCCGGGCGGCGAACCCGGTATCGCGCCGAACGAGGTCGTCCCCCTCTCGACCGTCGCGCCGGAGTACGCGCCCGACGACCGCGAACTGCTGAGCGCGACGTTCCTCGGCGCGCCGGACGAGACCGACGCCGACCTCGCCGAGTCGGTCCGGGAGACGCTCGCGGCGTGGTATCCCGAGCGCCGGTTCGGGGAGCTCGAACTCCTGCACACCGCCCGGATGCCGTTCGCGCAGTTCGCCCAGCCACCCAACATCTTCGACGCGCTGCCGGACAACCGGGCGCCGGACGAAGAGGGCGTCTACCTCGCGGGCGACTACACCGAGGCGTCGTCGCTCAACGCGGCGATGGAGAGCGGTCGAAAGGCAGCCCGGGCGGTGTACGAGGACCTGTAACCCTACAGCAGTCGCCGGAACTCGCCGAGCGGCGGGAACCGGTACGTCTCGTCGCCGTCCTCGTCGCGGACGATGGGCCGGAAGTCGTTCGTCCGGGTGACGAGCGGCGAGTCGAAGTCGCTCCCGGACAGCCGGTTCACGACCACGCCGGCGGCGAGGCGGGTGAACGCCGGGAGGACGAGCACGTCGCTGCCGCCGTAGACATCCGGTCCCCAGAGGTAGCACGGCCGCTTCCTGCCCTCTATCTCGATGGCCGGGTGGTCGTGGCCGACGACGTAGCGCGGCGCCGTCCCGTCGGGCGTCTCGTGACCGTGGCAGACGAGCGTGTCGTCGGCGAGGCGGTACTCGTCGCGGTGGTCGACGACCGTGCCGAGCATCGCGTCGTGGTTCCCCCGGACGACCGTGAGGTCCGCGCCGGCGTCCGCGACCAGTCGACGGAGTGCCGCCACCGTCGCTTCGACGCCGTCCGGAACGTGGTCGAACGCCTGGAGCACGTCGCCGGCGAAGACGACCTCGGCGGGGGCGAACCGGTCCAGCAGGGCGTCGAGCCGACCTGTCAGGTCCGCGCGCTCGCCGAGCGGGAGTTCGACGTTCGCGACGGCGTCCTGGCCGACGTGGAGGTCCGCGAGGACGAGCGCGTCGGCGGCCGGGAGGTAGACCGCCCGGTCGCGGAACTCGGCGTTCGCCGCCCGACCGGGCGCGTCGGCCCCCTCGTCACCGACCGGCATCGTCCCGCCTGGTCCCGCCGTCCGCCACGACGGTGCGCCGGAGGTCGTACTCGTTGCCGGTGACGAGGTACGCGACGTCCTCGACGATGGTCAGGACCTCCGGTACGTCGCGGACGACGAGCCACAGGATGCCGACGAGCGCGACGAGCGCGAGCAACTGGCTCAGCACGCGGTCGGCGATGAAGAAGGAGACCATCCCAGGCTGGCTGTACCCCACGAGGGTCGTGATGGGGTCGACGAAGAACTGGAACCACTGGTTGCCGAACGCGAGCGCGATGAACACGTTCCGGGCGACGTTGAGCAGCCAGACGACGCCGACGGCGAGCGCGAACGCCCGAAGCTTGCGCCCGAGCGACGCGTCGACCGCGGCGATGAGGCCGCCGAAGATGCTCATGCTCCCGATGCCCGTGCAGGCGAGCACGAGGTAGGTGTAGTACTGGTGGCCGGTCTCGTCGGTGAAGATGAACGCGCTGTGGTAGCCGTTCTCCTTCGCGACGGTGAACGCGGGGTCGTAGCCCAGCGCCTCGATGACGAGGTAGGTCTGGTAGCTCACCGCCTCCACGAGGAACTCCCGGGCGGGTTCGACGGTCGTGAACGGAAGGTAGATGAGTCCCATCGCGCCGACGGCCCGCGAGAGGAGGAACAGCGAGTCCCGCCCGGCGTACAGCTGGTAGCCGGCGTAGAGACAGAGCGGGACCGCCGCGAGGCTGAGCGCGCCCTCGACGAAGCTCTTCATGCCGAAGGCGAACTGCGGGAAGAGGACGCCCCAGAACGCGCCGAAGGCTACCCACGCGCCCGCACCGACGACCCTGGCCCGCCGGCGGTCGTACCGTTCGAGGGCCGCCGTGGCGACGAACGCCGCGACGACCACCCACGCCAGCACGTCGGGGAGGAACTCGGGGACGACTGCAGTCACGAATTAACTCTCGGCGCGCCGAAATATAGACCTGACGCTCTCTTTCACGCTCGGAAAAAGCACCGACCTCGTCCGGGCGAGCAGCGTCAGGTGCTGTCGCCGGAGTACGCGCCTGGCGACCGCGAGACGGACGCCGAGAGAGCCGTCCCGGTCGGCGGGTCGCCGGCACCGGAACCGGTCGTTCGCGGGAACTGTTCGGAACTCCGAAATCGGCCGACGTTGGCGGAGAACCCACACCGTTTTGGTCGCGCCGGGACTGGAAGAGAGTATGACTCTGCAGACGCGATTCGCACGCTCGCGGTCCCGCTTCGAGGTGATGTCGCCGTGAGCGAGGGCGGCATCGTGGGGGAGTTCCTCTCGCTCAAGGAGGAGGTGGACGCGGACGTGCTGACGATGCAGGTGGGCGACTTCTACGAGTTCTTCGGCGAGGACGCGGAGCTCGTAGCGGACGCGCTCGACCTGAAGGTCTCCCAGAAGTCGAGCCACGGGAGCAGCTATCCGATGGCCGGCGTTCCCGTCGACGACCTGACGCCGTACCTCAAGAGCCTCGTCGAGCGCGGCTACCGGGTCGCCGTCGCCGACCAGCACGAGACTGACGACGGCCACGCCCGGGAGGTAACGCGCGTGGTCACGCCCGGGACGCTGCTGGAGACGACCGACACGGACGCCCGGTACCTCGCCGCCGTCGTGCGTGACGAGGACGCGTTCGGCCTCGCGTTCGCCGACGTGACGACCGGTCGGTTCCTCGTGACCGACGTCGAGGACGCGGACGCCGCGCTGACGGAGCTCTGCCGCTTCGCGCCCGCGGAGGTGCTGCCGGGTCCGGACGTGCGCAACGACGACGAGTTCCTCTCCCGCCTCCGGGAGCGAGTGGACGCCTCGCTGTCGCTCCACGAGGCCAACGCCTTCGCGCCCGGTAAGGCCCGCCACGTCGCCCGCGAGCAGTTCGGCGAAGCGACGCTGTCGAGCGTCGGCCTCGACGCGAACGCCGGAGACTCCCCGGCCGTCCGGGCGGCGGGCGCGGTCCTGGACTACGTCGAGACGACCGGCACCGGGGTGCGGGAGTCGATGACCCGGCTCCAGCAGTACCGGCGGGGCGACCACGTCGAACTCGACGCGACGACCCAGCGCAACCTCGAACTCACCGAGACGATGCAGGGCGACCGCGAGGGGTCGCTGTTCGCCACGGTCGACCACACCGTCACCAGTCCGGGAAAGCGCCTGCTGAAGGAGTGGCTCCAGCGCCCCCGTCGCTCGCCGGACCTGCTCACCGAGCGCCAGGACGGCGTCGCCGCGTTCGCGGAGGCCGCGCTGGCCCGCGAGCGCGTGCGGGAGCGCCTGGACGACGTCTACGACCTGGAACGGCTGGCGAGCAAGGCGGCCCACGGAAGCGCCGACGCCCGCGACCTGCTCCGGGTACGGGACGCCCTCGCCGTGCTCCCCGACATCGCCGACGCCGTCGCGTCCGACCCGACGCTCGCGGACTCCCCGCTCGTCGACGTGGTCGAGCGACCGGACCGCGAGGCGGCCGACGCGCTCAGGGCGGAACTCGCCGACGCGCTGGCCGAGGACCCGCCGGGCACCGTCACGCAGGGCGGCCTCTTCCGGACGGGGTACGACGACGAACTGGACGCCCTCGTCGAGCAGTACGAGGATGACGTCGAGTGGATAGACACCCTGGCGGAGCGAGAGAAGCGCCGCACCGGCATCACCCACCTCCAGGTCGACCGCAACAAGACCGACGGCTACTACGTCCAGGTCGGCCAGTCCGAGACGGACGAGGTGCCCGAGGAGTACGAGGCCATCAAGACGCTGAAGAACTCCGAGCGGTACGTCACCGACGAACTCCAGGAGCGCGAGCGCGAGATTCTGCGCCTCGAAGAGCGACGCGGCGACCTGGAGTACGAACTGTTCGAAGAACTCCGCGCTCGCGTCGCCGCCCGCGCGGAACTCCTCCAGGACGTCGGTCGGGCACTCGCGGAACTCGACGTGCTCGCCAGCTTCGCGGTCCACGCCGTCGAGAACGGCTGGGTGCGCCCCGAACTCGCGGACTCCGGGCTCGAAATCCGGCAGGGTCGCCACCCGGTCGTCGAGCAGACCACCGAGTTCGTGCCGAACGACCTGCGGATGGGGACGTCCGGTTCCGACGCCGGTCGCGAGTTCCTCGTCGTGACGGGGCCGAACATGAGCGGGAAGTCGACGTACATGCGTCAGGCCGCGCTCGTCGTCCTGCTGGCGCAGGTGGGAAGCTTCGTCCCCGCCGACGAGGCGCGGGTCGGCCTCGTGGACGCCATCTTCACCCGCGTCGGCGCGCTCGACGAACTCGCGCAGGGCCGTTCGACCTTCATGGTCGAAATGCAGGAACTGAGCAACATCCTCCACTCCGCGACGGAAGACTCGCTGGTCGTCCTCGACGAAGTCGGCCGCGGCACCGCGACGTACGATGGTATCTCCATCGCCTGGGCCGCCACGGAGTACCTCCACAACGAGGTGCGGGCGAAGACCCTCTTCGCCACCCACTACCACGAACTCACGACGCTCGTGGACCACCTGCCCCGCGTCGAGAACGTCCACGTCGCGGCGGACGAGTCGGACGGCGACGTGACCTTCCTCCGAACCGTCCGGGACGGGCCGACGGACCGCTCGTACGGCATCCACGTCGCGGATCTCGCGGGAGTGCCCGCCCCCGTCGTCGACCGGTCGCGCGAGGTGCTGGAGCGACTGCGCGACGAGAAGGCCATCGAGGCCCGCGGGTCGGAGTCCGACGAGACGGTCCAGGCCGTCTTCGACCTCGGGTCGGAGGGCTTCCGAAACGGCGCGCCGGCCGACGACACGTCGCCCGAGGCGAGCGAACGCACGGCGAGCGCACCGGCGACGACCGAGACGGCGGGCGACGGGAGCGGGTCGGCGTCGCTCGACCCGGCCGCCACGGACGTGCTGGACGAACTCGCGGACGTCGAGGTGGCCGACACGTCGCCGCTGGAGCTGATGGAACGGGTCAACGAGTGGCAGGAGCGACTCGCCGACGAACGCGGAGCGGGGGACCGATGATCGACCCGCATCTCCGGGCGACCATCAGCCAGAAAGCGGCGCTGTTCGAACCGGAGGGCGACGTGCTCGTGCTCCGGACGAACGACGAGAGCTGGGAGCTCCCCGGCGGTCGCATCGAACGCGGCGAGGTGACCGAGGACGCGCTCCGCCGCGAGATACGGGAGGAGACGGGACTGGACGCGGAGGTGGGATGGCCGGTGTACACGGCCGCGTGGCAGAACCACGACGACGACGGGCGATACTCCGTCGTCTACCGGTGCCACGTCGAATCGCGGGTCGTGACGCTCAGCGACGAGCACGTAGAGGCCGTGTGGTGCTCGCCGGGCGCGACGGACAACCGCCTGAACGAGGCCCAGCGAATCGGGGTCGAGCGCGCGGCCGAGATCGACGGGCGCTGACTACCGGCTTATCTGCAGGTTCTCTGCCTCGCCGACGACCGTCCAGTCGTCGTCCCCGAGGGCGTAGTGGCGAACCTGCGGGGGCTCCCACGCGCCGTCGACGTACTTGGAACTGACCTCGCAGCGACGGATGGACTCGTCCGCGGGGTCGATCTCGATGCGGAACCGGTCGTCGGGAACGTAGCGGACCGGACTGGCGCGTCCCTCCATCGTCGTTCCGTCGTCGAGCGTTATCGTAAGGTCGTGGCCCGGCAGGAGTTCGTCCAGCGTTTCGGTGAACGATGCCATGGTCACGAACTCACGCGACGGGCGTGCGTAAGTGTGCTGGCCCCGCACGTCGGCACGTCGAAACCGGGCGGGCGACCGTTCGCGCCGCTACTCCTCCTCGGGCCACTCGGCGTCCTGACCGTGGAACTCGATGCCCATCCGGTGGGCGGACCGCGATATCATGTGCGCGCCGGTCGGCGCGGTGAGGAACAGGAATGCGATGCCGACGAGCGAGGTCAGGCCCGCTCCCGCACCGCCGTAGTAGACGAACCCCGCCAGGAAGAGCGAGGCCGCCCCGAGCGTGGTGGACTTGCTGGTGGCGTGCAACCGGTTGTACACGTCGGGGAGTCGCAGGAGGCCGATGGTCCCGACTGCGAGGAAGAAGCTCCCGACGACGACGAGCGCGACGACGACGATGTGCTGAAGATTCATTTGATGATGTCCCCCTCGATGACGTACTGGCTGACCGCGATGGTGCTGATGAACCCGATGATAGCGAGCACGAGGCTCACCGTGACGAACAGGCCCTCGCCCGTCTGGAGCGCGAACAGGACCGCGATGGCGACGACGTTCGTCGCGATGGTGTCGAGCGCGACGACCCGGTCGGGGACCGTCGGTCCGCGGATGACCCGGTAGCCGGCCAGCAGCGTGAGCGCGCTGGCCAGAATCAGGCCGCCGTTCACGGCGAGACGGAGGAGTTCCGGGTCAGACGCCACGCTTCTCACCTCCGTCATTCCGCGCTCCTGCACGACGTGGCTCGCGCTCACTTCGCATCGCGCTCACCCCCGTCGTTTCGTCGTCCCACGCGACGTGGCTCGCGTTCGTCCGCCCCCTGACCACGATAGCGGGCGGGCATCTCCGGCACCGGGTCGCGGGGTTTGCTCTCCTCGTCGAACAGGACGAGGGCGTAGTCCTCCCACGTCCGGATGGGGTCGACGATGGACTGTCGGTCGCGGGCGTCGATGCTGTGCACGTAGAGCACGTTGGTCTCCTCGTCGTAATCCATGGTCAGCGTTCCCGGCGTGAGCGTGATGCTGTTGGCGATGGTGGTTATCGCGCCGTCCGTCTCGACGCGCAGCGGGACGACGACGACGCCGGGGCGAATCGGCATCCCTGGAGCGAGCACGCGGTACGCCACGTCGACGTTCGCCGTCGCGAGTTCCTTCAGGAAGACGGCGACGTACAGCGCGGCGTACGGCGCGGCCCTGAGGTTCCGGCCGAGTTCGGTCTCGCGCGTGTAGAACCGTCGGAAGGCGAAGGCGATGGGGAGGCCGACGGCGAGGCCGATGAGGAACTCGCCGACCACGGTGTCGAGGCCGTCGACGCCGCGGACGAACAGCCACAGCAGGGCGAGGACGACGCCGACGACCGGCCACTTGCGGACCCTCACGCGTGCCCACCTCCCGGACCGACGGCCTGGACGTAGCCCTGGCGGTCGATGGCGGCGTTCGCCGCCGCCTCGGCCGCGCGGAAGACCGGGTCGAACCCGACGCCGACCACGACGACGACGGCCGCCAGCGCGACGACGACGGCGACGCCCGTCGCCGGGTTGCCGTGTCTGACCGCCAGGCTCTTCGACCCCCAGAAGCCGCGGTTCCACGCCAGCGATAAGTACGCGATGGTGAGCATCGCGCCGACGAGCGCCAGCGCGACCGCCGCCGTCGCCCGGGACTGCCCCGCCACGTCGAACACGAGCATCTTTCCGAAGAAGCCCGACAGCGGCGGGATGCCGATGAGCGACAGTGCTCCGACGAAGAAGGTGCCGGAGAGAACGGGGTTTTCGCGGGTCAGTCCCCCGAGTTCGTCGAACTGTATCGTCCCCGCCGCGGAGTACACCGACCCGGAGACGAGGAAGAGCAGGCCCTTGGCCAGCGCGTGGTTGAGCGCGTAGACGAGCGCCGCCGTCACGGCCAGCACGCGCACGTCCGGGACGGTCGCGCCGATGGCCAGCGGCAGGACGATGAATCCGATCTGGCCGATGGACGAGTACGCCAGCAGACCGTCCACGTCGGCCCGGCTCACCGCGCCGAGGCCCCCGACGAGGATGCTCGCGGCCGCCATGACGAACAGGACGGGGCCGAAGAACGCGAGCGCCGAGGGAACCCCCGCCGGGTCGGCGAGCCCAGGTAGCGAGAGGCCCTGTAGCGACAGCGCCGAGAAGACGGTGAAGTACAGTCGGATGATGGCGTAGACGCCGACCTTCTTCACGACGCCCGCGAGCATCGCGGACACCGGCGCGGGAGCGGCGCGGTACGCCGCCGGCACCCAGAACTGGAACGGAACGAGGCCGGCCTTGAGCGCGAAGACCGAGAAGAGGAGCGCCGACAGACCGAGGACGGGCAGCGTGTCGACCCCGTACTGCGCGGGAGCCGCCAGTCGTCGCGCGAGGTCGGCCATGTTCAACGTGCCGACCGTGGAGTAGAGCCCCCCGATGGCCAGGAGCATGACGGCGCTCCCGACGAGGTTGAGGACGACGTACTGGAGCGCGGCGCGGGTGTGTTCCGGCCCGGAGTAGAAGACGACGAGCACGTAGCTCGACATCAGCATCACCTCAAACCAGACGAACAGGTTGAACACGTCGCCGGTGAGGAACGAGCCGGTGACGCCGACCATCATGAAGTGGTACAGCGGATGGTACGAGAGCCGCTGGCCGAACGCGTCGACGTACTGGACGGAGAACGCGAGCGCGGCGAGCGACACGGTTGCCGACAGCGCGAGCATGAACGCCGACAGCGGGTCGGCGACGATGGAGATGCCGTACGGCGCCGGCCAGCCCGAGAGCTGGTACGGTATCGTCTCGGCCGCCCCGAGGGGGTCGACCTCGCCCCACAGGAGCGCGACCGCGACGGCGTACCCGACGCCGCCGAGCAGGCTCACCCCGCGCTGGAGGCGGGGGAAACTGCGCACGAGCAACGTTCCGATGGCCGCCACGAGCGCCACGACCAGCGGCGCGACGACGAGTTGGTTCATGCCGAATCACCCAGTTCGTTCATGTCGATGGTGCCGTGTTCCTCGTAGACGCGGTACGTCAGCACGAGCGCGAACGCCGTCGTTCCGAAGCCGATGACGATGGCGGTCAGCACGAGCGCCTGGACGAGCGGGTCGGTGACGTTCACCGCCCCGCCGTGACCGCCGCCGTGCGTGTCCGGCAGGAACGGGACGCCCCCGCCGAGACCGCCCATCGTCACGAGGTAGACGTTCGCCGCCTGGCTGATGATGACGACGCCCCAGACGACCCGGACGACGTCCCGGCGCAGGACGAGGAACGTCCCGAGCGCGAACAGCGCGCCGATGACGCCGGCGAGGACGAGCTGGGTCATTCGGCTCCCACCACCGAGAGGATGGTCAGGAGCGCCCCGACGACGACGAGGTAGACCCCCGTGTCGAACGCCAGCGCGCTTGCGACGTGCAGTTCGCCGTAGACGGGGACGTGGTGCAGCACCCAGAACGTCTGGTAGAGGAACGCGTCGCCGAACGCGACGGCGACGATGCCGCTCCCCGCCGCCAGCGCGAGGCCGACGGCGAACAGGGCGCGGTAGTTCTCGACGATGCCGTACTGGAGGTGTTCGATGGGTCCGCGGACGACCCGCTCGAACAGCTCCTCCTCCAGGTAGTTCAGCCCGTAGACGATGTAGATGAGCGCGAACGCCGTCGTCGTCAGCACGCCCGCGATGAAGCCGCCACCGGGGAGGTTGTGTCCCTGGAGCATCAGCGCGATGGCGGTGACGAGGATTATCGGTACCACCGTGCGCGTGACGGTGCGCGAGATGACCGTCGTCATTGCGTCCCACCTCGCTCCCGCATGGCGACGAGGGTCAGTACAGAGAGAGCGGCCATCGCGACGACGGATATCTCGCCCATCGTGTCGAACGCTCGGTAGTCCACCAGGATGACGTTGACGATGTTGTGACCGCCGGCCACCTCGACGGTGTTGTGCGGGTCGGTGAAGTACGACGCGATGAGGTCGGGCTGGGCGGCCGTCGAGACGAGCACGGTGACGGCCACCGTCGCGCCGACCGCGAGCGAGAGCGCGCCGTCCCTGACCGCCCTGGCTCGCTTCAGTTCGCCGTAGAACGCCGGCAGGCGGTCGAGCACGAGCAGGAAGATGACCAGCGTCAGCGTCTCGACGACGAGCTGGGTGAGTGCGAGGTCCGGCGCGTCCGCCAGCACGTAGAAGATGGCGACCATGAACCCGAGGATGGAGAGGGTGAGCACGCCCGAGATGTGGGATGGCGCGAGGGCGACCGCCGTCGCGCCGACGACGGCGACGCCGAGCACGAGCGCGAGCGGCAGCGTCATGTCCGGCGCGAACTCGAACGCCGGCAGCGCGACGCTGGCGGCGAGATAGCCGCCGAGCGCGAGCGCGACGACGCCCGCCAGCGTCCACGTCGCGTAGGTCCGGAGCAGACCGGTCTGGATCCGGGGAACGGCGGTCGCGCTCGCCTCGTTCAGTCCGTCCACGGTGCCGTCGTACCACCAGTTCGCCCGGAGCGGGTCCACCGACAGGAGGCGGTTGATGCCCCGGTGGAGGTCGTCGTAGAAGGGGTAGGCCGCCGCCCCGACCGTGATGGTTATCGCGCTCATGAGCACCGGTGGCGTGACGTGGTCCGGCAGGTAGTAGCTGAAGTGCACCTCGGTACCCGGCGGGGAGACGCTCCCCATCACCTCGGCGACGAAGTGGTCGAGCGCCGCGGGGGCGACGCCGAAGGTGGCGGTGACGCCGCCGAGGCCGACGAGCGCCGCGAGCACGCCGAGAATCGCCGGCGGAACGAGCATAGCCTTCGGCGGGCTGTGGGCGTGCAGACGGTCGGGCTTGTCGCCGAAGAAGAGCATCAGGAACCGTATCGAGTAGAGGAAGGTGAAGACGCTCCCGAAGACGGCGACGACGGGGTAGAGCCACGCCAGGCCGCCCTGCAGTTCCGCGGCGTGGTAGGCCGCGTCGAACAGGAACTCCTTGGAGTAGAAGCCGTTGAACGGCGGGACGCCGGCCATCCCGAGCGCGGCGACGACCGTGATGGCGCCGGTCACGGGCAGGTCGTCCCAGAGGCCGCCGAGTTCGGCTATCTTCCGGGTGCCGGCCTCGTGGGCGATGATGCCGGCGACGAGGAACAGCGCGGCCTTGAACAGCGCGTGGTTGAGGATGTGGAAGGCACCCGTCTCCGCGCCGAGGTCGGAGGCGAACCCGAACCCGGCGACGATGAGGCCGAGGTGGCTCGCCGTCGAGTACGCCAGCAGTTCCTTGATGTCGGTGGCGGCGACGGCGAGGATGGCGGCTATCGTCATCGTCGCGAGGCCGAGCACGGTGAAGACCGCGGACCACTCCGGAATCCCGTGGACGCCCTCCGGCAGGAAGACGGGCCGGAAGCGGCCGACGAGGTAGACGCCGGCTTTCACCATCGTCGCGGAGTGGAGGAACGCCGATACGGGCGTCGGGGCCTCCATCGCGTTCGGCAGCCAGACGTGGAGCGGCACCTGCGCGGACTTGGCCGCCGCGCCGATGGCGACGAGACCGAGCACGGGGACGAACAGCCCGGCCGAGTGGAGCGACTCGCGCACCTGCTCGGGGTGGTTCACTATCCACGCCAGGTCGAACGTGCCCGTCACGTTCGCGAGCAGCAGGAAGCCGACGAGCATGAACAGGCCGCCGGAGACGGTGATGAGCATCGACTTCCGGGCGGCGTACTGCGAGGACGCCCGGTCGCTGTAGTGGCCGATGAGGATGAACGACGACAGGCTCGTCAGCTCCCAGAAGACGAACAGCGCGACGAGGTCGGCGGCGAACGCGACGCCGAGCATCGACCCCATGAACGCCAGGAGCGCGGTGTAGTACTTCGCCTTGCCCGGTTCGTCGTGCATGTACCCCCTGGAGTAGGTGAGGATGAGTACGCCGACGCCGCTGGCCAGGAAGCCGATGAGCAGCGACAGGCCGTCGACGTAGAACCGCAGGGAGACGCCGAGCGCGGGAATCCAGTCGAACGAGACCGACCCGTGAGTACCGTACTGGCTGGCGACCAGCCCGAAGCAGGCCAGCGCCACCGCCGCCGCGTAGTAGGCGGTGCGCTCGCCGAGAACGCGGTAGACGAGCGGCGTCACCGCCGCCGCCGCGAACGGGAGCGCGACCAGCGCGAGTACAACCACGGCTGTCGGTTCCGATGTCGGTTGCACGTTCGAGAGTGAACCGCGGACCCGACTTAACAGTTCTCAAACTCCGGAGCCAGCGGAGGTTCGAATCGGCGCAGTTCCGCCCGAACTGACCCGGCTGGCGAGCCCGACCGGCCCGCGGTCAGGCGAACTCGATGCGCTCGTCGCCCGGGTCGACGGTCACCTCGCCGCCCACCGGCACCGGAGCGACGGGCGCGGTGTGGCCGAAGTCGAGGTCGAACACGACCGGCGCGTCGGGGTTGTACTCCGCGACGACCTCCGCGACGGTCTCGCGCTGGCGCTCGCGGTACGCCGCCCGCTCCTCTGGCGACCGCTCGACGTCGAGAGAACGGGCCTTGGCGCGGCCGACGAGGACGGCGTCGAACCGCTCCAGCAGGCCGCGCTCGCCCATCGCCGTCATCGTCCAGCGCACGTCCATGGCGCTCGGTAGCTCTTCCGAGGTTTCGAGCAGGAGCACCGCACCGTCCAGGGCGTCGGGGTCGGGCACGTAGCGGTTCACGGAGAGCTGCTGGTCGACCACCGACAGGCAGCCACCCCACGTTCGGCCGGTGACGCGTTCGTCGCCGCCGCGCCACGTCCAGCCCGGATTCGGCTCCATCTCGCGGCGCTCGTCAAGCGTCTCCGGGTCCGCCCAGTCCAGGTCCTCGTCGGTGAACCGCTCGGCCGGTCGCAGTTCCCCGAGCGAGTCCGAGAACAGCGCTCGTTCGAGGTACTCCACGGTGTAGTCGTGCATCGACCCCTGCATCGCGAACTCCGTGAAGAGGGTGCCGCCGTAGAACGAGACCACGCCCTCGTTCCACAGAACGGTCTCGACGTTCGTGTTGTCGCTTATCCCGTAGAATCTCGTGGGGTTCTCGGCGAGCACCTCGGGGTCGAGGTGTTTCAGGATGCGGACTTGGTCGTATCCCCCGATGGTGGTGACGACGCCCCGGATGTCGGGGTCGGCGAAGGCGTCCATCACGTCTCTCGCGCGCGCCTCGGGGTTGTCGTACAGCCACTCGGGGTCCGCCGTCGCGGTCGGAAACTCGACGGGGTCGAGGCCGAATCGCTCCTCGAGACGTTCGAGACCGAGTTCGTACACGTGCGGGTACTTCTCCGCCAGACTCGTGCCCGGGGAGACGACGGCCACTTTGTCGCCCGATTCGAGGCTCGGCGGGACGACCCACTCGCTCATATCCGTTGCCTCGTCCGGTCACCTGAAGTACCTTTTCGTCCGCCGCGTCGTGGGCCGTCCGTCGACGCTCTCCCCGCCTAACGAACCGTTAAGCCGTCCCTGCGACGGACAGCGGGTCGCTGCACCGTGGTTAACCGTACCATAACAAAGACAGGCTCTGCCGTTAGCCCGCGTATGTCGAACAGTTCAGTGGGGGACCTCTGGTCCGGCGTGGGGCTGCCCCGACCCGCGCCGACCCGACTCCAGTTGCTCGCTCTCCTCGTCGGGGGGAAGTTGATCGACGCCGTGAGCACCGTCGTCGTCCTCGGACTCCGCGACGACGTGTTCGAATCCGTGTGGCTCACCCGGACGCTGATGGCGAAGTTCGGGTCGGTCGGCGGGTCGCTGATTACGGTCGTGGTGGCAGTGGTCGGGGTGGCGTTGCTCGCGGAGAGCGGCCTCCTCATCCGGCGCGTCACGCCCGACGACTGGACGCCGGACGGCTATCCCGCGGCGTTCCGGACGACGACGTACCTCGCGGCCAGCGTCTGGTACGCGTACCTCGGGGTCAACAACTTCTCGCTGCTGTTGTAGCCCGGCGGCCTCGTCTCGGAGTCGGGGTTACGACGGACTCGGCGTCTGGACGCGCGACAGGTAGGCCGCGAGGTCGGTCGTCGTGATGATGCCGATGACGCCCTCGGTGTCGTCGACGACGGGCACGTGGTGAATCGTGTGTTCGATCATCGCGTCGGCGACGTCGCGGATGTCGTCCTGCGCCGACGCCGTCAGCACGTCCTCGCTCATGTAGCGGGAGACCGGCGTCTCGTCCTTCGGGGACCGCTCCGCGACTATCTGGGTGAAGTCCGTGGACGTCAGGATGCCCCGTAGCCGGTTGTCGTCGTCGACCACGATGACCGACCCGATGTCGTGTTCGAGCATCGTCTCCGCCGCGTCCTCGACGAGCGTGTCGGGGGAGACCGTCTGGAGGTCGGACGTCATGAGTCGCGCAACTGAGATATCCATGGGGTACTGTAGTGTCGCGCTCGGTATAAGAATTGTCGTCAGCGAACTACCTCCTGCCAGCGACGCCCGCTCGAAGCGCTCGACGGCGTCGAAGCGACGGCGTGGAGTCGGCGTTCGGTCCCCGCTGTCGAGAACTGGAGGGTCCGGCGGGGTCCCGGACGGTCGATTCCGAGGGTGGACGCCGCGGAGGAGGTTTCCTCCTCGAGACCCCGAGCTGCTCGCTCGCTTCGCGCGCTGTCCGGGTCCGCGACCCGGCTGCTCGACTCTCCTCGACGAGGCGACCGCTCACGTCCGTCGAGACGTATACGAGCAGCTCGTGGGCTGAGAGTGGTAGAAGCGCCGAGGAGGAGATTTGAACTCCTGAGTCCTGACGGACAGTTGCTCTCGAAGCAACCGCCTTGGCCGGGCTAGGCTACCTCGGCTCATGTCTATCTACTGCAGTCGTCATTTTATGCGTTTCGATTCGCCGAACTCGAACCTATCTGACCACCAAATTAAAACCGTTGGCCGTCGCCGAATATTTCATGGACGTTACAGACGCGAGCGCCCGGTCCGATTCCGTCCTCGACGCCGTCGGCACGGCCGTCATCGCCGACCGCGAGTTCCTCGAAACCGTCCTGCTGGGTATCATGGCCCAGGGCCACGTCCTGCTGGAGGACGTTCCCGGTACCGGCAAGACCCTCACCGCACGGAGTTTCGCCGCCGCGCTCGGCCTCTCTTTCTCCCGCGTACAGTTCACGCCCGACCTCCTCCCGGCGGACGTGACCGGGACGCACGTGTTCAACGAGCAGGACCGCGAGTTCGAGTTCAACGAGGGTCCAATCTTCGCCAACGTCGTCCTCGCCGACGAGATAAACCGCGCGCCGCCGAAGACCCAGGCCGCCCTGCTGGAGGCGATGGAGGAGCGACAGGTCACGGTGGACGGCGACACCCACGAACTTCCGAAGCCGTTCTTCGTCATCGCCACCCAGAACCCCGTCGAGCAGGAGGGGACCTTCCCCCTGCCGGAGGCGCAGGTCGACCGCTTCGTCGTCAAGACCAGCCTCGGTTACCCCGACGAAGAGGGCGAGGTCGAACTGCTGCGTCGCCGGGGCGACCGCCACAGCCAGAGCCCGTCCGCCGGACGGGTCCTCGACGACGGCGAGGTCGAGGAGCTACAGTCCGTCCCCGAGACGGTCCGGGTCGAGGAGGACCTGCTCTCGTACATGGCCGCCGTCGCCCGCGAGACCCGGGAGGACCGCCGCGTGGAGGTCGGCGTCTCGCCGCGGGGCACCCAGCGCCTCTTCGAGGCGTCCCGCGCTCGCGCCGCCATGGTCGGCCGCGAGTTCGTCACGCCGGACGACGTGAAGCGCGTCGCCTACCCCGTGCTCTCCCACCGGGTCGTCCTCACGCCCGACGCGAAGGTGAACAACGTGAACAAAGACGACGTGGTCGAAGCGGTGCTGGACAGCGTGCCGGTACCGACCGTGGAGTAGCGTGGCGGACCGCCGCACGAGGGCGGTCGGCCAGTTCGTCGTCGGCTTCCTCGTCGCGACCGCGGTGGAACTGTTCCTCTTCGACGTCCCCCTTCCGCGCGCGCTCGCCCTCGGGGCCGCCATCGGCGTCGGCCTCGGCCTCGGATGGTATCTCACCGCCGACGGCGAAGCCGACGAGTAGCTCGCGAGGTCGGCGTCAGGCCCGCGCGACCAACTGCACCCACGAACCGTCTCCGAGCCACTCGACCGCGAAGCCCGCGTCCTCGACCATCGCTCGCAGTTCGTCGGGTCGGTAGAGCGTGAACCGCCGAGCGTCCCCGTCGTAGGTGTCGCCCTCCGCCGTCCCCTTGCCGCGCTTGACCGACAGGCAGAGGACGCCGTCCGGCCGGAGGACGCGGCGGAACTCCGCGAGCGTTCCGGGAGCGTCCTCCCGCGGCACGTGCAGGAACGAGGCGCAGGCCCAGAGGCCGTCGAACGCCGCAGCCGCGAGGCCGAGCCGTCGCATGTCCATCCGGGCGAACGCGGCGTCGCCGGCCCGCTCGCGCGCGGTTCGGAGGAAGGCGGGGGTGAGGTCCACGCCGACCGCGTCGTGGCCGTGCTCGGCGAACGTGGCCGACTCCCAGCCGGGGCCGCAGCCCACGTCAGCGACCCGGGCGGTCGCGCGCCCCTCGGGCGGTTCGACGGCGTCGAGGAACCGGTCGACCAGGTCCGCGACGGCGGAGCGGTCGGCGTGGCGCTCGCGGTACTCGTCGGCGACCGACTGGTAGGTGGCGACCGTGTCGAGGTCCGTCATGACCGAACGAGGCGGCAGGACGTTAATCAATCTTGTCACGACGAGCGGCCGTATCGAACCGGAAGGCCCCGGGACCAGTCCCTCGCGGACGCGGCCGGTTCCGACCGCGCGAGCGCCGGCTCGCGTCCGGGAATCGGTGAATCTCCCGAGTCAGCGCCGGAGTGCGGAGGTGAGCGCCACGGCGGCGACGAGCAGGAACACGAGTGCGGTCACGGGCTGGCCGCCGGCACCGAGCAGGTAGATGCCGTAGCCGACGCCGCTGGCCGACGCGGCGACGGCGGTGCTCCCGGCGGCGTGCATCAGCTCCAGGCGCTCCGTGTCCGCCTCGCGGCCGAGTTGCTCGCCGACGTTGATGGCCTGCTCGCCGAAGTCCCACACGAGCACGACCGCCGCGGTCCCGAGGATGAGGAACTCCGGCGGCGCGGCGAAGAGGCCCCCGTAGAGGACGCCCAGCAGGGCGACGAAGCTGCCGACGGTGACGAACCGGCGCGAGCCGATAACGAGGCCGACGGCGACGAGGAAGACGCCGCCGACAGCGGCGAGCGCGCCGGTCGAACTCGCCAGCGCGGCCGCCCCGACGGCGACCGACGCCGCGACCAGCGAGAGCAACCGGCTCGTGCGCGCCGGCGAGCGGTCGACGGTCGCTCCGCTCACGACCGCCACCTCCTGTCGGCGTGGGCCAGCACGACGCCGAGGTCTTCGTCGGTGTCCCAGTCGACCGCCCGAACTCCGCCGGCGCGAAGCGACCGGAGGTGTCGCGTGCGCTCGGCGGCCGCCAGGCGCGTGCCCGGCGAGTCGTCGGTGGTCGGGTCCGGACTGACGACGGTGACCGCGTGGCCGGCGGCGGCGAGGCGGCGCGCGACCTCCGGCGCGTAGGCGTCACAGAGCGGCGAGAAGAACACCACCTGCGCGTTCGTCGGGAGTCGCCGCCGGAGCCACCGCATCGTGATGGTCGAGTAGAACGGCTCCTCGGGAGGCGTGCGCGACAGCGTCTCCGAGCGCGCAAGCAGTTCGCGCGCCTCGGCCCGGTGGTGGTCGCCCGCGCCCGGCGCGAGCCAGAGGTTCTCGGGGGAGAGCGCGGCGAGGCCGACCCGGTCGCCGCCGTCGAGCAGCGCGGCGAACGTCTTGCCGGCGGCCCGGACGGCGAACTCGACGGCGCTGGGCGATTCGGGGTCGGCGGCGAGGTACGCCTGCTCCCTGGCGTCGACGAGCAGGACGACGGTCGCGACCCCCTCCTGGCGGAAGTCGACGGTGGTCAACTCGCCGGTCTTCGCCCGACGGTTCCAGTCGATGCGCGAGACGGGGTCGCCGCGCCGGTACTCCCTCGTCGCGTAGAACTCCACGCCGGCCCCGCCCTCGCTCGTCGTCACTCGACCGGTGTGGCGGGTCGTCTGCTCGCGTAGCGGAACGTCCTCGGCGGTCGCGGACAGTTCCGGCGTGCACGCGACGGTCGTGTCGTTTTTCACCTCGAACTCCCGTTCCCTCGCGCCGCTGAAATCGCGGGCGATGACCGTCGCCGGGTCGAACGCGTGCTCGCCCCGGACTGCCTCGACGGTGTAGGCGAACATCGCCTGCTTGCCGGGCCGGAGCGCGGTGCCGAGCCGCGGCGACCCGTCCACCACCCGGAGCGCCTCGGGGACGCCGTCGACGACCCGGAGGTCGGGCAGGGTCCTGTCGCCGGCGTTCT
This sequence comes from Halomicrococcus pelagicus, assembly GCF_050954125.1. Taxonomy (NCBI): domain Archaea; kingdom Methanobacteriati; phylum Methanobacteriota; class Halobacteria; order Halobacteriales; family Haladaptataceae; genus Halomicrococcus; species Halomicrococcus pelagicus. The sequence continues at coordinate 52,717 of NZ_JBPBWC010000023.1, read as the reverse complement.
CGACGGTCACCTCGACGCGAATCTCGTCGCCCGGGGCCGGGGCGAGGTCGCTGACCGACCGCGAGAGGGCCACGTCGGTCGACGGCGGCGACCCGGACCGGGCGTACGCGGCGAACGCGACGCCGACGACGCCGACGAGCAGCACCACCGGACTCCCGGCGACGACGCCGACGCCGCCGGCCAGCAGGGCAACGGCGCTGACGCCCTGCCAGCGGTTGGTCTCGTACGGCGTCATCGTCCCTCCTCGACGTAGCGGGCGACGGCGTCCGCGGTTCGGCGCGCGCGACGCTGGTACTTCGTCTCGCCGTCGACCGACCGGCGGAACAGCTTGCGCAGCGGGCGTCGGGGCGGGTCGGGCCCGCCGACGAACGACGCGGCGTACGGGTCGTCGGTCCACTCGCCGCTCTTTACGACCTCCCGGGCTTCGTCGGACGAGCAGCCCTCGCGCTGGACGATGGCGTCGACGACGGCCGATTCGAGTCGCTTCCGGATGCGCTTGCGCGACTTGAACCGCGACTTGCGCGCGCCGTCGTGGACGCGCCGGAGGGACTCGTCGAACTCCCCGCCGGGCGTCGGGACGGAGACGGTCGTCTCGGGGTCGCCCGTCTCGGCCTGGTCGATGGAACCCCGGCGGCGCTCCTGGACGACCCGGACGCCCTGGAGCAGTGCCAGCACCCCGACCAGCCTGACGAACAGGTAGTCCGTGCTGACGACCGCCGCGAGCTGAGGTGCGAACAGGGCGGCGATTCCCCACGCGGCCGCGAGGACGCCGGCGGCGGTGAGCAACGGACGGTCGCTCATCGCTCCCCCCCGTCGGGACTTCCCTCGCCCCCGGTCGCGTCGCCGTCGGAATCGGCGTCGGCGTACTCGCGTTCGATGCGCCGGAGAGCCTCGACGGCGCGCCGCTCGCGCTCGCCGGTCGGCGACTCGCCGCCGTAGCGCACCACCTCGAAGACGTTCGTCAGTTCGTCGACGTCCGACCGGTCCATCCCCGCCTCGACGGCCGTGGTGGCGAACTCGCGGGGCGTGCTCGACTGCGGAGCGGCCACGTCGAGGTGCTCGGTCATCTCGCGCCAGGCGCGGTACACCTCGTTCTCGACCGACGCGTTCGACTCGATGCGGTCGGCCGCGTCGCCGGCGGCGCGACCGACGGCGGCCACGTCGGGGTCGTCCGGCGGGGTCTCGGTCTCCGATTCGTCGAGTTCGCTCCCGCCGGAGGTCCGGACGAGCAGGGCGAGCGCGCCGACGAGCGCCACGCCGAGCACGAGCAGGAGGACGGTCGACGGCGTGACCGTCGTCGCACCGCCGTCGCCCATCCCGCCGGTTCCGCCCGACTGGAGGGAGGTGCCGTTCGATCCGTTGGGCAGCAAGCTACCGCGCCGGTCGAACGGCGACGTCGAACACGCGGACAGGAGCGCGTGCAGGAGCAGCGTCGGCACGCCGACGGGTCCGACGACGGCGAACACCCCGAGCCACCCCCTCCGCCGGTAGGCGAACCCGACGAGGGCCGCGAACCCGCCCAGGATGGCCAGGACTGCGGGAAGCGTGTTCAACACCGGGAAACAGGGAAGCTCGATGGGTACCCCTATCGGCTTCCCGTCCCCGATAGACCCCGACTCGGTGCCGTTCGACTCGCTGACACCGGCTCCGCCGTCGCCCCACCCGAGACCGCTCCCACCGGAGTTCTCGGTCGTGACAGCCGTGTTCAGCGTCGCGGCGGCGAGCGCGATCGCTAACACGCAGAGGAGGGCCACTGCGATGGGGCGGGCGTTATCCAGGTCCACAGTCCCGTATAGCGTGAAAGTTAACTTAGGTTTTCTGTCTGGTTCGCGGGCGGCGTTCGGCGGTTCTCGCGGGTCATTGGGCGAGGGGTCCCGGTCCGGTCGTTCATCGGACCGCTACCGACGGATCGCCGCCGGCGGAATTATAATAAGGTTCTAATAACTCAGGCCCCTTCGATTAATATATGACTGTCGTCAGCGTCTCCATGCCCGACGAACTGCTGGAGCGAATCGACGAGTTCTCCGACGACCACGGGTACACCGGTCGGAGCGAGGTCGTCAGGGAGGCCGCCCGGAACCTGCTCGGCGAGTTCGAGGACAAGCGACTGGAGGACCGGGAGCTGATGGGCGTCGTCACGGTCCTGTTCGACTTCGAGACGACGAACGTCGAGGAACGGATGATGCACCTGCGTCACGAACACGAGGGGCTGGTCGCGTCGAACTTCCACAACCACGTGGGCAACCACTACTGCATGGAACTGTTCGTGCTGGAGGGGACGCTCGAGGAGATATCCTCGTTCGTCGGGAAGATTCGCGCCACGAAGAACACGCTCACGGTCGACTACTCCGTGATTCCCGTGGACAGCTTCGGGCCGCTGGCGGACCCGAGCTAATCGACCAGCCGAACGGTGTCGCCGACCGACACGTCGCCCGCGCTCCCGGCCGGGAGTTCGAACAGCGTGTCGGCCGCCGCCTTCGCCGTCCCAGTCCACGCCGACAGGCGTTCGACGCGCTGGACCTCGTCCTCGACCGTCCAGACGGTGTCGAGGGGGAACGGCACGAACACCATGTGGACGTCCCGTGGCGCGGCCTCGTCGAACCGGAACGCGAGCGCGTAGTCGTCCGGAATCGACCGCCGGAACATCAGTCCCCGCGCCCGCGAGAGGAACGAGTCTGCCGTCTCGACGTCGGCTGCCAGCGTCTTCGACCGGTCCTCGTGTACGACGCGCACGCTCGGGGGTGCGCATCGGGGAGGCAAAACTTTTGTGCGATGGCGCGCCCAGGAGACGGGCATGGAGAAGACCCCGTCGGGCACCTCCGTCGGCGTGGACGACCCCTACGACCACGCCGGGCTCTGCGACCACCTGACGGACGAGGGCAAGTGTCGGTACGCCTTCGAACACCCCGAGCAGGACCTCGAGTTCGCGCGAGAGCGCCGCGAAGACGAGTTCCGCTGTCCCGCGGCGGACCCGCAGGGCGAGTGGGACTGGGAGGACTGCCCGCACTACCGGTGCCGGAACCGCGACCGCGAGTGCGTGCGCTGTGGCCTCGAAGAGCGCCGGATGGCACACTCCGACGAGCGCCCGCTCCTGGAGGAACACCACCTCTCGTACGCCGACCGGGGCGAGACGCTCGGCCACGAGATAACCGTCTACCTCTGCCGGTGGTGTCACGCCAAGGTCCACGGGTCGTGGGCGCGCATCGACGACGACGCCAACCCGGACCCCGAAGCCATCGCGGAGAAGGAGGGACGGCGGAGTCGCGAACAGCGCGAGGCCGCCTTCGAGTCTGCCGCCGAGCGCTACGACCCGAGCGGAGAGGGCGAGGAGTAACCGGTCGAGTCGCCGCCGGCGCAACGACAGTCGGGGCGAAGCCGCCAGAGATTACATCAGTACTCGCGACCTGGTTGAGACCATGGAGAGTCGCAATCCTGCGACTGGGGAGGTGCTGGAAACGTACGAGACGGACGACGAGGCGTCCGTCGACGAGAAGCTCCAGCGGGCGAGCGAGACCTACGAGGAGTGGCACCGACGGTCGATCGAGGACCGACAGCAACTCATGGCGTCGGCGGCCGAGGTGCTCCGGGAGAACAAGGAGGAGTACGCCGAGACGATGACGAAGGAGATGGGGAAACCCATCGACAGTGCGGTCTCGGAGGTCGAGAAGTGCGCGTGGGTCTGTGACTACTACGCCGAGCACGCGGGCGAACACCTCCAGGACGAACGCATCGGCTCCGAACCGGGCGTCGACTCGTACGTCTCCTACGAGCCGCTCGGGACGGTCCTGGCGGTGATGCCGTGGAACTTCCCGTTCTGGCAGGTGTTCCGCTTCGCCGCGCCGAACCTCGCAGCGGGCAACGTCGGCCTGCTGAAACACGCCTCGAACGTCCCGGGCTGCGCCACGGCCATCCAGGAGGTGTTCGAGGAGGCCGGCTTCCCCGAGGGGGCGTTCACGACACTGCTCATCGGTTCCGACGCGACCGACGACGTCATCCGGGACGACCGCGTGGCCGGGGTGACGCTGACCGGCAGCGACCGCGCCGGGCGCGCCGTCGCCGAGACGGCCGGAAGCGAACTCAAGAAGACCGTGCTCGAACTCGGCGGCAGCGACCCGTTCGTCGTCATGCCGGACGCGGACGTCCAGGACGCCGCGGAGACCGCAGCGCAGTCGCGGACCGTCAACTCCGGACAGTCCTGCATCGCCGCGAAGCGCTTCATCGTCCACACCGACGTGTACGACGAGTTCCTGGACGCGTTCCTCGCGGAGATGGAGTCCCTGCGGGTCGGCGACCCGACCGACGACGACACCGACATCGGTCCGCAGGCCCGCGAGGACCTGATGGAGGACGTCCACGAGCAGGTTCGGGACAGCGTCGACGCGGGCGCGACGCTCGAACTCGGCGGCGAACCGCTCGACCGCGAGGGCAACTACTACCCGCCCACCGTCCTTACGGACGTGCCGGACGACGCCCCCGCGGCGAACGAGGAGGTGTTCGGCCCCGCTGCGGCCGTCTTCGAGGTCGAAGACGAGGAGTCGGCCATCGAGCGCGCCAACGACATCAGGTTCGGTCTCGGCGCGAGCATCTGGACGCAGGACCGCGAACGGGGGAGCCGCATCGCGGGCGAAATCGAAGCCGGTCTCGTTTTCGTCAACGAACTCGTCAAGTCCGACCCGCGCGTCCCGTTCGGCGGCGTCAAAGACTCCGGCTACGGCCGCGAACTGTCGAGACACGGCATCCGGGAGTTCGTCAATCGGAAGATGACCTGGCTGGCGGACTTCCCCTCGGAGAAGCGCGATAGCGGCGTCGAATAGTCCGACGACTCGAACTGTACTCCCGACAGTTCTCTCGGTTTGATGTCACTTCCGGTCCTACGTCGGGGTGCATGTGGGAACTCGGTCCCGACGCAGACGAGCCGGAGTGGCACGAAGTCGAGAGTCCGTTCAAGAAGTCCATCTACGAGGTAGTGAGTACGGCCGCCGGACCGTACGCCATCGGTGACGGCGGGACGCTGCTGGCGAACCGCGACGGCGAGTGGGAGGTCGTCCTCGACGACGGCCCGCGCACTCGCGACAACCAGCTCCGCGGGCTGGCCGTCACCGACGACGGGGAGCGGGTCTGGTTCGCCGGCTCCTCGGGCGCGCTGGGCTGTTACGGCGTGGAGTCCCGCCGGAAGTTCGACTACTCCAACCCCAACGAGATGACCAGCACCTGGGAGGGCATCGCCGTCTCCGGTCAGCGCGGCTCCGAGAAGGTGCTCGTGGCCAACGGCTCCGGCGAGATCATGCCCTTCACGGTCGACGGGTTCGACGAGAACTGGGGCGTCGTCAGCAAGCCGGCGAAGAAGGGCTCGAAGGTGGCGGCACTGGCCGCGTCGCCCGACGGATACGGCTACGCCATCGACACCAGCGGGAACGCGTTCAAGACGACGAAAGACGACGGCTGGGAGGACATCGGTATCGTCAACGCGCAGGTGAAGTTCTACGACATCTACGCCGGCAAGGACAAGCGCGTCTACGTCGCGGCCGGCGACGGACGCATCTACCGGTACGACGACTCCTACCACGACTGGACGCCCATCGGAATCACCGACAAGAGTTCGCTCCGGGCGTTCGACATCCACGGCGACCAGATGGTCGTGCTCGGCAACGGCGGTAGCATCTTCCAGCGCTCCGGCGAGGAACGGTGGGAGGCCGTCCACTCCCCGACGGGGAACACACTGTACGACATCGCGCTCGGCGACCCCGACGTGGCCGTCGGCGCGTCCGGAACCATCCTCCAGCGACTCCGCGGCGAGACGCGCCACGCGGGCACCAGCCCCGACGACGACCAGTTCGACGGCCGTGGCGAGCACTACGACGGCGACCCGAATCCGACGGACGACGGCTCCGCTGACGGCGGTTCTGATGGCGGCTCCTCCGACGGTGGGTCCTCCGACGGCGGATCCACGAGCGACAGCTCTTCCGTCGACACCACGACGAACGACGGGTCTACAAGCGACGGGTCGACAGACGACGGGTCCACGAATGACGGTCCTTCCGGCGACGGCTCTACCGACGACGGCTCTTCAGGCGACGGGTCGTCCAGCGGCGAATCCACCGACGACACCACGACGAACGACAGGACGACCGGTAGCTGACCGCCCCCGCTCTCGACTCCATGGGGGGCGTGCGCCGCCGCTTCACTCGCTTTTCTTTCGCGCTTCGAGCACCGTCGCGTTCGCTCCGACGGCGACGCCGACGCCCGCGAGCACGCCGTGAATCGTGGCGCTTCCGCCCCAGTCGAGCGCCGTCCAGTCGCCGTTCCGGACGAACAGGCCGCCGCTCTCGCCTCCCGCCAGCAGGCGGTTACCGCTCGCGTCGAGCGCGCGCACCGCTCCGTCGCCGAGCGCGAACGGCGTCCACGACGCACTGCTGCCCGGTTTCAGTCCGGTTCTGGTCGACTCGAAGACGCGCCCGTTGTCGCCGCCGACCCACGGTGACTCGGCGACGCAGACGGCGTAGAGGCTGCCGCTGGCCGGTGCGACGCCGACGCGCTCCCACTCGTCGTCCGTCGTCATCCACGCGCCACCGCTACCGTCCACCGCGTACCAGGTCTCGCCCGCGTCGGTCGCCAGCGCGGTCGGTGCGCCGCCGGGGGCGCTCCAGCGGTCCCACTCCACCGCGGTGCCGGCACCGTTTCCGACGAGCATGTTCCCGCTACCGTCGGCGACCAGCACCCGCTCGTTCCCCCGAGACCCGGCGACGGCGAGCGCGCGGAAGGTGTTCTCGACGCCGACCGGCGCGGAGCAGTTACCCCGGTCCCCCGTCGCCGGGTCGTAGTAGCCGAGCGCGCCGTTCGACCCCGCGAACCAGACCCGCTCCCCGTCGTCGGTGGCGGCGACGGCCCGGAGCGTCTCGCCCCTGCCCGCCGGACCGTTATCGAGGACGACGCCCCACGTCCCGTCGCTAGCGCGCCCGACGGCCGCGCCGGCGTCCCCGACCGCGCACGGCCCCGCGGCCGTGTCGGTCACGTCGTAGAGCGTGCTCGACGCCGGGACGTCGACCGGCCGCCAGGTCCGCACGCTCGTCTCGGATTCGAACTGCCACATGCGGAGACGTACGGCGTCCCCGTCCATCAACCCCGGAAACGGTGCGGCGATTCGGTCCGTTTGGCCGGAGAATCAGCACATCCGAACGGTGCGGAAACCTGGCACGTCGTCCACTCTTAGGCGGGTCCGGGCCGTAACGGTGGTATGGTCCGACTGGAAGATTTCGTTCCCGGACTCGGAAAGCCGTTCGTCCGGCGTCGCATAGACAAGGTGTTCAGCCGCAAGATGCTCGGAGCCGTCTTCGTCGGGACGGCCGCGACGCAGGCAACCGAGAAGACCGTCGTGGTCGCGTTCGCCGGCGAAGTGAGCAAACAACTGCTCGCCTGGGTCGGCGTGTTCGTCGCCTCGGTCGTGGCGTTCGTCTGGTGGGACCGCATCGAGCGGCGAACGGAACTCGCCGCCGACGAGGCCACCGAGGAGATGGCGGAGACGGTGAACGACGTCACGGAGTCGGTCTCGGCCGACGAGTAGCCTACTCCGCGTCCGCCGGGTCCACGACTCCACCGCTCTCCGGGTCGACGCCCACCCTGTCGCAGATGCCGTACAGCGGACAGGCCTCGGGACCGTCGAGACACGCTGGCCTGCGCGCCGAACAGTACTCCCTGCCGAACTGGATGCTGGCGGTGTGTCCGAACCCGCACTTCTCGGCGGGCACGTCGCGCTCCAGCACGGCCCGGACATCCTCGTGGTCGGCGTCCGGCGGTGCGACGCCGAGGCGGCGGTAGATGCGGTGGACGTGAGTGTCGACCGGGAAGACGCCGCCGCGCCCGCCCGAGAAGAGGAGGACGCAGTCCGCCGTCTTCGGCCCGACGCCGTTCATGTCGAGCAGTTCCGTTCGCACGTCCGCGGGGTCGCGCTCCCGGACGAACTCGTCGAACGCGTCGGCGCTGCCGTACTCCGCGAGCACGCGCTCGGCGGCGGCGACGATGACCTCGGCCTTCTGGTTGTAGAGGCCGGCCGGGCGGATGGTGTCCGCGAGTTCCGCGCGGTCGGCGTGCGCCAGCGCGTCCGCGAGGTTCTCCGGCCCGTACCTCTCCATCAGCGCGTCGTGGGCCGGCTGGCTGGCCACGTCGCTCGTGTTCTGGCTCAGGATGGTGCGGACGAGACACTCGAAGGCGTCCTGGCCGCCGTACGTCTTCTGCCAGTAGAGTTCTCCGAGGCGGTCGACCACCACCTCGGCGCGCGTGTCGGCGTCGCCGGGGTCGAACGTGGCCGCCGCCCCGCCGCCGGCGCTCCCACCGCTGATGTTCTCCGCGGGTTCCGGGTCGTCGCTCATGTGACGCCGTTGGGGCCGGAGCGGATAAAAGCGGTCGGCTACTCGTCCGCGAGCGCCCGCCACGCCCGAAGCCCGTCGCTCGGGTGCCCTCCAATCGCCCCCCACGACGAGGGGTAGCGAATCGGCGAGACCGTCACCGCCAGCGTGAACAGGCAGTTCCAGAACGCGGCGTAGAGACCGAACCGCGTCCACCGTCCGTCGGCGAGGCCGACGACCAGACCGACGAGGAGAGCGGCGAGTCCGGTCGCCGCGGGCCCCCCGGCGTGGACGGCGAGTTCCCGCCACCGTCCGTCCGGAAGGGTCTCGTATCGACAGAAGCCGTACCACCATCGACGCCAACCCGAGGGGTCGCCCCCGACCGCCAGGCGGCCGCGCGCCCACCGCCAGCGTTCGCCACCGACGACGACCGTGGCGCTCCTGTCGGTAAACGCGAGAGTCGCGGCCGCGTGCCCCAGTTCGTGAACGAGCGTCAGCACCGGCACGACGAACAGCCACACACCCCCGAGGACGAGTGCCGCGAGGAGCGGGTCGGCGACGTTCACTCCCGGGACGTGACGTCCTGTTGATAAAAGCGTTCGGTCGGTCAGTCGTCGCGCTCCACCGTCAGCGTCACCGTCAGTTCGGCCCCGTCGGCGAGCGCCGCGACCAGTTCCCGGTCGAACCCCTCCGCGGCGAACTCGGCACCGACCAGAACCGTGCGGTCGTCCACGTAGTCGCTGGTCCGACCAACGGCGCTCCGGTCGCTGTCGAAGGTGAGGTCCGGATGGCCGCGACCGGTCACCGTCTCCTCGTGGTCGCCCGCCGCGAACGTCGCGGTGACGACCGCGTCGGCGTCTCGACACGCGGCGACGAACTCGGGGTCGAAGTCCGCGGGGGCGCGGTCGGCCTCGATGCCGAGGATGCAGTCGCCCGCCGGGGTGAGGAAGTCGTCGGTCGTCACCTCGAAGGTGCTTCCGTGCGCCGCGCTCACGTTCTCGTGGCCGCGTGCGCGAATCGTCTCTCTCATCGTGGGTCGCTTTCGAGCGGACGCACTTCAGGAGTTCACTTCGGGGCGGCGCTCACCGCGAGACGGTCACCGTTACGGCTCCGCAATCGCACTCGTACGCGCGGCGGGTGCCGGCGTCCACGGTCATCGCCAGCATCAACTGGTCCGGGCCGAGTTCGCGGTCACAGCCGGCGGCCTCACAGGCACAGCGGAGCTGTTCTTTCATACGGGTTCTCTCGCCCCCATCACCGTCAAAGCGCGCCGTCCGCGGAGTGAAAGTGAAAGTGGCGACGCCGGCCTGCAGACGCGCCCGGTAGGACGGGTGACTTTTATATCCACTCCCGGAGAGCGTGTGAAGCGTTTCCACGCGTTCTGAGGCGCGTGACAACGGTTTCCACATGATTAGAGGGACAAACTTTAAATAGCTATGCCGAATATGAAGTAGTACCTGAACGCCTCCGGCGTCACGGGAGAACAGCGCGTCAACCGATGATACGGGAATATTGTAACCGGCTGGTTGATACGAGGATGCAAAGTGACGACGCTACCCGACGATCGGGGCGGAAGGCACCGAGGTTTAACTACGCATGGTAAGTGTAACAGAAGAGGAACTCCAGAACAAGTCGAAAGGCGAACTCATCAAACTCGCGGGACAGCTTCGAGACCGACGAAACGAGCTGAACCAGAAGGCTAGCAAGCGCGCCTCCAAGCGCGACGACCTCAACGCGAAGACGCGCGAGAAGGTCGACGAAGCCCAGGAACACCGCGAGAAGCGCGACGAGCTCAACGAGCAGGTCCAGGAACACAAGGAGCAGCGCAACGAGCTCAACGCGAAGGCCAACGAGCTGTTCGACCGCGTCGAGGAGATGAAAGAGGACCTGGAACTCGACGAGGGCAAGGACCTCGAGGAGCTCGAAGACGAGATCGAGGACCTGGAGTTCAAACAGCAGACCGAAGTTCTCTCCACCGAGGAAGAGCGAGAGCTCATCGAGAAGATCGAGGCCAAGCGCGAGGAGTACCAGCAGCGAAAGGAGAAACTCGACCAGAGCGACGAACTCGAGGACCTCGTCGAGGAGGCCGAGGAGGTCCGCGCCGAGGCCAGCCGTCACCACGAGAAGGTGACCGAACTCGCCGACAAGGCCCAGCAGCATCACAACCAGATGATCGAGGCCTACCGCGAGGCCGACGACATCCGCGACGAGGCCGACGAGATGCACGAGAAGTTCGTGGAGGCCCAGGAGTCGGCCGACCAGCACCACGAGGACTTCGTGCGCGTCCAGAAGCGCCTGCGCGAACTCGACAAGAAAGAGGAGAAAGAGCGCAAGTCCGAGAAGGAGAAAGAGCGCGAGAAGGCCAAAGAGGAGGCCGAGGAAATCTACCAGCAGTTCAAGGAAGGCGAAACCCTCGACACCGAGGACCTGATGAAGCTCCAGAAGACGGGTCTCCTGTAGACGGACTGTTCTCTCTGCCGAAGTTTTAACGCCGACGCCCGCACACGAATAGCGCATGACGAGGTGTCCGTATGGCTGACGATAGTTCGCGGCTCGCACGCAGGGTCGTCGTACTGGTCGGCGCGATCGTCGCGGTCGCGCTCGGCTGGCTGTTGTTCGTCGAACTGCCCACCGACCTCGCGGAACTGCTCGGCGTCGTCGCCGTCCTGCTCGTGGGCGTGGTCGGTGCGCGGGTCGCCGGTCGCGCGGCGCGCGGACTCTTCCCCGACTACGACGTGGCCGAGGTGGCCGTCGAGGGGCCGATAACCCGCCGCGACGGTGGCCGGGTTCCGACGCCGACCGGGACGCCGACGGACGACATCGTCGAGCAGATTCGGCGCGCGGACGACGACGACGCGGCGGAGGCGCTGTTGCTTCGCCTGAACACGCCTGGCGGCGAGGTAGTGCCGAGCGACGACATCCGCCTCGCCGCCGAGCGCTTCGACGGGCCGACGGTGGCCTACGCGACCGACGTCTGCGCCAGCGGTGGATACTGGATAGCCAGCGGCTGCGACGAACTGTACGCCCGCGAGGGGAGTCTGGTCGGGAGCATCGGCGTCATCGGTTCGCGGGTGAACGCCACGGGACTGGCGGACAAGCTCGGCCTCTCGTACGAACGCCTCGCAGCGGGCGAGTACAAGGACGCCGGCGTCTCGCTGAAGGAGATGACCGAAGACGAACGCGAGTACCTCCAGGGCATCATCGACGGCTACTACGAGACGTTCGTCGACCGCGTGGCAGAGGGCCGGGAGATGGACGCGGAGTCGGTCCGGGAGACGGAGGCGCGCGTCTACCTCGGCGACCGGGCCCGCGAAATCGGCCTCGTCGACGAACTCGGCACTCGCAAGGAGGTGAAAGCGCGACTGGCCGACCGCCTCGGCGTCGAGTCGGTCACCGTCGAGGAGTTCCAGCCCCAGCGCGGTCTGCGCGAACGACTCCAGACGGGCGTGCGCTCGGTGGCATACTCGTTCGGTGCCGGCGTCGCGAGCGTGTTCGACGACGAGGGCGACGCGAACGGGTTCCGCTTCCGGGCGCGGTAGCGAGCGACGGCGGTTGCTCCCGGAATCCGCCTCAGTACAGAGTTCCGTTCGACGGCGGCGACTACCCGCGCGGTTTCGCGCCGTTCGGGCCAAAATCGACGGCTGCGGTCGCGGTACGGAACGGCCAACCGTTATTGTCGTCAGGTCCGTGCCAGTGGTATGCACGGAGTCGGCGCACGCAACCTGGGGGTGTTGCTGGTCGCGGTCGCGGTCGTGCTCGTCGCGCCGGGGGGCGTCGTCGGGACGGGAGGGTCCGACGCGACCGGCGCGCAGGACGTGAAGAAACAGTCCGACCCGGAGAACGACGTCGTCGGCTGGGAAGACGGATACTGGTACGACGAATCCATCGCCGTCGACCAGAGCGACGGCCTGACGGAGGCCGAGCGCCGGGCGTACGTCGGCCGCGCCATGGCCCGCGTCGAGCGGTTGCGCGGCCAGGAGTTCCAGGAGCGGGTCGAACTGAAGGTGCTGTCGCGCCAGCAATACCGGCGCATCGTCCGGGCGCAGGCGGACGCGGAGTTCGGCCCCGCTCAGCGCGCCTGGGAGAACCAGGTCTGGGAGGCGCTGTTCGCCGTGAACGAGTCGACCGACGCCGCCGGCGAAATGGTCCAGTTGCGCCAGGAGCGCATCGCCGGCTTCTACCTCCCCGGAACGAACGACATCTACGTCATCGCGGAGTCCGAAGACCGTCCCGTCGTCGACAACGCGACGCTGATTCACGAACTCACCCACGCGCTCCAGGACCAGCAGGTCGGCCTGTCTTCGCCGTCGCTGCGAGCGCAGACGATGGACGGGCGGCGCGGCGTCGACGGTCTGGTAGAGGGCGAGGCGATGTACGTCGAGAAACTGTACGAGCACCGCTGTCGGTCCGGGTGGGAGTGCGTGACGACGCCCGGCCCGGACCCGCCGGAAGCCCCCTACGAGGGCGGCCCGCTCCCGGACTACAACCTCGCGATGCAGGTGGCGACCATCCAGCCGTACTCCGACGGACCGCCGTACGTCGCCGCCCGGATAGGAGCGAACGAAACCGACGGTACGGACGGTAACGCGTCGGAGAAGAACTGGTCGAGACTCGACTACCGTCGTCCGCCGTTCGGCTCCGAGCAGGTCATCGACCCGGCGACGGACGCCGACCCGCCGCCGACGCTCAGACTCGGCGAACAGGCGACCGACGGCTGGCGACTGTACGGCAAGCGGGGCGAGAACGGCTCCCAGACCGTCGGCGAGGCGGGCATCTACACGATGTTCTGGTACCAGGGCCGGGCGTACGACAACCAGGTCATCCCCTGGCGAGAGTTCGATACCGCCGACGGCCCGCTCGACGAGTTCAACTACACGAGCGAGCCCTCCGACGGCTGGGGGAACGACCGCCTCTGGCCGTATCACGACGGTGAGAAGCGGGGGTACGTCTGGCGGACTACGTGGGACACCGACGAGGACGCCGTGGAGTTCGAGCGGGCGTACCGCGAACTGCTCGCCGGCCAGAACGCGACCCGCGTCGGGCGGAACACGTGGGTGGTTCGGCGGGGCGGGTTCGAGGACGCCTTCCACGTGGTCCGCGACGGGAAGAGGGTCACGATCGTGAACGGGCCGACCGTCGAGAGCCTGACGGAAATCCGACCAAGCATCGAGATTCGGGCGGCACAGGACGGCTGCGACTGTGGACAGTAGCGGTCACACGGTTCAGTTGTCGCGACCGCAACCGAGACCTGCATCTGCTCCTCCGCGACTGTAGCCGCGCCGGAGCCGAGGGCGGTGGGCGCTGTCGTCCCGCGGCGTGTCGGTGCGAACGTTCAAGTATCGAAGCGAAGCCAACCCCGGCGTGACCTGAGAACTACCACACGAGGAGTCGAGGCGAACGCGTGACGAACTCCCGTGCCGAGCCGATCCGTCACCAGATACAGCTACGAATTCGCTCATGCGGAGTCGAGCCGCGCCTGCGACATCGTTGTCGCAGCACGTCTCGCACTGCGGACCCCCGCACGGAACTTCAGACCCGGGGACATTCGGGGGTCCGAGGCCCCGTCGCGGCGGCCGAACGGTTATACTCGCCGGGCGACCAACCTGGCGCATGGTCGACGCCGAGAGCCGCGACATGGTCGCCGAACTGCACGGTCACCTCGAAGCGACGGCGGAACTCCCGGTGACGACCGAGGCGAGTCGCTGGCTGGGCGAAGCCGAGGCGGTCGTCGGCGACGCGAGGAGGGGCGACCCGCCGGCGTCGGTCGTCGCGAAGCGAGTCGAACAGGCTCGGGATCTGCTCTCGCACGTCGAGGCGACGGGAAGCGACGAGGCCGACGAGCACGTCGACGCGGCGCGCGACCTGGTAGAGCGCGTGCTGGAACGGCTGGACGACGACTGACGGGGCGACAGCAAGCTCTGTCACTTCAGGTGGTTTTAAACGAGCGCGTCCCCGATACAGGTGGTCATGGGAAACCCGCCACGGAAAGACGAGCAGTTGCGAAGTAGCGAGGTCACCGAGGGACCGGAGCGCGCGCCGCACAGGGCGATGTTCAGGGCGATGGGGTACGACGACGCGGACCTCTCCTCGCCGATGGTCGGCGTCGCCAACCCCGCCGCCGACATCACGCCGTGCAACGTCCACCTGGACGACGTGGCCGCGGCGGCCATCGAGGGCATCGACGCCGACGGCGGGATGCCCATCGAGTTCGGGACCATCACCATCTCCGACGCCATCTCGATGGGGACCGAGGGGATGAAGGCCTCGCTGATATCGCGGGAGGTCATCGCCGACAGCGTCGAACTGGTCGCGTTCGGCGAGCGCATGGACGCCCTCGTCACGGTCGCGGGCTGTGACAAGAACCTCCCGGGGATGATGATGGCCGCCATCCGCACCGACCTGCCGACCGTCTTCCTCTACGGCGGCTCCATCCTCCCGGGACGACACGAGGGCCGCGACGTCACCGTCCAGGACGTGTTCGAGGGCGTCGGCACCTACGCCCAGGGCGAGATGAGCGAGGACGAACTGGAGAGCCTCGAACGCGACGCCTGCCCCGGCGCGGGCTCCTGTGGCGGGATGTTCACCGCGAACACGATGGCCTCCATCAGCGAGGCGCTCGGTCTCGCCCCGCTGGGGTCGGCCGGCGCGCCCGCTGAATCCGATGAGCGCTACGAGGTCGCCGAGCGCGCGGGCGAACTCGTCCTCGACTGCGTCGAGAACGACCGCCGGCCCTCGGACGTGCTCTCGAAGGCGTCGTTCGAGAACGCCATCGCGCTTCAGGTCGCCATGGGTGGGTCGACGAACGCCGTCCTCCACCTGCTCGCACTCGCCGCCGAGGCCGGCATCGACCTCCACATCGAGGAGTTCGACGAGATAGCGCGCCGGACGCCGAAGATAGTCAACCTTCAGCCCGGCGGGACGAGGGTGATGAAGGACCTCTACGACGTGGGCGGCGTCCCGGTCGTCCTCCGGCGACTGCTCGACGCCGGTCTCGTGGACGGCGACGCCGCGACCGTCACCGGGCGCACGCTCGCCGAGGAACTGGACCACCTCGAACTGCCCGCAGACGAGGAGATCGACGCGGACTTCATCCGACCCGTCGACGACCCGTTCAGCGAGGAGGGCGCTATCAAGATTCTCACCGGTAACCTCGCACCGGACGGTGCGGTGCTGAAGGTGACCGGTGACGACAAGTTCCACCATCAGGGACCGGCCCGCGTCTTCGAGAACGAGGAGGACGCGATGCAGTACGTCCAGGAGGGCCACATAGAGAGCGGCGACGTCATCGTCATCCGCAACGAGGGACCGCGGGGTGGGCCCGGGATGCGAGAGATGCTCGGCGTCACCGCGGCCGTCGTCGGCCAGGGACACGAGGACGACGTGGCGCTCATCACCGACGGCCGGTTCTCGGGGGCGACCCGCGGCCCGATGATCGGCCACGTCGCGCCGGAGGCCCGCGGCGGCGGTCCCATCGCGGCGCTGGCGGACGGCGACGAGGTGACCGTCGACATCCCCGAACGGACGCTCGAAGTGGACCTCTCCGAGGACGAACTCCAGCGGCGTCTCGACGAGCGCGACCCAGACGGACCGGCCTACGAGACCGGCGTGCTGGCGAAGTACGGGGCCGCGTTCGGCTCGGCCGCCAACGGCGCTGTCACCAATCCCGGCGCGAAAGAGCAGTAGCGTCCGGAGTCGGCGGGAGAGTGCCGTTTGACGGTGGTTCCGGACGACGCTTCGGGACGTGGGGCATCGCGAGTGCTTCCGGGGGAGAGAGCGACGGCGACGGCGCTACGTTGTCTAATCGGCCGAACCACCTGCTCCGACCGGCTAGCCACGCGAGTCCGGACCGGGGAGAGGGTCGACGTTCGCTAACTGGTCAGAAAACTTTATAGTGACATTTTATAACGCGACACGGGCAAACATACATAGAACTACTATTGTATTCCATATTATTGGATTCAGAATATACATTTGCCGTAATTCCGGAAGGATTTTTAGTTACTCTTGCCTCGTCTGTGTTAGGGTATGTCGAACACTGTTAAAGAGACGTGGCAGCGGTACCGGTCCGTCCCAATCGTCTACCGTATCGCGGCCGCGTTCGTTCTCGGCTCCGTCGTCGGACTGATCGTCGGGGAACCGGCGACGAACCTACAACCGCTCGGTGACCTGTTCGTCCGACTGCTGAAGATGGTCATCGTCCCAATCGTCGTCTTCACCCTGGTGATGGCGGCGCGAAGCCTCGCGCCGAAGGACCTCGGAAAGGTCGGAGGGCAGGTCGTCCTGCTGTACATCTTCACCACGATGGTGGCCATCGCCATCGGACTGGGCGTGAGCAACCTCATCGACCCCGGAACGGGACTGCTGCTCGAAGACGCCATGAAGAAACAGGCCGTCGAGAGCAAGCAGTCGCCCGGCCTCACGCAGGTCCTGCTCGGCATCGTTCCCGAGAACCCGTTCAGCGCGATGGCCGAGGGGAAGATACTCGGTGTCATCTTCTTCGCGCTGGCGTTCGGTATCGGACTGACGGTGGTCCGCGACGAGGCCGAGGAAGGGTCGACGGTGTACAACGGCGTCCAGACCACCTTCGACATCGTCGAGGCCGGCGCGGAAGTGATGTTCAAGATAGTCTGGGGCGTGATGGAGTTCGGCGTCATCGGCGTGTTCGCGCTGATGGCCGCGCTGTTCGCGAAGACCGGCCCGGAAGCGATTCTCTCGCTCGTCAAGCTGTTCGCTACGCTCGCTATCGCGATAACGCTCCAGATAACCCTCGTCTACCTGCTCGTCATCGTCAAGGGGCTGGTCGGTCGGTCGCCGATCGACTTCCTGCGCGGCAGCCGCGAGGCGATGGTGACGGCGCTCAGCATCCGTTCGTCGAGCGGGACGCTGCCGGTGACCATGTCGAACGCGGACGAGAACCTCGGCGTCGACGAGGGCGTCTTCAGCTTCTCGCTGCCGCTCGGTGCCACCATCAACATGGACGGCACGGCGATGTACCTCGGAATCGCCGCCATCTTCACCGCCAACGTCGTCGGCGAACCGCTGACGATCACCCAGCAGGTGAGCGTCCTCGTCACCGCGCTCATCGCTAGCATCGGGACCGCCGGCGTTCCCGGGGCGAGCATCGTCATGATGACGGTCGTGTTCACGCAGGTCGGCCTCCCCATCCAGGCCATCGCGCTCGTCATCGGTATCGACCCGCTGCTTGACCGCATGCGCACGATGAACAACGTGACGGGCGACCTGGCGGTGACGACGCTCGTCGCGAAGTGGAACGACGCCATCGACTTCACCACGGGCGTCTGGGCGGGCGAGACCGAATCGCTACGCGACATCCCGTCGAGCACGACGGGCGACGATTGAGGTCCAAGCTGAAGATCTTCGACAATGAGCGAACGTAACACTACGGAGCGAAGTAGCGAACTCGTCGACCGCGCCCGGAGCGTCGTTCCGGGCGGGGCCCAGACCGGCCTGCGAGCGCAGGCGTACGACACCGGCGACGTGGCCTTCGAGTCGGCGTCGGGCGCGACCCTGACCACGGTCGACGGTGAGACGTACGTCGACTATCACCTCGGGTTCGGCCCCATCGTCCTCGGGCACGCCCACGAGGCCGTCGACGCGGCGGCCCACGGAGCCATCGACGACGGCGTCCTCTACGGCGCCGGTACCGCACCGCTGGAGGTCGAGGTGGCCGAGCGCCTCGTCGACCTCCTGCCGAGCGTCGAGATGGTCAACTTCTGTAACTCCGGCTCCGAGGCGACGTACCACGCCATCCGGCTCGCCCGCGCGTTCACGGGCAACGAGAAGATACTGAAGTTCGAGGGGTGTTACCACGGCTGGCACGACTACGTCGACGTGAGCGTCTACCCGCCGGAGGAACGCCTCGGCGAGCAGTACCCCGAGTCGGACGGGATGCTCTCGGCAGCCGTCGAAAACACGCTCGTCGCCCCGTTCAACGACGCCGACGCGGTCCGGAAGGCGCTCCGCGAACACGGCGACGACCTCGCGGCGGTCATCCTCGAACCCGTCCCGCACTCCGTCGGCTGTCTGCTTCCCGACCGGGAGTTCCTCGAAACGCTCCGGGAGGAGACCCGCGAGCGTGACGTCCCGCTCGTCTTCGACGAGGTCATCACCGGCTTCCGGCACTCGCCGCACGGCGCGCAGGGCGAGTTCGGCGTCGAACCGGACCTCACCTGCGTCGCCAAGGCGCTCGGTAACGGCTACCCCGTCGCGGCCGTCGGCGGACGCGAGGACCTGCTCGCGCAGGCCGGCGGCGACAACGAGTCCGGCGTCGTCATCAGCGGGACCTACTCCGGGAACCTGCCCGGACTGGCGGCCGCCAGGGAGACGCTGGACACCGTCGTCGAGGAGGACGTCCAGGGTTATCTCACCGACCTCGGCGACCGCTACCGCGACGGTCTCCGCGACCTCATGGCCGACCACGGCGTCGAGGGGCGGGTCGTCGGCCACCGGTCCATCTTCAGTCCGCAGTTCGGCGTGACCGGCGAGCCGAAGTCGTACGCGGACGTGCTCGGTCTGGACGAGGAGCGGTTCCGCGCGTTCGCCGCCGGGATGCGCGAGCGCGGCCACTTCTTCACGCCGAATCCGTACAAGCGCCACCACCTCTCGTTCGCGCACGACGACGAGCACCTCTCGTCGTACCTCGACGACGCGGACGACGTGCTGGCGGACCTCTGACTCGCGGAGAAAGGGACCGCCGACGCCAGCCACGCGGCCCGTCGACGGTCGCAGGACCCCTTCTCTTCGGCACGACGTTCGAGTCGGCGGTGTGGAGGCGGTGCGGTGGCGGTGGTCGCGGAACGTACGGCGCGTTCCGCGCCGTTTCTCCGCGAGCGACCGCAGGGAGCGAGCGGGACGTTTTTCATCGACGTTTTTGCGAGGAGGGTGCCCGCAGCGAGCGTAGCGAGCGAGGACACCCGACGAAGTAAAAAGGTCGGAGGCTACCCGACGAAGTAAAAAGGCCGGTTAGAGCCGCGAGATGACCGCCTCGGTCACGTCCGCGGTCGACGCCGACCCACCGAGGTCGGGCGTGCACGGACCCGATTCCAGCGTCGCCTCGACCGCGTCGCGGACGCGCTGTCCCTCGGCGTCGTGGCCCAGATATTCGAGCAGCATCGCGGCCGAGAGTATCGTCGCGCTGGGGTTGGCGACGCCCTGGCCGGCGATGTCCGGGGCGGTGCCGTGGACGGGTTCGAACAGGGCGCGTTCCGGGCCGACGTTGGCGCTCGGCAGCAGACCGAGGCCGCCGACGAGGCCGGCGGCGAGGTCCGAGAGTACGTCGCCGGCGAGGTTCGGGCAGACGACCACGTCGTACTCCTCGGGGCGGAGACAGAGGTGGGTCGCCAGCGCGTCCATCAGCGCCTCGTCGGTCTCGACGCCGCGCTCGTCGGCCACACGGACGACGGCGTCCCGGAACCGCCCGTCCGTCTCCTTCATCACGTTGGCCTTGTGGGCGACGGTGAACCGGTCTTCTCCCCTGTCCCGGACGTACTCGCAGGCGAACTCGGCGAGGCGCTCCGAGGCGGACTCGGTGACGACCCGGGCGAGCGTGCTCACGTCGTCGCTCAGCCGCGACTCGTGGCCGGCGTAGACGCCCTCGGTGTTCTCCCGGAGGAAGACGAGATCCGTCTCCGGGCGCAGTGCGTCGGTCCCGGGGTAGGCCCGCGCCGGCCGCACGTTGACGAACGAGTCGACCGCGCGTCGGAGCGGCAGGATGACCTCGGCGGCCGTCTCGCCCGCCGCGCCGAACAGCGTGGCGTCCGCGTCGGCCGCGAGTTCCTGCGTCTCCTCGGGGAGCGCGCTGCCCGTCGACTCCTTCACGGCGTCGCCGGCGTCGGCTTCGACGAACGCGAACTCTGGGTCGACCGCGTCGAGCACCTGCACCGCGGCGGGGACGACTTCCTGTCCGATGCCGTCGCCCGGGATAACTGCGATCTGGTCGGTCATCGTCTCCCCAGAGGGCGTAATGGGTGGAAAGGGATTCGGTTACGGCAGGTGTTCTGGTGGTCGGTACCGCCGCCGAATCGACCGCTATCGACTCGCTGACCGACCCCACCCGACTCGCGGACGAAGACGACGTCAACCACTGCACGAGCGAGTTTCCCCACGAGAGCGAGGACCACTGCGAGGCCGGGGTCGCCGGCAGGGCCATCGTCGGCGTCGTGAACGACGCGGACGAACTCCTCGTCCGCGTCCACGACGAGGAGGAGATGCTGGTCCTGCCGAACGCCACGGTTCACCAGGGCGACGACTGGGTCGCCGAAGCCGAGCGGGCGGTAGCAGAGCGTGTTCTGCTACGGGACGCTCTGCTACGTCGCCGAGTCCGCGCCGGCGCTCCGGAACCTGTACGGAGCCGTCGCCCCCGGTGGGTATCTCGTCCTGGGGTACGTCAACGACCAGGGACGGGCGACCTACCAGGGGTGGCTCGACGCGCCCGACGACCATCCCGACGAGTCGTTCGACCCCGAGCGCTTCGAAGAGCGATTCCGCCTGGTCGTAGAGGGCGAGAGCACGCTCTCGTACAGGTCGATCCACGACGCGCTCGGCACCTGGCCGCGGAGCTTCTGGGAGTTCACGGACAGGCCCGACGAGCGGTGGGTGTGAGACCACGTCCCGTCGGTCTGGGTGCCGAAGTGACGACTCGACGCGGAAGACTGACCGATAGCGGTGCGAACCGCCGCGTGAGAACGGAATCGGGAAGAGTCTCGACGAACGACCGGGACAGCGTCCGACGACGCCGGCCGCGTCACGTCCGAGCTAGACGTGCTCGCTGCTCTCGACGTACGGCAGGTCGGCAGCGGTCTCCGCGACCGCCGCCTCGTTCGACTTCATCAGGGCAGTGGTGTCCCAGACGCCCTCGACGAGCGCCTTCCGCTGGGCGTCGTCGACCGTCGCGTCGATCTCGCGGTCTCCGTAGCGCACGGTCTCGTCGGCCACGTCCACCGCTATATCGGCGTCCGGGTGCTCGTCGACGTAGTCCTGGAGCGCGGTGATCTGCTCGTGGTCGGCGGTGACGGTGGGGATGCCGAGCGCGAGGCAGTTGCCCGCGAATATCTCCGCGAAGCTCTCGCCGACGATGGCGTCGATGCCCCAGCGGGCGAGCGCCTGCGGGGCGTGTTCGCGCGAGGAACCGCAGCCGAAGTTGGCGTTGACGACCAGCACCGACGCGTTCCGGAACCGCTCCTCGTTGAAGGGGTGGTCCTTGGGCTCGTCGTCGTCCGTGAACCGCTGGTCGAAGAAGGCGTACTCGCCCAGGCCGTCGAAGGTGACGACCTTCATGAACCGCGCCGGGATTATCTGGTCAGTGTCGATGTCGTTGCCCCGGATCGGGACGCCGCTGCCGGAGACGTGTTCGACCGTCTCTATCTCGCTCATGCCGTCGCCACCTCCGCTATCTCGCGCACGTCGGTCACTTCGCCGCGGACCGCGGCGGCGGCGACCATCTCGGGGCTCATCAGGACGGTCCGGCCCTCCTTGCTCCCCTGGCGGCCGACGAAGTTGCGGTTCGAGGAGGACGCGCAGGCCTCGTCGCCCTCGAGCTGGTCGGGGTTCATCCCGAGGCACATCGAACAGCCCGCGCCGCGCCAGTCGAAGCCGGCCTCGCGGAACTGCTCGTCGAGACCCTCGCGTTCGGCGGCGGCCTTCACGCGCTGACTGCCCGGCACGACCATGGCGCGCACGTCGTCGTGGACCTCGTGGCCGGCGACGACTTCGGCGGCCCGCCGGAGGTCCGGCAGGCGCGCGTTCGTGCAGGAGCCGAGGAAGGCGACGTCGACCTCGTACCCCTCCATCGTCTCGCCCGGTTCGACGCGCATGTGCTCCTGGGCCTGGCGAGCCGTCTCGCGCTTGTCCTCGGGGAGCTCGTCCGGATGAGGTATCGGCTCGGTGACGCCGACGCCCTGGCCGGGCGTCGTCCCCCAGGTCACCATCGGTTCGAGCGCGCTACCGTCTATCTCGACCACGTCGTCGTACTCGGCGTCGTCGTCGCTCCGGACGGAGCGCCAGTACTCCGCGAGCTCCTCGAACGCCTCGCCCTCGGGCACGGCGTCGCGGCCCCGGAGGTACTCGATGGTCGTCTCGTCTGGTTCGACGTAGCCCGCTCGCGCGCCGCCCTCGATGGACATGTTGCAGATGCTCATCCGACCCTCCATGTCCAGCGACTCGATGGCCTCGCCGGCGTACTCGTAGACGTACCCGACGCCGCCGTCGGTGCCGAGCCGCCGGATTATCTCGAGGATGACGTCCTTGGCGGTGACGCCCGCGCCGAGTTCGCCGGTGACGCGGACCTGGCGCACCTTCTGTTTCTCCATCGCGACCGTCCCCGTGGCCAGCACGTCCCGTATCTGGCTCGTCCCGATGCCGAACGCCAGCGCGCCGAACGCGCCGTGTGTCGCGGTGTGGCTGTCGCCGCAGACGACCGTCATCCCGGGCTGGGTGCGCCCCTGCTCCGGGCCGACGACGTGAACGATGCCCTGGTCGCCCGTCTCCGGCGAGGAGAACTCGATGCCCGCGTCCCGGACGTTCTTCTCCAGTTCGGACATCATCTCCTCGGCCGCCTCGTCGCCGTAGGGCCGGGACTGGTCGGCGGTCGGCACGATGTGGTCGACCGTAGCGTGCGTTCGCTCGGGGTACGCCACCTCGAGGTCGCGCTCGCGCAGCATCCCGAACGCCTGCGGGCTCGTCACCTCGTGGATGAGGTGGAGGCCGACGAACAGCTGGGTCTGGCCGGTCGGCAGTTCGGTGACCGCGTGGCGGTCCCACACCTTGTCGTATAGCGTGCCCTCGCTCATGGCTCCCCGCGTTCGTTGCCGCGCTCGAAGACGCCGTCCGCGCTCGGAGCGTCCCCGGGCGGCGTGTGGTCGACGTCGGCCATCGTCTCGTCGTCTACGCCGCTCGACTCCTCGTCGGCGTCCTCCGCGGAAGCGCGCTCGTTCGACGGTCGCTCCGCGGCCCCCCGCCGACCGCCGTCGGCCGCTATCGTCGGGCCGCGCTCGAACGGCCGGTTGACCGTTCCCCGGTCGGCGTACGGGTGGGTGTGGCTCACGTCGGCCATCGTCTCGCCGTCGGTTCGTCGCCGTCGGTCGGCCGATTCCGTCGAGGAACGTCGTTCCTCCCCGTTCCCTTCGTCCGAGGAGCTACGCTCCTCGCTAGTCATCGGCAGGCACCTCCTCCTTCTCGTCGCTCTCGCCGTCGGCGTCGTCGGCCCACGCGAACAGGTCGCGCAGTTCCTCGCCGACTTCCTCTATCTCGTGGTTCTTCTCGGCCTGCCGGCGCTGGCGGTACGACGGCCGGCCGGCCTGATTCTCGGTTATCCACTCGCGGGCGAACGTACCGTTCTGGACCTCCTCCAGGACCTGCTCCATCTGCTCGCGGGCGTGGTCGTCGACGACGACCTCTCCGCGGGTCAGCCCGCCGAACTCGGCGGTGTCGGAGACCGAATCCCACATCTCGCCGAGGCCACCCTCGTACATCAGGTCGACGATGAGCTTCATCTCGTTGAGACACTCGAAGTACGCCATCTCCTCGGAGTAGCCGGCGTCGACCAGCGTCTCGTACCCGGCCTTGATGAGTTCGGTGACGCCGCCACAGAGGACGGCCTGCTCGCCGAACAGGTCGGTCTCGGTCTCCTCGCGGAACGTCGTCTCGACGACGCCGGCGCGGGTGCAGCCGATGGCCTTCGCGTACGCCAGCGCCTCGTCTTTCGCGTCCCCGGTCGCGTCTTGGTACACGGCGAGCAGCCCCGGCGTCCCCTCGTCGTTCCGGTAGTTCCGGCGGACGAGGTGGCCCGGCGACTTCGGCGCGACCATCGTCACGTCCACGTCCTCGGGCGGCTCTATCTGGCCGTAGTGGACGTTGAACCCGTGGGCGAACTGGAGCGTGTCGCCCGCGTCGAGTTCCGACTCGATGTCGGCGTACACCGCGGGCTGGACGGTGTCCGGGACGAGCACCGAGACGACGTCCGCCTCGCCCGCCGCCTCTGCCGGGGTCGCTACGCGCAGTCCGTCCTCGCGGGCGGCGTCGCGGGACGAAGACTCCTCCCGGAGGCCGACGACCACGTCGACCCCGCTGTCGTGGAGGTTCTGGGCGTGGGCGTGACCCTGGCTGCCGTATCCCAGGACCGCGACCGTCTTCTCTGCTAGCTGTCCGTCGTCCGCGTCGTCGTCGTAGTGAATCGTCGCAGTTTCGTCTGTCATGGAAATCTCAGTCGTTCGCGGCTGTCGTATCGCTCTGTGCTCCGTCGTGGTCGTCGGCCGGTTCGCTGGAGTGCCCCGGCTCCTCGCCGGGCGTGGTCGGCGTGTCGCCGCGGGCGAGCGCGGTCTGGCCGGTCCGTGCTATCTCGATGATGCCGAACTGCCGGAAGGCGTCGACCGCGTCGTCGATCTTCTGCTGGTCGCCCGTTATCTGGACCGTGATGGTCCGCGGCCCGGCGTCGAGCGTCTGGCCCTCGTACATCTGGGTGATGGCGTGGACCTCGTCCGGCCTGTCCCCCCGAACCTTCAGGAGGACGAGTTCCGCGCGGACGGCGTCGTCGCCGAGTTCGCCCACCTGGATGACGTTGGTGAGCTTCGCCAGTTGCTTTTTCACCTGGTCGATGCCGTGGTCCGTCTCCTCGACGACGAGCGTGATGCGGGCGTGACCGTCGACCGTCGTCGGGCCGACCGTCAGGCTCTCGATGTTGAACTGCCGCCGGGAGAACAGCCCGGAGACGCTCGACAGGACGCCCGGTTCGTGCTCGACGAGCGCGGAGACGACCGCGGTTCGCTGTCTGGGTTCGTCGTCGCCCGCGCCGACGCGGACGCCCTGGGCGTCGCGCCGCCCCTCGGGATGGGGTCGCTCCTCGGGCGCGGACCCGGGCATCCCGGGCGGGGTGGCATCGACCGGCTGGTCGTCCTCCCCGCTCATAGCTGGCCCTCCGAGAGGGCGAACTTCCCGTTCGCGCCGCCGCTCGGCACCATCGGGTAGACGTTCTCGTCGGGGTCGATGTGGAAGTCGACGACCGAGGGGCCGTCGTACGCCATGGCGGCCTCGACCGTGTCGGCCACGTCGTCGGGGTGGTCGACGGTGAACCCCTTCGCGCCGAACGCCTCCGCCAGCGTCGCGAAGTCGGGGCACCAGTCGTACTCCGAGGCGACCCGGTTGCGGTCGAAGAACGCGTCCTGCCACTGGCGGACCATGCCGATGTACTCGTTGTTGAGGACCGCCACCGTGATGTCGAGGTTCTCCCGGACCGCCACCGACAGCTCCTGGACGGTCATCAGGAAGGAGCCGTCGCCGTCGAAGCAGACGACCTCCTGGTCGTCGTCGGCCGCCAGTCGCGCGCCGATGGCTGCCGGGAGGCCGTAGCCCATCGCGCCGAGTCCGTGCGAGGAGACCCAGGTCCGGGGCTCGGTGAACGTCCAGAACTGCACCGCCCACATCTGGTGCTGGCCGACCCCGGTCGTGACGATGGCGTCGTCGTCCGTCGCCTCGTCGAACGCCTCGACGACGAACTGGGGCTTGATGGGCCCGTCCTCGGAGGCGTGGTAGGTCATCGGGTACTCCGCCTGCCAGTCGTCGACCTGGTCGCGCCAGTCGTCCGCGTCCGGCGACTCGTCCATCTCGTCGGCGATGGCCGCGATTGCGGTGCCGGCGTCGCCGACGACCGGCACGTCGGCGTGGACGTTCTTCGATATCTCCGCCGGGTCGATGTCGACGTGGACGACCTCGGCCTCGGGGGCGAAGGTCTCGACGCCGCCCGTCAGGCGGTCGTCGAACCGGCACCCGACCGCGAACAGGGTGTCACAGTGCGTGACGGCCATGTTCGCCGGTCCCGTGCCGTGCATACCGATCATGCCGACCGAGTTGTCGTGGTCTTCGGGGAACGTCCCGACGGCCGGCATCGAGGTGGCGACGGGAACGTCGTGCTCGGTGGCGAACGCCCGGAGTTCGTCGCTCGCTTCGCCCTTGACGACGCCGCCGCCGGCCAGGACGAGCGGACGCTCTGCGTCCTCCAGCGTGCGCGCCGCCGCCTCGACCGCGTCGGCGTCGGGGACCTCCTGCGGGTCGTAGTGTTCGGGCGTCTCGGAGGTCGCTTCGCGAGTCTCGGTCTCCGAGAGCGTCACGTCCTTCGGCAGGTCGACGAGCGTTGGCCCGGGGCGGCCCGCGCCGGCCAGGGCGAACGCTTCGCCGACCGTGTCGCCGACGGTGTCCGGGTCGCCCGCGAAGTAGTTCTCCTTCGTCACGGGCGTGGTGATGCCCGTCGTGTCCGTCTCCTGGAAGGCGTCGTTGCCGACGAACTCCGTCGGAACCTGGCCCGTCAGGGCAACGATGGGGTCAGAGTCCATGTCCGCGTCGGCGATTCCCGTGACGAGGTTCGTCGCGCCGGGGCCGGACGTGGCGAGACAGACGCCCGGTTCGCCGGCGACGACGCCGTACGCGTCGGCGGCGTGTGCGGCCCCCTGTTCGTGGGCCATCGTGACGTGGTGGAGACTGGACCGCCCGAGCGCGTCGTAGACGGGCATGATGGCACCGCCCTGCACGCCGAACAGGGTCTCCACCCCGTTCGATTCGAGCGCGGCGACGACGGCCGCCGCGCCGGTCGTCTTCGTCGCGGCCTCGGAGCCGGCGGCGTCCGCCGCGTCGGCCGATTCGGCGTCGGTTTCCGAGTCGGGGGCGTCCGGCGTCTCCTCGGCGTCGTCCGGACGGGGTTCGCGGGAGCCGGAAACGGCGGGTTCGCTCATCGGCGACCCACCTCCGTCGGAGTCGGCTGGCGAACTGTTCGGTCGTGTCGTTGCTGGTCGTTTTCGTGGTCGTCGGGTCGTGACTGGGACATCTGTTGGAGCGCGTTGTCGGTGCTGGTCGGAGACGGTGCGGCGGAGTCGGTGGAGAAGGAATGTGCAGGGGCTACGCCCCTACGATACGCGCGCTCTCGACAGTCCTCGCGGTACGCCGGCGCCCTGCCTGCGGACCGTCGACGGCGAGTAGCTGTCGCATTCGTGTGGGTGCTCTTCGCACAGCCACGCACATAGCTCTTGCGCGCCGGGTAATTCTTGCGGCGACCCGCGGGTCGCGTCCTGCGCGTCGTTCGGCGGTTCGCTCGCACCACCCGCGGCTGTCGAGGGGGTGAACGGCGGCAGGCGGGCATGATTACGCCCGGACCTCCTCGCTGTCGACGTCCATCTCGCGGGCCATCCGGCGCAGGTCGGCGACCGTGACGCGCTCTTTCTCCGCGCCGCGGTCTTTCACCCGTCGGGTGACCTTGCGCACCTCGGCGTCGGTGGGGGTGAACCCGGACTGTTCGAGGTGCTTGCGGACGGCGTGGGTCCCGGTGTGTTTGCCGAGGACGAACTCCCGGTCCGCGCCAACCATCTCGGGCGTCATCACGCCCGTCTCGAACGTGTCGCTGTTCTCGATGACGCCGGCGGCGTGGATGCCGCTCTCGTGGGCGAAGGCGTTGTCGCCGACCACCGGCTTGTTGACGGGGACGGTGACGTCGCTCCAGGCTTCTATCATCTCCGAGAGGTCGGCGATGCCTCGCGTGTCAACGCCGGTGTCGACGCCGTAGACGCTCTCGGCGGCCATGACGACCTCCTCGAACGCCGCGTTGCCGGCGCGCTCGCCGATGCCGTTGACGCTCACCTGGACCTGCTCCGCGCCCGCTTCGAGGCCGGCCATCGCGTTCGCGGTGGCCATCCCGAAGTCGTCGTGCGTGTGCACGTCGATGCGGGCGTCGGTGTGTTCGTTGATCCGAGCGATGAGGTCGGCGAACCTGGCGGGCGTGGCGACCCCACAGGTGTCGGGGACGTTTATCCACTCGACGCCCGCCTCGGTGACCGCTTCGACCACCTCGATGAGGTAGTCGTCGTCGGTACGGGTCGCGTCCATCGGCGAGAACATCGGTATCGCGCCCGCCTCGTTCACGCGCTCGACGGCCTCGACCGCGTTCGCTTTCACCTCCTCGCGGGTGGCGTGCATCGAGTCTTCTATCTGTACGTCGCTGGTCGAGACGAAGACGTGGACCATCTCCACGCCCGCGTCGAGCGCTGCTTTGACGTCGCCGTCGACGACGCGCGCGAGCCCGCAGGTGGTCGCGTCGGTCGATTCGGCGATGTCGCGGACGGCCTCGAACTCGGCGTCGCCGTTGACGGGGAACCCGGCTTCGATGACGTGGGTCCCCATCTCGTCCAGCGTCGCCGCTATCTCGCGCTTCTCGGCTGGCGAGAACGATGTCCGTGGCGTCTGCTCGCCGTCTCGCAGCGTCGTGTCGAAAATCCGAACGTTATCGATTTCGTGGGAGTGAGCTAACGTGCCCTGGAAGAACTCGACCCCCCCTTTCGGAGGAGCGTGCGTCGTGGTCAGACATTACACTCGGTCCCAGTGCCGACCTCCTATTTAAGCGTGGTGGTGAGACAGGTGCTCTCACTCGTCCAGACCACTACGCCGGCTGTCACGTTCGGAAAATCGCCCGACATCGTCGACCCCATCAGTGATTTAATTCCTTATACGCCCTTTGACGGTAGTTGGCCGAGTGTTTACAAGTCGGCGCTCGGAGAGTTGATTTCACTTCATAACTTTAGAACTTAACTCGCGCGCGGTCCGGCGCGACCTTGCATGTGACCTTCCGGGTCGGCCGTCGCTCTCCACGAACCCGAAAACTCGGTATAATTCAGCGCGGGACCGACGGGCGTTCGCGGACCGCTGTCGGCAGCCGCGTCGTCCGTCGCGGAGAGCTAGAACAGCGCCTCGTCCTCGGACAGCACCGTCGCCGGGCCGCCGACCTCCCAGACGCTGGTCTCGACGCCGCAGTCGGCGACGAGTTCCTCGACGCGGTCGACGTACTCGTCGGTGGTGTTGACGTAGACGCTCGCGCCCGTGTCGGTCGAGAAGTAGACCGGGACCGACTCTTCGCGGCGGAGCCGACGGACGGCGTTGAATATCTCCAGCGTGTCCGGCTGCCAGTACACCCAGCCTGTGGGTCCCGTCATCGTGGTCGCGGCGAGCGACAGCGAGTCGTGTTCCGCCGTCTCGAACACGCGCTCGAAGCTCCCTTCCCGGAGCGCGTCGCGCATCTCGACCAGCTGGTCGTGGATGTGCGCGAGTCGCGCCTCGAACATGTGGCTGTCCGCGGCCTCGCGGTGGGCCTGCTCTGTCTCCTTGTACGACGGGACGAGCCCGGCGACGACGCGCACGTCGTCTTCGAGTGACGACTCGATTCGTTCGGAGCGACAGTCGTCGTCGTTCAGTCCGGTGTGGAGGTCCGAGAAGCCGCCGGTGACGGCCCGCGCCGCGGACGACGAACCGAGGCGGGCGATAGTCGATATCTCGGGACGGGAGAAGTCGAGTCCGGCTGCGGCGACGCAGGCCATCGCCGCAGCCGCGAAGCCCGACGACGACGACCCGAGCCCGACGTTCGACGGGAAGCTGTTCCGGCTCTCGAGTCGGACGCGGTCGTCGACGTCCGCGAGGTCTCGAACGCGATCGACGACAGCGCGAACCCTGTCGGCGCCGTGGCCCGAGAGCTCCTCCCCGTCGACGACGTACGCGTCCTCGTCGCGGTCCGCGTCGAACTCGACGGTGGTCTTCGTGTGGCTCGGCGCGGTACAGACGCTAATGCTGTCGTGATACGGGAAGCGACGCTCCTCGTCGCGCATCCCGTGGTACTTGACGAGTCCCTGTATCGGGTGGGCTTTCGCGGTCGCTTTCATACCGTGAAGGGGGCGAGAGCGGGGTTTAAAATCTCTGGAACGCGGTTCGAACGTTCCCGGACGAAACGGTATCGGCCTCTAGCGGTGTTTCAGAGCGCTTATCTCCGGGAATTTAGTGACGAGTGGTCCCGGTAGGTTTTAGGCCCCGCGACAGCAATCGCGGGTAGAATGGTATCCCGGCTCGTACTCGGGTGCGGGTCGGTCGGCCACGCTCTCGTGGAGGAGCTCGCCGACTGGCCCGGCAGCGTCGTCGTCGTGGACGACAACGGCGGCCGGGTCGATACGCTCCGCACGGAGAACGTGTCGGCGCGGCAAGGCGACCCCACCGACCCGGACCTGCTCGCCGACCTCCGGGCCGACCTGGCGCTCGTTGCCAGCGACGACGCCGACCGTAACCTGGCCGCGGCGAAGGCGCTCCGGTCGGTCCACCCGGACGTCCATCTGGTCGTGTACGCGGGCGAGTCCCCGTCGCCCGAGGACCGCGACAACCTCCGGGCGCTCGCGGACGACGTCATCGGTCCCGGGAGGACGGTCGCCCAGCACCTGCTGTCGACTATCCAGAGCGAGGGCGCACTCCGGACCCGGAACCTCCAGCGCGTCCTCCGACGCGTGGACGGAAAGCTCGGCATCTTCATGCACGACAACCCCGACCCGGACGCCATCGCCGGCGGGGTCGCGCTCGAACGCATCGCCGAGGCGGTCGGTACCGAGGCCGAGGTCTGTTACTTCGGCGCCATCTCCCACCAGGAGAACCGCGCGTTCGTCAACCTGCTCGACCTCGAACTGCGGAACTTCGAACCGGGCGCGGACCTCTCGGAGTTCGACGCCATCGCGCTCGTGGACCACTCCCGACCGGGCGTCAACGACCAGTTGCCCGAGGACACGCCCATCGAGATAGTCGTCGACCACCATCCCCCGAAGATGCCGGTCGAAGCTACCTTCGTCGACCTCCGGAGCGCAGTCGGCGCGACGAGCACGCTCATGGCCGACCACCTCCAGCAGCTCGGGGTCGAACCCGCCGAGTCGGTGGCGACGGGGCTGCTGTACGGCATCCGCGTGGACACGAAAGACTTCACGCGGGAGGCGTCGACGGCCGACTTCGAGGCGGCCGCGTTCCTGCTTCCCCACGCCGACACGGACGTCCTGGAGCGCGTCGAGAGCCCCTCGATCAGTCACGAGACGATAGACACCATCGCCCGGGCCATCCGGAACCGGCAACTCGACGGGAGCGTGCTCGCCAGTTGCGTCGGCGCGCTCTCCGACCGGGACGCGCTCGCGCAGGCGGCCGACCGACTGCTCGACCTGGAGGACGTCACGACCACGCTCGTGTTCGGGTTCATGGACCAGACCGTCTACGTCTCGGCACGCGCTCGCGGGACCGACGTGGACCTCGGCGAGACGATGCGCTCCGCGTTCGGCCGCATCGGGAGCGCGGGCGGTCACGCGGACATGGCCGGCGCACAGATTCCGCTCGGACTGCTCGGCGAGGTCGAGGAGGAAGCCGAGGAGTCGCTGTCGAACGTCGTCCGCGACCTCGTCACCGAACGGTTCTTCGAGACGATGCGGTCGCTTCCGGAAGGCGACGAGTTCGGCCCCGACCCGGAGCAAATCGCGTCGTTCGACATCAAACTGGCCGACGAGGAGTAGGGGAAACGCCGACCCAGACGCCGCTCCTACGTCTCGGTCGCGAGTTCTTCGACGAGTTCGTCGGCGACCGCGAATCCCAGGTCCGCTTTCGTTCCGCGATGCTCGCGGACGCTTCCCTCGTGGACGAACAGCGCCCGGGTCTGGTCTTCGCCCATCACGCTCGCGTCGTTGGCCACGACGAAGGAGAGGTCGACCCGGTGCAGCGTCTCCCGGGCGGCCGCGACCATCGCGCCGTCGTCGCCGCTCGTCTCGGCCTTGAACCCGACGATGGGGAGGTCGGGGTTGTCCTCGCGGACGGCGTCGATGAGCTTCGGCGTCCGCTCGAGGTCGAGCGTGAGGTTCCGACCGGAGCGAATCTTCTCGTCGGCGGCGTCGGTCGTGTAGTCGCTGATGGCGGCCGCGGAGATCAGCGCGTCGATGGGAAGCGCGGTGATGAGGTCCTGCACCTCGTGGAGCATCTCCTCCGCGGTCTCGACGCGCCGACCGGTGGAGTATCTCGTGTCGGGCGCGTCGTGGACGAGCGCGACGTTCGCGCCGTACGCGTAGCACGCGCGGGCGACCGCCCGCCCCGTCTTCCCGGAGGCCCGGCTGGTCAGCACGCGCACGGGGTCGATCGGTTCGCTCGTCGCGCCGCTGGTGACGACGACGTACTTGCCGTCGAGGGGGGAGGGCGTGGCGACCCGGGCCAGTTCGAGCGCGATGTCGTCCGCGGTCGCTATCTTCGCTTTCCCCTCCTCGATGCGCGGGTCGACGAACTCGACGCCCCACTCCTCGACGCGGTCGATGGCGTCGAGCACGCCGGGGTGGTCGTACATCGGTTCGTGCATTGCCGGCGCGACGACGACCGGCACGTCGGCCCCCAGCGCGGTCGTCGCGCAGGTCGTCACCGGCGTGTCGTCGACCGCGGCGGCCATCTTCCCGACCGTGTTCGCGGTGGCCGGGGCGACCAGGAACACGTCCGCCCAGCCGTCGCGTCCGCAGAGTTCGACGTGTTCGACCGACCCGGTTATCTCGGTGACGACCGGGTTCTCCGTGGCGAACTCGACCGCCCAGGGGTGGACTATGCCTCGCGCACTCTCGGTCATCACGGCCCTGACCGAGGCACCGCGGCGTCGCAGTTCGTGGGCGAGTTCCACGACCTTCACCGCCGCGATGCTGCCCGTCACCCCCAGCGCAACGTTCACTCCGGTGAGCATTACCCGGAGTTGGGCACGGCGTCGCGTAAATAGTCACGGATTGCGGCGCGTCGGGACGCGGAATCGACCGGTCCGGGCTCCGCCTCGCGGCTGGCGACAAAATTGATGTGGGCCGGGTGTGGTGGTTCGGCCATGCAACGGCGACGGTTCCTCGCCCGTGCGGGCGGCGCGGCCGCGCTCGGAGCGACGGGACTACTGGCGGCGTCGCAGTCCGGCGACGACGTCTCGGCGGCGGCCGAGGGCGACGACGAAACCTCGTCGTACACCCTCCTCTCCGAAACGAGGTACGCGACGAAGGTGTTCGTCCGGAGGGCCGACCCGGCGAGTCCGACCGCGCTCGTCGTCGGCGGGATGCACGGCGACGAGGAGAGCGGCTACCGCGCGGCCGGCGACGTCGCGCAGCGGCCCCTGCGGTCCGGAACGCTCGTCGCGATTCCGCGGGCCAACCGGGTGGCCATCCGCAACGACCGGCGCGAGGGCGCACACGGCGACCTGAACCGAGCGTTCCCGACCGGCGAGCGGCCGACGACGAAGCTCGCTCGCGCCATCTGGAGCGTCGTCGAGCGCCACGACCCCGACGTCGTGCTCGACCTGCACAGTTCCGTCGGCATCTACCGCCTCCACGCAAACTCCGTCGGGCAGGTGCTCTGGCCGACCGACGACGGGAAGGCCGCGACGTACGCCGACCGGACCGCCGCGCACCTCAACGACGCCGTCGTCCCGTGGTCGATGCCGTACCACGACTACCGGGTCGGCGGGCGACTCACTGGCGGCAGCCCGATGCTGGTCCACAAGGTCGCCGGCGACCTCGACAGGCCAGGGTACATCGTCGAGACGACTGACTTCCTGCTCGACGAGGGAACCCAGGTCAGGTGGACGAAGCGAGCCGCCGCCGACCTGCTGGCGCGCCACGGCGTCGAACCGGCGGGAGGCAAGCGATGAGTACCGGCCGTGTCTCGCGGTCGGACCTGCGCCGGGTACTGGCCGGGCGCGCCGTCTGGGTCGTCTACGTCCTCCTGGTCGGGCCGCTGGTCGCCGGTGCCGTCGACGCTCGACTGATGACGCCGCTGGCGCTGCCGGGGTACGTCGTGTTCACGCTCGGCAGCGCCGTCGGCAGCCAACTGTTCCCGACGCTGGAACTGTGGGTGTTCTGGGTGCCCTTCCTCGCCGGCGCGTACCCCGTCGCCGTGGCGCTGGCCGGCGCGTACCGGACGGTCCGAACCCGGATGTCCACCGAATCGCCGGCGTGACGAAGCACCGCGTCCCACCGGCGGCCGGCCGCTCCGACGTCGGAATCGTGGATACCTTCTCGTTCACCGATGCTTTGATTGTTCAGTCGCTGGTACCACCGAACCAATGATAAACTTAATACTCACAGCATCAGATGTGTTTCACACTGCCGCCCTGGCCAATCCATGAAATTAAGCGACCCGGAGAGCGAAAGTCCGTCGACGCTCGACGAGAGCGAGATACACAACGTTCTGCGTAACGAGCGGCGACGGCGCACCATCGAGCATCTCCGGGAGATCGACGGGACGCTGACCGTCGACGAACTCGCCGAACACATCGCCACGCTGGAGACGGACGAGTCGCCGCCGCCCCGGAACGTCCGGAAGAGCGTCTACGTCTCGCTCCACCAGACTCACCTGCCGAAACTCGACGACCTCGACATCGTCGAGTACGACCAGCGGTCGAAGGAACTGCAACTCACCGACCGCGCCCGGGAGGTCGAGGTGTACATGGAGGTCGTCCCCGAATACGACGTGTCGTGGGCGACGTACTACCTCGGACTCGGCGTCCTGGAGCTGGTGGCGCTGGTGGCCACGGAACTCCGACTGTTCTCGGTCGAGGCGCTGACCGTTCGAGTCTGGGCCTGGTTCTTCCTCGCGCTCTTCATCGTCTCGGCGAGCTACCACGTCTATCGCGGCCGCGAGAAGGGACTGGCTCCCTGAACGGTCTGCGCTATCCGATGTACCGGAGGTCCTCGTCCGCACCGATGCCGCCGACCTGCTGGGACTCCATCTCCTCTATCTTGCTGACGACCTCCTCCATCTCGTCGGCACGTTCCTCCAGCGACTCGAAGTCGACCTCGAACTCGAGCACCGACTGGAGCACCTCGAGTACCGCCTGGGCGCTCTTGGGGTCGACGAGGTAGCCGCTCGTCTCGCCCATCAGGCAGGTCGCTTCGAGGCCGCGCCGGTCGCCGAGGCCGAGCAGGAGACCGCTCGTGCCGACGATGCCGCCCGCGGGTTCGTCCCCGCGGAACTCGACGCCGACGGACTCCAGTTCCGAGACGAACTCCTCGGTCGTCGCCGCGCCGAGCACGGAGTACTCCTCGATGAGTTCGCCGGTCGGGACGCCGCCGAGCGCGAACACGCGCTCGACGCCGAACGACTCGGCCACGTCGAGGAAGGCGTCCGTCAGCCGGTAGTGACCTCGGGTGTCCTGGGCCTGGTGGTCGCCGGTGAGCACCAGTACGTCCCGCCCGCCGAGCGAGAGGGCGTACAGTTCCGCGGAGACGAGGTCGGCGATGCCGTCGTCCGCGACGCTCACCTGCGGCGGCAGATACTCGGAGTAGACGCGACGGACGAGTTCGCTCTCGTTCTCCTCGAGGAGATGTTCGACGACCAGCTTCCCGACGTGGCCGACGCCCGGCAGTCCCTCTATCAGTACCGGGTCCTGTAGCTCCGGGTCGGCGACGGTCTCGATATCTACTTCGTCCATAGGAACTACTCGTGGGTGCGCCGCTTAAGAGCGCGTCGGTACTCTCCGTACGGGTCCTCGGGGTCGAACGGAGCGGGCGCGCTGTTGACGGCGGGCGCTCCGCAGTCGGGACAGGAATCGGCAAGAGTGTAGACGGGACGGTCGTGTTCCGTTTTCCAGTCGGAACACACCCGGATGTCGGATTTCATTCCTCGTCGGTGCGTCGGCCGCGGTGGAAGTCGGCGGTGCCGCCGGCCTCCGAGATGGCCGACTCGGCACGAGCGGCGCTCTCCTCGAGTTGCGCCTCGGCGGTCTTGTAGTTCGGCGCTTTCACCCGGATGCGGTACTCGGGTGCGCCGACGTAGGTGACGTCGAGTTCGACCTCGTCGGGAATCTCGCCGTTGCCCTCGGCCGCCTGCAGGGCCTCCTTGATGGCGTCGACGCCGTCGCTCGCGGAGCTCTGGAGGTCGACGTACCCCGTGACGGTGACGTACGGGACCGAGACGTTCTCGCGGGCGGTGGCGACCAGCGACTCGACTTCCTCGTCGTCGAGGTCGGTGGCCGTGAGCGCTTCCGGGCCATGGATGGCCGCCTGTTCGAACCCGTCGTAGATGCTCCCGAACTCGGAGAGGAGTTCGTTCGCGACGCGGCCGTACAGGTCGTCGCTCATGTCCTCGCCGAACGCGAGGGTCATCCACTTGTCGGCTTTCTGCTCGTTCTTCCAGTCCTGTATCTTGTCGCTGCGCTGGTGCTCGTTGACGTCCTTCAGCGAGAGGTCGATCTGCTGGGACGACGTGTCCACGTCGAGCACCTTGCAGACGACCGTCTGGCCCTCGCTGACGTGGTCGCGGACGTTCTTGATCCACCCGCTGGCGACTTCGCTGACGTGGACCAGGCCGCGCTTGTCCTCGTACTCCTCGAGGTCGACGAAGACGCCGAAGTCCTCTATCTCGTCGATCTTGCCGACGACGAGTTCGCCGGTGTCGGGCCAGCCACTGTATTTCATCGGGACTCTACTGTTTCGACGATGTCACCGTCGATTGCGGCCTTGCCGCCGGTCGGCGAGGCGAGTCGATGCCCACAGACCACGCAGTTGACCTCGTCCGCGGCCTTGCCGAAGAGGGTCTGTTCGTTCTCGCAGTCCGGACACTGGACCCGGTAGAAGCTCCCCGCCATGGTTACTCCTGGAACTCCAGTCGACCGGCGCGCCATCCCTCGCGCATGTGGGCCTTGCCGCAGTCGCTGCAGCGGTACTTGAGGTGGGTCTTCTTCGTCGGCTTGTTCCCACTGGGCACCTTCGAGAAGCCACCGGCGTTCCCGATGACGCTCGTGCCGCGCTTCTGCTGGCGGGCGTTCCACTTCATGCCCGTCTGGCGACCGCTGCGGACCTTCTCGACTTCGTGTTCGTTGTGTTCGTGACAGTTCGGACAGTACGTGTTAAATCGGCGTGGCATCTGCATAGAGTATCGACCTTACGGAGAGATTGCGCTTCGGGGCTTAAAACCCGTTTGGTTTCGGGCGTCCTCGCTCTCCGTGGAACCCCGCTGTCCGGACGGAGTTCTGGCCGTCCCGAGGCGAGCGCTCGCGTAGTACCCTTCGAAGCGCTTAATTGACCGCCTTCCGAATCGCCGGGTATGAAGCGGCTCATCATTCACGGGGACCCCGGCATCCGGAAGAACGCGGTCATCGACTACGACGGCGGCGAGCGCGTCTGCTTCTCGATCAACCGCCAGGGCGACTGGCACGGCCCCGACGAGCCCCAGCTCTGGTGCGTCATCGGCACGGAAGACGAACGCGACGACTTCGAGCGGCGTAACTACGTTCCGCATTTCCTCGACACCGAGTCCATCGACGCCGAGGCCCTCGAAATCGTCCGGCGCGCCGACGAGACCGCGGTCTCGTAGTCGGTCGTCTCCGTCCAGCAGTTCTCTCGGTCCGGACGGGCCGCGGCTCCCCACTCGACGGACCCGCGCCGTCGCCCGAGCCGACTCGTCGTGTCACACCGGTTCTCCCGTCGCCTCACTCGTCCAGCCGTCGCTTCAGTCGGTCGAGTAGCTGGAGCGCCTCCAGCGGTGTCGTGTCGGCGACGCTCGTCTGCCGAAGTTCGTCGGCGACCGCCGCCGGAAGCTCCGCCGTCGCGTCGGTCGGCGTCTCGTCTCTCGCCGCGTCGTCGGCCGTCCGCTCGCCGGCTGTCGCCCCGGCTTCGCCACTCTCGTCACCGTCGGAGCGGTCGCGCTCGGCCGGCTTCTCCTCCGCGTCCAGCAGTTCACGCGACCGCCGGATGACGCGCTCGGGGACGCCGGCGGTCTTCGCGACCTCGACGCCGTAGGAGGCGGTGGTCGCGCCCGGCGCGACCTCGTGTTCGAAGACGACGCCGTCGTCGCACTGGGTGGCCGAGAAGTGCAGGTTGACCGCGTCGTCCAGCTCTGTGGCAACGTCGGTGAGATCGTGGTGGTGGGTCGCGAAGAGGGTCTTCGCGCCGATCTCGTCGTGGACGTACTCGGTGACGGCGCGCGCGATGGCGAACCCGTCCGCCGTGCTGGTGCCGCGGCCGACCTCGTCGAGCAGAATCAGCGAGTCCTCGGTCGCGCTCCGGAGGATGTCGGAGAGTTCCGTCATCTCGACCATGAAGGTCGAACGGCCGCCCGCGATGTCGTCGCTCGCGCCGACGCGGGTGAACACACGGTCGACGAGGCCGACCCGCGCCTCGTCGGCGGGGACGAAGCTCCCCACCTGGGCGAGGATGACGATGAGCGCGACCTGGCGCATGTACGTCGACTTCCCGCTCATGTTCGGGCCGGTGATGACCGCGAGTGCGTCGTCGTCGAGTTGCGTGTCGTTCGGCACGAACGACGATTCGGTGCGCTCGACCACCGGATGGCGGCCGTTCCGGACGTGAATGCCCTCGCCGCCGACCTCGG
The DNA here is from genome assembly GCF_050954125.1 of Halomicrococcus pelagicus. Classification (NCBI taxonomy): domain Archaea; kingdom Methanobacteriati; phylum Methanobacteriota; class Halobacteria; order Halobacteriales; family Haladaptataceae; genus Halomicrococcus; species Halomicrococcus pelagicus. Next base: position 14,207 of record NZ_JBPBWC010000023.1, on the reverse strand, counting down.
GGCGGGAGTAGCCGTGCCTGGCCGCGACCTCGGCGAGCGCGACGAGCACGTCCAGTTCCGCGAGGGCGTCCGCGAGTGACTGCACGCGCTCGGACTCCTCGGCGACGGCGCTCCGGACCTCGCGGAAGAGGTCGTACTCGAGGTCGTCGGCGCGCTGTTCGGCGCGAACGATCTCGTCTTCTCGCTCCTTCAGTTCGGGCGTGACGTACCGCTCCGAGTTCTTCAGCGTCTGGCGGCGGGTGTAGTCGTCCGGCACGCGATCGAGATTGGGGTCGGTCACCTCGATGTAGTAGCCGTGGACCTGGTTGTACCCGACTTTCAGCGAGTCGATGCCGGTGCGCTCGCGCTCGGACTGCTCCAGGTCGTCTATCCACGCCTTGCCCGCGCGCTCGGTCTCGCGGAGGTCGTCCAGTTCGTCGTCGTACCCCTCCCTGATGACGCCGCCGTCCGTCACCTCGATGGGTGGTTCCTCGCGGACGGCCCGGCCGATCAGGTCGCGCACGTCGGCCATCTCGTCGAGGTCGGCGCGCAGGTCCCGGAGCTTCTCGGACTCGACGCCGTCCATCGCGTCGGCGACAGCCGGAACCACGTCCAGGGTGTCCTTCAGCGACCGGAGGTCGCGAGCGTTCGCCCGGCCGCGGGCGACCCGCGAGATGAGCCGTTCGACGTCGTAGACGTCCCGGAGCAGGTCGTGAATCTCCTCGCGGGCGCGGACCCGCTCGGTCCACTCCTCGACCGCGTCGAGACGGGCATCGATGCGCTCGGGGTCGAGCAGCGGTCTGCGCAGCCAGTCCTTGAGCTTCCGGCTGCCGAGCGCGCAGGCCGTCTCGTCCAGGACGCCGACGAGCGTCGCGTCCTCGTGGCCGTGGACCGCACGCGGTTCGAACAGTTCGAGGCTCTGGAGCGCGACGGCGTCCAGCAGGACGTACGACCGCGGGTCGTAGCGGGTGAGGTGGTTGAGGTAGTCGAGGTGACCGTGCTCGCCCCCCGCGTCCCCGTCCTCGTCGGCCCCGCCCCGGGCGTACTCGGCGTACGCCAGCAGCGCGCCACAGGCCCGCACCTCGCCGTCGGTGGCGAGCAGGCGCTCCGGCGGGCCGAAGTAGTCCGCGACGAGGTCGCTGGCGGCGTCGCGCTCGAAGGCGTCCTCGTCGTACGTCGACACTACGCAGCCGGCGTCGAAGGGGTCGGCGGAGGCGTCCGGGCCGACGACGGCCTCAGCCGGGCCGAACCGGCTGAGTTCGTCACGGGCCGCGCTCTCGCTCTCGACCGTCGTGGCGTAGAAGTCGCCGGTCGAGACGTCGAGCACCGCGAGACCGTAGCTCCCCCCGTCGCTCGCCTCGCGCGTCAGGCAGGCGACGAAGTTGTTGTCCTCGGTGTCGAGTAGTTCGTCCTCCGTGAGGGTGCCGGGCGTGACGACCCGGGTGACGGCGCGGTCGACGACGCCCGTCGTCTCCTCGGGTTCCTGCACCTGGTCGGCGACCGCGACGCGGTAGCCCGCGTCGAGCAGCGTCTCGATGTACGACTCGGCGTTGTCGATGGGGATGCCCGCCATCGGGTACTCGCCGGTGCTGTCCTCGCGCTGCGTGAGCGTTATCTCCAGCAGTCGTGCCGTCGTCTCGGCGGCCTCGCAGAACGTCTCGTAGAAGTCCCCCACCTGGAAGAGGACGAGCGAGTCCTCGTATCGCTCGCAGAGTTCGAAGTATTGCGCCATCATCGGCGTCAGTTCGTCGCTCCGCTCGGCCATCTTCTCCGGTGGCCCCAGCGCCGCGTCCATAGGTAGCGTCTGGTTCCGCTGCCCGAAATACCCCTCGGAACCGAGCGACGGAACCGGGACTTCGACCGCTCGCGGAGCGTTCCGCCGCCGCACGGTCGGCACGGACGTCCGGTCAGTGGTGGACGACGGGACGAAAGCGAACGCACTTGGGGCACCGGTTCCAAGCGCCGGACATGGCCACGGCGAACGCCCGCGAACGCGCCCGCGAGAACCCGTTGAAGGTCACCGCCCTGCTATCGGTCGTCGGCTACGTGCTGGTGCTCGGGACGTTCGCCGGGGTGTTGCCCATCTACCCCTCCATCGACGTCGGGACCGTGAACCTCCTGTCGGACGCCATCGCGGTCGTCAACAGCGTCGCCACCGTCACGCTCGTGCTCGGTTGGTACTGGATTCGCAACGGCGAGGTGCAAAAGCACCGCACGGCGATGATAACCGCGTTCGCGCTCATCCTCGTCTTCCTCGCAATGTACCTCCTGAAGGTCGGCGGGAGCGGCGGCGAGAAACACATCCGGGTCGAGGGTATCGTCTACTACGCGTACCTGCTCATGCTCGCGGTCCACATCCTGCTGTCAGTGGTCTCCGTCCCGGTCGTGCTCTACGCGCTCGTGCTCGGCCTGACCCACACTCCGACCGAACTGCGCGACACGGTCCACAGAAGAGTCGGCCGCATCGCCGCGTCCGCGTGGATCCTCTCGCTCACCCTCGGCGTCGTCACGTACGTCCTCCTCAACCACGTCTACGGCTGGTACATCCCGTAGCGCCGGGACGGACTCACTTCGGTCCCCGAGCGCCACCGCAGTACCAGCCCCAGGTTACTCGCCGGCTTCCGCCGGCGGTTCGAGCGAGACGAACTCCAGTCCCTTCTCCGCGAGCAGGCGGCGCGCGCGCTCGGTGACCGAGGGCGCGACCAGTATCCCGCGCACCGTCGCCGCGGCGTGGAGGTCGCGTCCGAGCGCGTCGACGTAGCGCGAGAGCTGTCCGACCGCGTCCGGACCGACGCGCCGACGCTTGAGTTCGACGACGACGGTCGTTCCGGTGGCGTCTTCGCCGTAGATGTCGACCGCGCCGGCGGGCGTCTCCCGCTCCGTCGCGAGCGGCGTGAATCCGGGTTCGACGAGGTCGGGGTCGTCCAGGATGCGCCGGCGGAGGTCCTCCTCCGTACCCGCCAGCGACAGGTCGTTCGCGTCGGTCACGTCGAACGCCGACGTCTGGACGACGCTCTCGAACTCGACCGACAGCGTCTCGTCGGGGTTCGTCCGCTCACTCCGGATGCAGAGCCGGTCGTCGCGGAGACGCGGGGTGGCCGTCGCTCCCGGTGGTTGCCAGTTGACGGGCTGGTGACCCTCCTCGGTGTGGACGAGCGCCGTCCCGTCCGGCTTGAGGACGACGAGTCGGTCGCCCGGACCGAGGTGGCTGCTCGCCCGACCGTCGTACTCGACGGTACAGCGACCGAAGACGGTCACGAGGTCGCCCCGTTCGACTGCGGCCTCGACCTGGACCAGCGCCTCCTCGTGCGTCGGCGAGAGCAACGTGGCGGGAGCGTCCCCGCTGTCCGTCGATGTCACTGGCGACGATAGGCGACGCGGACAGTTAAGCCGACCGTCCGCGGACGTGCGGACGGCCGCGGAGCCGAACGGTTCCGTTCAGTCGGCGAGTATCACCGCCCGTCGGTCGCCGGCCCACTCGGTCACGCGGGCGGCGAGGTAGTCGGTCGCGTCGTCTTCGGCGAGGGCGTCGCGAGCGACCATGTCGCGGACGACGGCGCGGGTGGCACGGAACCAGCGGCGGACCCGTCTGGCGTCGTCGGGGTCTTCGACGGCGACGAGCGCGCCGGCGTGCCGGTCGCTGTCCGGCGTCGGGCCGAACCACAGCGGTAGGTAGGTTGTGACGACCCAGACCAGCGTAACCACGTACAGCGCCTCGACCTGCTCGAAATCGAGGTGGTCGGTCAGGTCCTCGAACCGGACGGCACGCGCTCGCGGGGCGGGGTCGACGCGGGGCCGCCAGCGGTCGTCGTCTCCCCCGGCGAACGGCGTCCCGGGTGCAACGTCCCGGCGGAGTGCGAGGTCGGCCGCACCCCAGTGGGCGTAGTGGCAATCGTAGCGGCCATCGGGTCGCTCGTAGGCGACGAGTGCTCGGTGTCCCACGGCGGCGGTGCATGGTCCCGTCACCGTACAAAAAGGTACGCCGCGGACGACGGACGGCGCGTTCGCCCGCCGGTAGGGCGTCTCGACCGCCGCCGGCGGGCTGACGCACAGATTTATGAGCGAAAGCGCTCGAATATCGAACATGAATCTCCGGAACCAGTATCTGGTCGCGCTGGCGCTGGTCGTCGTCGCGTTCGCATCGAGCGCGTACTACTACCCGCAGTTGCCGGAGACGATAGCGACCCACTGGAACGCCAGCGGGCAGGCCGACGGAACGATGCCCAAGCGCTGGGGCGCGTTCCTGCTTCCGGCCGTCAGTGCCGCCATCCTCGGGCTGTTCGTGGGGTTGCCGAAGATAGACCCCTTCGGCGAGAACGTCCGGGCGTTCGACCGCCAGTACGGGCTGTTCGTCGTCGCGTTCACGGCGTTCATGCTGTATGTCCACGCGCTGGTGCTGCTGTGGAATCTCGGCTACCGGTTCGCGTTCACGACCGTCCTCGTCCCGGCGTTCGCCGCGCTGTACTACCTCCTCGGGACGACGATGGACCACGTCGAGCGGAACTGGTTCCTCGGCGTCCGGACGCCGTGGACGCTCACCAGCGAGACGGTCTGGGAGCGGACGCACGAGCGCGCCGGAACGCTGTTCAAACTCGCGGCCGTCGCCGCGCTCGTCGGCGTTCTCGTCCCGCAGTACGCCATCCTCTTCGTCGTCGCGCCCGCGGTCGTCGCGTCGCTGTACCTCGTCGCGTACTCCTACGTCGAGTATCGCCGGACGGCCGCCTAGCCGCTGACCGCGGCGAAGACGCTCCGCCAGGTGACGAACGCGACGAGCCCCAGACCGCCGACGACGGCGACGAACGACAGCGGCGCGTCGCCGTGGAAGAGATCGGTCGCCCGGAGCGTCGCCCCGACGACGACGGCGAGAAGCCACGTCGCGCCGCCGACCAGCACCGCACTGCGGACGGAGCTTCGGGCCCGCACGCTGTACGCGCCGACCACAAGCGACGCGGCAACCCAGCCGACGAGGAACGGGGCGAGCGTGTCCGCGAAGCGGACGGGAGCCTCGACCAGGCTCTCGTTGTGCCGGAGGAACCCGGCGGCGAGGAGTCCGGTCAGGACGGCCAGGTCTCCGAGCGCGAGCGCCGCGGTAGCGGGCGAGCGGTCGAATCGTCGAGCGCCGAACGCACTGCTCATACCCCCACTCGGCTCGCCGGGGTCAAGTCGTTCCCGGTTCGGACGACCGCTCACCTGATTCCCGCGGCGGTGTAGTCGAATCCGCGGTTCCGCACGCGGGGTGTGAGTCCGGCGTCGTGGAGGCGCCGAGCGAGGTCGTCGGGCGTGAGAAACGACGAGTCGAAGCCGAACGCGTGCTCGCCCCAGACCAGCGCCCGGCCGCGCAGCGTCGCCGGGTTGTACTCCCGGACCACGAGCACGCCGTCGGGTCGCAGCACCCGCGCCGCCTCCGCGAGTGCGCCGTCCACGTCTCCGACGTGGTGGAGCGCGTCCGAGATGACGAGCGCGTCGACGGACTCGTCGGCGAGCGGAAGCCGGGCGGCGTCCCCCTGGACGCAGTCCAGACCGTTCTTCCTGGCCTGCCGGAGCATCTCCCGAGAAGCGTCGAGGACGACGCGTTCCGGTGCGTCGATGGCTCGCACCGCTCTCCCGGTCCCGCCGGCCAGGTCGACGACGCGTTCGACCGGGCGCTCGGCCTGCGCGAGTCCCTCCGCGAGCAGGTCGGCGTCCGCGTCCGGGGTGAGGTAGTCGTAGAACCGGGCGAATCGGTCGAAGATGGCCACGTCTCCGGCGTGAGTCATGCACCGACCGACGCGCCGCGCGAGCAAAAGTCCGGCGAGTGGTCCGACGTCCGTAACAAGCGTCTTGGCTCCGGCGTGCGAAGTAGAGACATGGAGTACGCGCTGCTGGGCTGGCCCGACGAGGGGCCGACGCTCCGTCTCGACCACGAGCGGTTCAGCTACGCCGGCAAGTTCGTGATGTCGAACACGGGGAAGGCCGTCGCACGCGAGGAGCCCGGCGGTGCCGGCGATACGGGCGGCGCGGACGCCGACGAAGAGTACGACCGCCCCGTCGCCGCCGTCGCGTTCAACGAGGACCGGACGGACCCGACGACGGCGTGGCTCCGGTACGTCACCGTCCGGGCGGACCGGCGCGGCGAGGGCGTGGGCGCACGCCTCGCGGCGTTCGCGACCGAGCGACTCCGCGACCGGGGGTACGACCGCGTCCGCATCGCTGTCAACAACCCCTTCGCGTTCCACGCGCTCTCGAAGGCCGGGTTCGGATTCACGGGCGAGGAGACGGGTATCGCGGAACTCGTGCTCGAACGGCCGGGAGAGCGCACGAGGGAGACGTACCAGGCCGGCCTCGACGTGTTCCGGGACCGCGACCTCTCTGCGCGGGAGGAGTCGTTCCTGAACGAGAAAGCGGGCGAGCGACCGCCCGACTCGCTGGAGTCCCAGTGAAAAGAGTCGCTACTCGCGCCGGGCGAGCAGCGCGACGGCGGCGGCCGCGACGGCGGCGACGCCGGGACCGAACCCGGGTTGGCCGGTCGACTCCGTCGTGGCGGTCGTGGTGTCGGTGGTGTTCGTCTCGTCACTTCCGGTCGACGAGGTCGTGGTGGTCGTCACGTTCGCCTGCTGGTACGCCTCGGGGTGGAACGTCTTCGCAAGCTTCGTGATGGGGTAGACGACGCGCGGCGCCGGCTGATTGACGTAGTTGGTGTCGAGCGTCACCGTCTGGTTGTTCTTCACGGCCGCGGTTGAACCGTAGGCGTCGGGAATTTCGATGCCGGTGGGGGTGATAATCCACTGTGGGTCCCGTTCGACGACGACCTCGTTGCTGATCTTCTTGTAGCCCTGGATGCCGGCCTCGGCGGCGACGTTCTCGCCGCCGGCCGTCTCGATTATCTCGTTGATAAACGTCCCCTCGCCGGCGGTGTAGCCGCCGCCCATGGTGTACAGGACGCGCGGGTTATCTTCGCCCTTCACCGCCTCGCGAACGGTCGAGACCCGGTCTTTCATCCACGCGACGGTCTCGCTCGCACCGCCGCACTCGCCGGTGAGCCGACCGGTGAGGTTCGTCTTCGCGTAGACGTCGTCGAGGGACTTCGCTTCCTCGAACTTGTAGACGGTCAGTCCGGCCGACCGGAGTTGCTTCACGGTCTGGTCGGGGACGACGTTCGGGGCGAGCACGAGGTCCGGCTTCAGGGAGACGACCTTCTCGGCGACGACGGTGGTCATCCCGGAGCCGGAGACGTTTGTCTTCGCCTCCGCGCCGTCGAGGTAGGTGGCGTACTTCGTCACTCCGACGACCTTGCTCTTACCCCCGATTTCCCACATCGTCTGTGCCGCGCTCGGCGAGAGCGTGACGATTCGCTGCGGTTCCCCCTCCACCGTCACTTCGGTTCCCGTCGCGTCGGTCTCAGTGACCGGGAACGAACAGGTCTGCTGTACTGCGCTCGGTCCGTTCTTCGATACGTCCTCCACGGCACCCGCCGACGTGACGGGTGCGACGACGGCGACGAGGAGTATCGTCGCCAGAAATGTCGCGCGTCTCATGCACGTCGACGTATCGGAGGGATTCAATAAATACTTACCTAAAGCAAGTAGAGTTGCTTACATGCGACTGGGTGCGCGGACGACGCTGTGGTGCGGGGGGTTGCTGTTTTCCCTGGTGGTCACGATGCTGGCGAGCGCCGCGACAGGGCCGGTCAGCATCGACTACGTGGTCGTCGGGAAGGCAGTGCTGAACGCGCTCCCCGCCCTCTCGTACGAGGTCCCGGACGTCGCCCGGCGCATCGTCGTAGTCCTCCGACTGCCCCGCATCGCGCTCGCCGCCGTGGTCGGGTTCGCCCTCGCCACCGCGGGCGTCGTGATGCAGGGATTCTTCCGCAACCCGATGGCGGACCCCTCCATCATCGGCGTCTCCGCCGGGGCGGCCGTCGGCGCGGTGGCGACCATCGCCTTCTCCGTCGCCGTCCCGTTCGCGCTCCCCCTCTTCGCGTTCGTCGGCGCACTGGTGGCCGCGTTCGGCGTCTACCTGCTCGCCACGGAGAACGGCCGGACGCCCGTCGCCACGCTGCTCCTGGCCGGCGTCGCGGTCCAGACGCTGCTCGGCGCGGTCGTCTCCTTCCTGCTGCTGCACAGCGGCGAGAGCCTCCGCGAGGCGGTCTTCTGGCTCATGGGACACCTCAACTACTCCTCGTGGGACAAGATACTCGTCGCACTCCCGGTGTCGCTGGTCGGGTTCGTCGTCCTGTTCGCGTACGCCGAGGACCTGAACGTCCTCCTCCTCGGCGAGGAGGACGCACAGACGCTCGGCGTCGAGGTGGAACGCACGAAACGACTCCTGCTCGCGGTCGCTAGCATCGTCACCGCCGCCGCGGTCGCCGTCTCCGGCGTCATCGGGTTCGTCGGTCTCGTCGTTCCCCACGTCATGCGCCTGCTCGTTGGCCCCGACCACCGCATCCTGCTGCCGACGAGCGCGCTGGCCGGCGCGACCTTCCTCGTCGCGACCGACACCGTCGCCCGCTCGGCCGTCGGCGGCGCGGAACTCCCCGTCGGCGTCGTCACCGCCTTCCTCGGCGCGCCCTTCTTCCTCTACCTGCTCCGGAACCGGGAGGTGACGGCCCTGTGAGCCGGTACGCCGACGCGCGCGGTGTGGCGGACGAGGACGAGAGCGACGGCGCCGGAGACGGCGACGCGGCGATCGCCGTCGAGGACGTCACGGTCAGGCTCGGCGACGCGGCCGTCCTCCGGAAGGTGAACGCCACCGCCGACGACGGGCAGTTCGTCGGCCTCGTCGGCCCGAACGGCGCGGGGAAGACGACCCTGCTCCGGACCATCGCCGGCGTGCTCGCCCCCGAGTCGGGCCGCGTCACGGTCGGCGGCCGGAACGTCCACGACCTCTCCTCGAAGGCGGCCAGTCGGCTGGTCGCGACGGTGCCACAGGAGACTTCCCTCTCGTTCGACTTCGCCGTGCGCGACGTGGTCGCGATGGGCCGCCACCCCCACCGGTCGCGGTTCGGCGGTAAGGACTGCGAGGGTCGCGACGCGGTGGCGGACGCGATGGAGCGCACGGCGGTCGCCGAGTTCGCCGACCGCTCCATCACCGCCGTCAGCGGCGGCGAACGCCAGCGCGTCCTGCTCGCCCGGGCACTCGCCCAGAACGCCCCCGTCCTCCTGCTGGACGAACCGACGGCCAGCCTCGACATCAACCACCAGGTCCGGACGCTCGAACTCGTCGACGACCTCGTCGCCGACGGCAAGACGGTCGTCGCGGCCATCCACGACCTCAACCTCGCGGCCCACTACTGCGACGAACTCCTCCTGCTCTCCGACGGCGAACTCGTCGCCCAGGGACCGCCCGGGGACGTCCTCGCCGAGGAGACGCTCCAGGCGGCGTTCGACGCGAACGCCGTCGTCTCGCGCCACCCCGTGACGGGGTCGACGTACGTCACCGCGCTCCCCGACCGCCCCGACCCCCGGGAGGGCCGGGTCCACGTCGTCGGCGGGGGCGGCACGGTCTCGCGACTCCTCTACCTGCTGTCGGCGGCGGGGTACGAGGTGTCGGTCGGCGTACTCAACGAGGGCGACTCCGACCTCGAAACCGCCCGCACGCTCGGCCTCGACGTCGTGACCGAGGAGCCGTTCGCTCCCATCGCGGGCGAGTCCCGCGAGGCGGTCGAGCGGTACGTCCAGGACGCCGACGTGACCGTGCTCGCCGACGTCGAGGTGGGCGCGGGCAACCTTCCGAACCTCGACGCGGCTCGCGCCGCCGACGACGTGGTCGTCGTGGAGGAGCGACCGTTCGCGGAGCGCAACTACGCCGGCAGCGAGGCGGCCGCGACCTACCGGGAACTCTGCGAACGCGGCACCGTCGTCGACTCCGACGACCTGCTCGCCGCCGTCGAGGACGCGGTGTAGACGGGGGAACCTACCCGTCGGTCCGCTGGCGGCCGTTGACGAGTTCGAACGCCATCAGCGCCGCGAACGTGCTCGCTGCGAGCATGACGATGGCGGCTATCCCCACCGGCACGGACGGGGCAATGAGGGCACCGCCGCCGAGCACCGCCCCGGAGACGAGCGCGAGCAGCGTCCGTCGCAGACCCGACAGCGCCGTGAACTCCCTGGCGACGGTCGGGTCGAGGCCGACGAGCCGCGACCAGACGACGTACAACGTGATAACGACGAGAAGAGAGAGCACGGCGACACCGACGAGCAGGACGAACGGTATGACGCGCATGAACTCCTTGCCCGTGAGCGGGCGGCACGAAGACATAAGTATACCGGATAACAGGTCAGAGAGTAGAAATGTGCCGTGCGGGGTCTGTGGTACCCCGGGATGAGAACTTTCGTGAGGGGGTTGGTGACACAGTGATGGGAGGCCAGCCCATCGCCAGAGCCCCTGGCGCCGCCGGGATACGCGTTCACACTGGCACGTTGTCGCGCCCGAGTCAGGGTGGGCGCACTTCGACCTTGGGGAGGCAATCCCTTTGTTATACACCTGCTAAACGACCGGTCCCGGAACCGATACCACTGGCAAATTCCCAGCGATAGCGCCGAGGACGACCCAGTGTAGCGCTTTTATTGGGGTTGCGCCCCAGAAATCGGTATGGACCTCGCTGACCAGTCCGTCGCCGTGGTCGGGAGCGGATTCGGCGGCCTGTCGACGGCGTGTTACCTCGCCGACGCCGGGGCCGACGTGACGGTACTGGAGAAGAACGAACAGCTCGGCGGGCGAGCCAGCCGGCTGGAGGCCGACGGGTTCGAGTTCGACATGGGGCCGTCGTGGTATCTCATGCCCGACGTGTTCGAGCGGTTCTTCGGCCACTTCGACCGCGAGCCGACCGACTACTACGGACTGCAACAGCTCGACCCCCACTACCGCATCTTCTTCAAGGACGGCGACGAAGTCGATATCCGACCGGACATGGCGCACAACCGCGCCGTCTTCGAATCCTACGAGGAGGGGGCGGGCGACGCGCTCGACGACTACCTCCGGCGCTCCGAGACGAACTACGGCGTCGGCATGTCGAAGTTCGTCTACACCGACCGGAGTCGGTTCCGCGACTACGTCTCGTGGGACGTGGCGAAGAACGCCCGCGGGCTGAGCCTGCTCGGGACGATGCAGGACCACGTCGAGCGGTTCTTCGACCACCCGAAGCTCCAGCAGATAATGCAGTACACCCTCGTCTTCCTCGGGGGGTCGCCGCACAACACGCCCGCGCTCTACAACCTGATGAGCCACGTCGACTTCAACCTCGGCGTCCACTATCCGGAGGGCGGACTGGGCGGCGTCGTCGACGGCATCGCCGAACTCGGAGCCGAACTCGGCGTCGAGTACCGCACGGACCACGAGGTGACGGCCATCACCGGCCACGAGAGCGACTTCCTCGTCCACGCCGGCGAGCGGACGATGCCGGCGGACCTCGTCGTCAGCGACGCCGACTACGCCCACACCGAGCAGGAGCTCCTCCCGCCCGAACACCGCGCGTACGACGCCGACTACTGGGACTCTCGCACCTACGCCCCGTCCGCGTTCCTCCTGTACCTCGGCGTCGAGGGCGACGTGGAACCGCTGGCCCACCACACGCTCGTCCTGCCGACCGACTGGGACCAGCACTTCCGCCAGATTTTCGAGGAGGGAGAGTGGCCCGACGACCCGGCGTACTACCTCTGCGTCCCCAGCGAGACGGACGACGGGGTCGCACCCGAGGGACATAGCAATCTGTTCGTGCTCGTCCCCGTCGCGCCTGGCCTGGACGACGGCCCGGAGCGGCGCGAACGGTACCGTGAGCGGATTCTCGACGACGTGGCGGCGAACACGGGCGTCGAGTTGCGCGACCGCATCGTCTTCGAGGAGCAGTTCGCCGTCTCGGAGTTCGCCGACCGCTACAACAGCAAGAGGGGGACGGCGCTCGGACTGGCGCACACGCTGCGCCAGACCGGTCCGATGCGCCCGGCGCGTCGCTCGCCCGCGGTCGACGGTCTCTACTTCACCGGGTCGTACACCACGCCCGGCATCGGCGTCCCGATGTGTCTCATCAGCGGCCAGCACACCGCCGACGCGATGATCGAAGACTACCAGGAATGACGACGACCGGCCAGAGCCGACGACCGACGACGCTGCGGTACCTCCTGAAGCTGTCGCGCCCGCGGTTCTGGCTCTACCTCGCGGGGCCGGTGGTCGTCGGCGTCGCCTACGGCGCGTCGTCGGTAGCGGAGCTGTTCTCCCCGCTCGCGCTCGCGCTGTTCGCGTACTTCCTCCTCCCCGCGAACGTCTTCCTCTACGGCGTCAACGACGTGTTCGACGCCGACGTGGACGAGGGGAACCCGAAGAAGGAACGGCGAGAGGTGCGGTACGGCGGCGACCGCCTCGTTCCGGTCACGGTCGCGGTCGCGGCGCTGCTCGGGGTCGCGCTCGTGGCCGTCACCCCGCGCGTCGCGTGGCCGTGGCTGGTCGGGTTCCTGCTGCTCGGCGCGGAGTACAGCGCGCCGCCCCTGCGGTTCAAGACGACGCCGCTGCTCGACTCCGCGTCGAACGGCCTGTACGTCCTGCCGGGGGCGGCCGCCTACGCCGCGCTCGCCGGCGGCCACCCTCCGGCGCTCGCCGTCGCCGGCGGCTGGCTCTGGGCGATGGCGATGCACACCTTCTCCGCCATCCCCGACGTCGAACCGGACCGCGAGGCGGGCATCCGGACCACGGCGACCGTGCTCGGCGAGGGCAGGACGCTCGCGTACTGCGGCGTCGTCTGGCTGCTCGCCGCGGTGACCTTCGGACTGCTCGACCGGCGGGCCGGCGCGCTCCTGCTGGTCTATCCCGTTCTAGTCGTCGTCTGGCGCGCGACCGGCGTGGCCGTCGACCGCGCGTACTGGTGGTATCCCGCCATCAACGCCGTCGTCGGGATGGTGCTGACCCTGGGCGGCCTCTGGAGGGTCGTCCGTGGGTAGTCCTCTCCCCGCCGTCTCCCGCCGCGAGGTGGAGGCGACCCTGTCGCGGGTCGTCCGCGAGAACCGGTTCACCATCGCCGTCGTCTTCCCGCTCGTCGGCGCGCTGCTGTTCGTCGCGGGTCACGAGGCCTGGCTGCCGGCGTGGCTGGCGCGCGACCCCGCCCTCATCCTCTTCGGAACGCTGGTGATGCGGTCGCCGCTAGTCGCCGGACTCGCACCGCTCGTCGACCGGCGGGCCGGCATCGCCCTGCTCGCGCTGACGGCCTACACGTACGCCGTCGAGTTCGTCGGCGTGACGACCGGCTTTCCCTACGGCGAGTTTCGCTACCTGCTGGAGCTCGGGCCGATGCTGTTCGGGACCGTCCCCGTCGGCCTGCCCGTCTTCTTCTTTCCGCTCGTGCTGAACAGCTACCTGCTCTGTCTGCTGTTGCTCGGCCCCCGGACCGACTCGCTGCCGGCACGCCTGCTGGCGTCGCTCGCCGTTGTGCTCGTCGTCGACCTCGTACTCGACCCGGCCGCCGTCGCGCTGGGGTTCTGGGCGTACGCCGACGGCGGCGCGTACTACGGCGTGCCGCTCTCTAACTTCCTCGGCTGGATTCTCAGCGGCGCGGTCGCGGTCTCCCTCGTGGAACTCGGGTTCGACTGGCGGGCGCTCCGGACCAGACTCCGGCGCTGTGAGTTCATGCTCGACGACATGGTGAGCTTCGTCCTCCTCTGGGGCGCGATGAACGCCTACTTCGGCAACTGGGTGCCGGTGGCGATCGCCGGACTGCTCGGCGGCGGCCTGCTGTGGACCGACCGCTTCGACTTCGACGTGTTCGGGCCGGCCGGCGCGGCCGAACGCTAGTCCGACTGCGTCGGTGCCGGCGTTCCCCCGCTGGCGGGCGCGCGGTCGCCCTCGCCGACGGCGCTGACGCGCCGGAACACCGTCTCGGGGTCGCGGGTCCGCCGCCACTCCCACCACGTCCGGGCGACCAGCCGTAGCTTCCGGAACGTCTCCAGTTCGGGCGTCGTCGACAGCACGTCGTAGTCCACCGCCCGAATCAGCCGGTGGTGCTCGGCGTAGAGGACGGCGGCGAGCAGGACGGCGAACTGGCAGTCCTCGGGGAGATATCGGATGCCGGCGACCCCCTCGCGATACAGGGTCTCCGCGCGCCGAAGTTCCTCGCGTATCGCCGCCGCGAACCCCTCCGAGAACTCCAACCGTATTATCTGGTCGTGGGTGACGCCGTGGCGTTCGAGGGTGGTCGCGGGGAGGTAGATGCGGTCGCGGTCGACGACGTCCTCGCGGACGTCCCGCAGGAAGTTCGTCAGCTGGAA
>NZ_JBPBWC010000022.1:0-84775 GCF_050954125.1 Halomicrococcus pelagicus | reverse complement strand
ACGCCGTGGCGAACTCGCCTATGAAGTACAAACCGATGCAGAACCACTCTACTGGGTCTTCGACTTCCTCAGCATCACCAAGCCCTACAAGGCCTTCTGGAAACTCCGCTGACCCTTTGTCTCAATAGGGCTGGCCTCTCGGCCTCATGGCTGAGTATTACTCATTAAGAAATCGCTGTGAGAGTAGAAGCCTAGAAAATAGCGATTTGCGTCGCCGAATTATGCGGCCGGTCGAGTTCGTTGCCAGTCACGCCAGAACGAACGCACAACGACGAACATGACGTATAACGACAGGAGACCAACTACGATGACGGGAGTACCAACAAGGATAATTCCTACATCACCCATTGTTTCAACGACGTAGGTCGCCATCTGTACAACTCGGAAAGCAATAAGCCCACCAAGGAATGCGATGACCCGGACGACTGCAGACTGGTTATCGATCCACGTTCCAAGTGCATTGATTCGTTCTCGAACCATACCGGTCTATAGTATTTCTAATACGATAAACTAATAGGTTAATTTGGTGGAAATAGTATCGTGAACTCGTTATCAACTGCGGCGTTCACAATATGGAAGGAACGAGCTTTCGATATTTCACATGAGTATATAGAGTGAATGAAACTCTGAAAGTGACAGACTGAGGGGGCAGTGGAGGTCTGCAGCAACTATCAAAGCTGCCCAACACCGTGACGACCGTATTGAACCTTCTCTATCATATAAAAATTTCAAAGTCAATTCTCATTCACGCAGATTAAATAACTGAAGGCTCAGATTGGAACCAAGATGATGGACAATACGGGGGTGTACGACCGAGACCGGTTGGATTTCGACTGGTCGTCCTGGTTAAGTCTGCATCCAGACGATGAGGAAGTCAGTACCTTGTCGACGGATCCCGGCCTCTACCGAGTTCGCCATGTGGACTACGAGGGACTTGTCTATATCGGTGAGACAGGTCGGAGTCTCCGCGGTCGAATATACGCCCTCAGACGAGGTATCTTCAACGGGGAGATGCCCTTCAGCGACCCGCACACTGCATCCCCGAGCCTTTGGACCATCGTGGATAGGAATGGCCCGGGGTTCGAAGTGTCAGGAGCAACCCCTCCGATAGTCGAAGACAAGCAACAACGAAAGGCCGTGGAGGACGTCCTGATTGCCCTGCACCGATGGGAGACCAAGACGAACCTTGTCGGCAACTTCGGCAGGATGCCGCCGGGATACAGCAAGTCGAAGACCCGCAGTACGGGGATTCGGGGTGGTAGGAGCGACGATGATACCCTCCGTAGCTTCCGCGAAGGAGTGGCTCCATTGGAGTGGGAGAATCCAGAGGAGGTCACCGATCCAAACTGGATGGGTCTCAGATGGTCAGCCCGTAGACCTCTAGAAGATGCACTCGGCTATGTCCCTGACGGGGGCGGCGTGTACCGCATCTGGAACTCTGGGAATTGTCCCCCGCTTGAGTATATTGGAGAGTCCGTTTCACTCAAGGATAGACTCGTAAAGCACCGGCGGAACCGGGACGGAAGTCTCCAGTTCTCATATGTCCCTCTGCCTGACCTTGAAGAGAAATTCCAGTTGAAACAAGTCGAGTCAGAACTTCTTGGAGCGCACTGGCTCGCGTGCGGCGAAGCGCCCGTGGATCAGTACTAAGTCATTTTATCAGACTCAAAAGTACTGCTCGTGCTGGTCGCCGAGCTGCCAAGCAATCACCGTCCCTCGATGTAGGACGCAGAAAGACGCACCCACTGTAGTCATAGGAATGTTACCACCGTGGTTCACTGGTAATGCGGTGTGGATCTCGTGTGGTGGTGTCGCCGCAGACGGGGGTTCGGGGGACCCCCGTGATTACACTGTTGTAACGCTGCCTCTCGTGGTTAGTTCCCTCCCGTGTTGGCTTCGTGGGCTCGCATCCAGCCGGCGAGATCGGGGTCAGCGAACGAGATCTCGATATGCCGGCCACCGACACCCATCGCGTCGTCCGCCGACAACGTCCGACTCTCCTTGTAGGTCACGCCAGGGACGCGGTCGGCCATCTCCTCCATGACGCGATAGCCGTCGTTCTTGTACGCACACCCGTAGTGGGTGGCGACCTTCCGATAGTCCAGCCGCGCGATCATCGCGTTGTTCTCTTCCGCGATCTTCTGCCCGGCCTCCAGCACGTCGAGATACTTCTCCTCGACCTGCTGGGACTCGACACGCTGCTCGCGGACGTTCACCAGTTCAGTGTTCTGTTCGGAGCGCTCTACCGTATCGACGAGTTGGCGGCCGGCGTTCGCTGCTTCAGCCACGAGATTCGGCGACTCATCATCCACGCCCTCGCTGCTATCATAGTCGCAGACGAGATCGATAGCTGTTCATGAGAGCGAAAGTCGAACGGGAGTCTCGGGACCGTTCGGTTCTAGGGATTTATTTTCGATGACGAATGAATGACGACGAAATGGGAGACTTTAGAACAAAACGAGGACGGTGTTCAGTCTCCGATGGTGTGCTTCGTATTGACGAAAGCTACACCGGGCAACTCAAGCGGAACTATGAGGGAGCGAAAAGCTCGCTGGTTGTATTCATACTTTTCTTGGCATTCATCGTCAGTATGGTCGGCTGGAGTGTGAATATCGTCTTGAATGAACGGTGGGTGATTCCCTATCTATTTGGGGTCTTTGCGATTATCGCCATTGTCGCGTATACTATTGATTATCTCCGTGGGTTCCGGCAAGTTGAGACGATCCCTCTCGCATCAATTATTGACGTGCAAGTGGTCAAAGGTACGATGTGGACCCATCCACGGTTTATCGTCTCATATAAGCGTGATGGTGAACCGTACAAACGTCGTATCCGGCTTCCTTCGAGACACTTCGCATTCACCGAGCAAGAATTCGAATCTGCGAAGCACCTCTTCCAAACAAATGGTGTTCAATTATCTAGGCATGGAGGAAAGAACACGGCGTAGGAGAGTAGCCGGGATACGCTTCACCTCATTACCGCCGTCACGCGGCACTGGAGTACTATTCACTGACCACAATCGCCCACCATCCGACGACGCCACTCATCGTTCTGCTTCGCCCGTCGTGATACCACCACGTCAGCGTGACCGCCTCCGCACGCGGCACCGTGGATGGCAAGATCAACTAGAGTGCTACAATCAAACACGCTCAAGACCGGCTATCGATCGACGGCGTGAGAGATCCACACTCTATACCGTCGCCTTTTCCAGCACGTCCAGCACGGCAGCACGACGGGCACAGTTATAATGCTTGATGTACTAGTTAACACCAGAACGATGCCGATTAGCATCGATACGTTCGAGAGCAACTCAGACCTTACTGAGCCATCGGTTACAGAACAGGTTGTCTTGCATCTCGCTGCAAACAGTGATAAGGCGTATACACGGAGTGAGATTGCGGCAGCGATCGACGCCGATGCGAATGCTGTTGGATCTGCGCTATCTCGATTAAAGACGCGGGGCCTCGTCCGGCATCGAGATACATATTGGGCAATCACCGACGACACCGACCGGCTTCGAGATACCTACGACCTTCATACGCTCTTCGAGAATGTTGCCAGCGACGAGACCGACGATTTCGACCAGAACGCGTGGTTAGCGGACGCCAAGTCTGTGCAGAGTGAAGATCTTTCGAATGACGAACCACGTAATTCCGATACATAACGTTTCTATTGATGACGAACCAAGGTGCTTCGATCAGTCGTGGTGATGTCGTCTGGGCTGTTGATCCATTCAAAGACGAGCCGGCAGCACGCCCACTTATCGTGATCAGCAATTCGTCCCATCCGTTCGAGAACGAACAATGGCTCGCGACTGTCGTCTCAACAACTCCTCGAAACGCTGCACTCAAACTCACGAACGAAGTCTGGCGAGATGGATCCCTTCCCCAGACAAGCTACGCTTATCCCTGGGCGATTCTCTCGCCGCGCATCGAGCAGATTGACTATATTGTGGGTTCCGTTACCTCCCCGTTCGTCGATCAGATCATCACCAACCTCAATAGCTATCTAGAGTGATATTCTTCTCCACCGGAAGACAGAAGAATCATTTCTCTGCCCCTCATCGTCGCTGGCCAATGTACACTCTACACAATTTCACCCGGTCGAAAATCTGCTGCAATAAGGTATATGGAACCGTCTGCGAATAACTCTCGATTGAACGGAGGCTGCCGCCATGACGAAACAGACTACACTCACAGGCGACGTCCAGACCCGCCTCGTTAACCAACGGAAGACCGACGAGTACGACGTCGATATTGGGAGAGCCGACGGCGGGGAGAGTCACATGCTGAATACCGACATCGGCGACGACGGGTGGCTCGGCAATCCCTACAAGACGAGTGATGGATACTCGCGAGAGGAAGCCGTCGAGAAGTACCGAGAAGCGTTTCACGACAAACTCGACGACGACGAGTTCCGAGACGCTGTCGAGGGACTCCGTGGTAAGACTCTGGCCTGTTGGTGCACTCCGAAAGCGTGCCACGGGGATGTCATTCTCGAATACCTCCGAAGTTAGCATAGTATACTAACCTACGTGCTCGCCCAAGAACGACCGAACCGTGAGAAGACGCTGTTTCGACCATCGTCTGGCGAGCGGCGTGGCGGGCGTCCACAGCGTCAATTGCGTCGGCGACGTCGGCCTGGTCCGGCAGTAGGTCTGCGTCCCTTCTCACCATCTTGCTCCGGCGACGGCGGTCTCGGAGACGCATCCGTTCCTGCTCGCGTTCTCGCTTTATTCACGCCGTTGGTAGGATAATTTAAGTAAATAAACAGTGGTATCTCAAGTGTCTCATTCCCACCACACAATCGGGGTGATGCCACCGATCAGAGCCAGTCTGGGGTGGGACGATGGTCGTAGTTCTCGATCTCGTCAAGTGTGACCGGCTGATTGTCTGCGTCGGGTAGTTGGAGATCGACTGCTTCATACATGTCGTAGAGGAGGCCGATCTGGTCGTAGAGGTCAGCCTGTTTAAGCAGGCTGATGCCGTATTCCGTAACGGCGAAGTACACGCGTGGAATGCCGTTCGGAACAGGTGACGTGTCTGGCTCAAGTTTTGCGACAATCTGTGTGTCCCGATTGTGGAGGTCGCGGAGATGGTCTCGGATGGTGCTGTCACTGATCGTGTTTCGCGCCGCAAGCTCTTTCGAGCTCAACGCACCAGTCGGGCTGGCCAGGATCTGCTGGAGGAGCCGCAGCTTCGTCGGACTCAGAATGTCTCTGAGATCCTCAAGCCGGTGTTCATCTAACTCGTGGTTTGGAACATCCTGCGGCGTGCTTGCGGCCATACATAGACATTGCAGCTCTACTATCGTATGTTTTGCGACGGCTGTCGACAAAGATATGACGCCAATCATTACAACACCCGATTCACCAACAAAACGCATGCCTGACGACGAAGCACCATCTCATATCCAAAACACTCCCGTCTTACTGACGCAGACTTCATCTATAGTGGATATAGTGGGGAAGAAGTTGCACAGTTCCACAAGAATGCAGTCGCTCTCATCTCCGAAATCAAGGCGAAAACACACTCTACTGCAACAAAATACTTGATCCTCGGCAGTTACAGTTCTCCACCATCGGATCGGGACGGGCCAAAAGACCGCCTCGAGACAGTCCGCGATATACTACAGGAAGAGAAACTCACAGTCCAAATGTGGAACTCCGGCGTCCTGAGCAATGCCCCGGACCTCAACGACGACACTCATATGTAATTCAATAAGAGAGAGATATATGAGAGTAGGGCATCACACATTGCCATCTCTCAGTAGACGACGACCGAAGCGATAGTAACAAACTGCAAGCGATACTAGAAAGGAACGATGGACACCTCCGCAGATCGATTCATGCTGTACGTCACCCTGCTCATCTTTCTCCTGATCGCGATCGGACTCCTCCTCAGTCTCCTCGGGCTATAGGGGCCAAGAAGACTCGAAGACGGACGTCGCTGCTCTCCTTGTTTCTCGACCCACGTCCCACAGCATCACTCTCGCAGTCACTCAACTGCCGACGTACGGTTCTCATCGTCCTTCCAGCGAAATGATTTTCCACGATTGTAGTACCGTTTGTCACCGACCGGGGGATCGAGCGTACCGAAAACACCGTTCGGCACCATGTCAACGAACTACATGACTCGGGACTCGTAGACGTCGTCCGCTTCGAGGAAGGACGTGGCGGCACGACGAAGTACTACCACGCGAACACGATCGTCCTCTCGTACTCACTACCGGATTCGGCCGATGCCGTCGTCGAGGAGATGACCGATGCTATCCAGCCAGAGATTACGGAGGCTCTGAATCATCTCACTGGGGAGTACGAGGACTCGATCGAGGAGATTACGAGGGAGATGCAGCCGTGTGACCACTGTCGGAACCAGAGGTACGAGACGTACGTCCTTCTGGCAGTCCTGCGGCGAGCGTTTGTACGCACTCACCGAGAATCGTGAGCGAAGACGATAGATCGGCGACAACGATATCGACCGACGGTGCGGTTTTGTAGAAATGTAAATGATAGAGGGCGTTAATCGTCGTCGAGGTCGGCACCCGCGTCATCTTCGGCGAAGATTCGTCGAGAAATGATCGTCCCGTCGGAGACGGTCTCGGGTTCGTCGCGGCGGACGAACCGCTTCTTCAGGACGTCGTAGCCGAACAGGCTCGCGCCGACGATGATGAGGATGTCGCCCGGCAGGCGTGCCCAGAAGAGCCACTGAACGATGTCGCGGTTGTAGAACGCGAGTGAGCGGGCGGCGTCGTAGTTCTCCGTGAAGACGGTCTGTAGCTGGAGGAAGCCGACGGGAATGTCGCCGATGAAGACCATCCACGCGAGTCCGGCGTTCAATATCCAAAACGCGCGCTTGAGGTTCGTCGGATCCCACTTCCCGGCTTTGGTAGTGAACTGGAGGGCGTAAACGGCCATCCCGAGCGCGAGGAAGCCGAACGCACCGAACATCGCACCATGGGCGTGGCCGACCGTGAGAAACGTGCCATGCTCGTAGTAGTTCACGAGTGGGAGGTTGATGAAGAACCCGAGGACGCCACCGCCGACGAAGTTCCAGAATCCACTGGCGATAATGAACATGAACGCGAGTCGATACGGGAAGTCCTTGCCCGCCCCCATCATAGCGCGGTACTCGCCGAACGCCTCGTAGAGGATGAAAATCAGCGGGATGAATTCCAGCGTGGAGAAGACGCTGCCGATGGGGATCCAATAATCGGGCATACCGACCCACCAGTAGTGGTGACTGACGCCGATGACGCCTGCACCCATTACGAACAGCGCCTCGAACATCACGGCTTTCTCCGCGCTCCGCCGCTTGAGGAGGTTCATGGAGACGAGCGAGATGCCGATGATGGCGACGACGAAGAACTCGAAGGCGCCTTCGACCCACATGTGGACGACCCACCAGCGCCAGAACTCCGTCACTGGCATCGTCGTCTGGGGCGTGTACAGCATGCTCGCGGAGAAGAGCAGCGCGATGGACCCACCCGCGTAGAGAATCATGTGCGCGAGTCCGTACCGCTCCTCTCGGTCGAGCAGAGGCTTGAAGCCGCGGGCGACGAGGGCCGCCCAGAGAACGAACCCGGCGAGCAGGCCGACCTGCCAGAGGCGGCCGACTTCGAGGTACTCCAGCCCCTCGTTGCCGAGGATCCACCAGAGCGCGCCGTCGATGTAGCCCTGGGCGCCGAGCCAGATGCCCAGTAAGCCGCCGCCGACGACGACGACCAGTGCGCCCAATAGGACGTGGATGTAGCGTTTTTGCTTGTTCGGCTCGTGGCCAGTGAGTAGTGGCGGGAGGAAGAGGCCAACGCCGAGCCAGAGGGTCGCGATCCAGAGCACCGCGAGGTCGATGTGCCAGGCTTTCGTGATCGCGAAGGGAAGCGTCGCCATCGCGTCGATGCCGAGTGCTTCTGCGATGCCGTAGAACCCCTCGCGTTCGATGTAGTAGTGGGCCATCAACCCCCCGAGAAGCGTTTGGACGACGAAGAGTACGGCCGCCACTGGGACGAAGCGGATTGCAGCAAACTGACTCGGGAAGAGGTCGATCTCGTTGGGATGGGGGACGTCGACGCCTTCAGTGTCCGGTTCCGAGAGTTCGGCGGCGTTGTACAGCCAGATGCCCGCGCCGCCCCCACCGACGAGGAGTACCATTGCGACGACGCTCCACGTCATCGCGGACGTCGGCGGCGAGTTCCCGGCGCCGGAGTTGTACGGCCACTCGTTCGTCCACGAGACGTCGCTGTTCGGGCGCTCGATCGACGAGAAGAGCGCTGTCCAGAGGGCAAAGTCCGCGAATCGCCGAGCGTCCTCCTGAGTCCCGATAAACTGTGGTGGGACGCCGTGTTCGGGGGCGCCGCCGTAGTACCGCTCGACGTAGGCTTGTTGGACCTGTTCGTAGGCGTACGCCTCTGCGGCGGTGAGTTGGATGGTGGTCCCGAAGTCACCTTCTTGGAGTTGACGTGAGACGACCGAGTTTACGGCCGCTTGCTCTGGTTCGGGGAGCTCCGCGTATGGCGTGTCATAGCGCTGTCTGGCGACGTACTCGCGCATATTCGACACCAACTGGTCCTGTGCGTCGGCCGTGTAATCAGGGCCGAAGTATGCGCCGTTTCCGAGAATCGATCCATGGTTCATCAGGCCGTTCTGCTGGAACACGGCCTTCCCCTCGACGATTTGTTCGTTTGTTGCAATCACCTCGCCCTCGGGGCCGACGATGCGCTCCGGGCGGTCGGGCGACTGCTGGTACGCGAAGTATGCCCCCGTCCCCATCACGATTAAATTGAAGACGAACGCCACGACGAGCAACTTTGCGAGGGTTTTCCTGCGGACTTCCATGTGTCACAAACTCACACTCCCGCTACATAATCGTAGTGCTGTAAAAGAAAGACTGCGAGCGCCACACGTCGCTTATTTTACAGGCGGTCTAGGAGAATGCCCCGGGGTTGAATCCGATAGGCAGGGATACAAACCATTAACTGAATATATCGCTAATCAAGAGACAGCGATGGAGTACAGTCACCGCTACCCCGCCTACCCGACACAAGAGGTAGCGGCTGAACTGGAATACCATATCAACGTTCATCGCCAAGCGTACAACTACACCCTGTACGAGTACGAACACGTGGATGCCGACGACATCGGCTCCGCATACAAACACCACTCCCGACTCCCCGACTGGAAAGACCAGTTTTCTGTCTTCTCAGCAGTCAATTCGAAGGCTCTGCAACGAACCATCACACGGTTCTACCAGAACCTCAGTGGACTCTCCGAGAAGAAACAGAACGGGCACAAGGTCGGGGAACTCAAGTGGAAGTCTCCGAGGGAGTTTAAGAGTATGACGTTTTCGCAGTCTGGCTTCGAACTCAAAAACACGAGTGGCCGACGCGCGACTCTCTGGCTCTCCAAAATCGGAGATATCAAAATCCGCTACCACCGCGACATCCCAGACGAAGCAGACATCAAGGAAGTCACCGTCAAGAAGGAAACGACCGGCGAGTGGTTCGTCTCCTTCGGCCTCGAAACCGACGACGAGAACCTGCCCGGGAAACCAGACGTGAACTCGCTGGACGCGAGCAACAGTGTTGGACTCGACCTCGGCATCCTCAACTACATCCACACCAGCGATGGGAAGGCTGTGGATTGGCTTGACCTCGAAGACGAGTACGAGCGTCTTCGCCGCGAGCAACGGAAATTATCGCGGAAACAGGAAGGTTCGAACAACTACGAGAAACAACGCAAGCAGGTCGCCAACGTCAAGCGACACATTCGTCGGAAGGTGCTGGACTATCAGCACAAACTCACGACGTGGCTCGTCCGCGAGTACGACGCCGTGTTCGTGGAAGATCTTGATGTGAAGGGGATGTTGGAGCAGTCGTATAACGCTCGGAACAAGCAGGATGCGGCGTGGCGTCAATTCATCACCCTCCTCGACTACAAGGCGGATTTGTATGGAACGCACGTCGTGCCGGTCGAAGCACGAGGCACGACGAAAGAGTGCGCGGCGTGTGGTGTGGAGACGCCGAAGTCCATCTGGGTGCGGGAACACTCCTGTCCGAGTTGTGGATTCGAGACGGAAAGGGATGCGAATGCGGCGATGAACGTCTTGCAGAGAGGTTTTTCTGAACTAGGGCTGGGATGGCCCGAAGACACGTCCGTGGAGACTGCGCTCCCTACGGATACCGCTGGTTTTCAGCGTGTGTCTGCAAAGCGCGTTGTGGAAACGGGAAGCCTCGGGGCTTGACCCCGAGGCGATTCACCACGATAGAATCCTATCACCGTTCTCTTGCTACGATTTCATCGGCGGTCAAGGCGGATACTCCGACCCTTGAGGTCGGGGAGGAAGCCGACACTCTACTCCGCAAACCACGCACGATGGCAAGACCGGCTCTTTGAATAAATACTCCCAAATATCTTTGACATAACCAATGAAATATAGTGGTCGTCCTCAACATCCAGATCAAACTCGACGTTCCAGCGGACGCACACAGCGTCCTCGACCGGACGTTCGAGGAGTTCCGCATCGCCGCCCAGTACGTCGCGGAAACTGGATGGAGCGACGACCCCACCCAAATCACGGACACGAAAAACACGCTCCACGACCAAACCTACACGGCAGTCCGCCACGGCACCAACCTCCAATCTAGCCTCGTCCAATCCGCCCGCAATCTCGCCGCCGACGCGCTCAGCAACTGCAAAGACCGCATCCTCGAAGACGGCAAGAAGGCAAGCAAACCCGAGTTTCGAGGAAGCGTTGTCGTGTATAATGGGCGCACCATCACCTACCACGACGACCACGTTACCCTCGCTACGGTTGGCGACCGCGTCCAAGCCGAGTTCGTCACACCTCACGATGAGGACGGCACGCCGTTTGCGGAGTATTGGACGCCGGAGTGGGAACGCAAGGAAGCCACGCTCCACAAGCGTGACGGTACGTACTACCTCCACGTCGCAGTCGAGAAAGAAGTCGAACCCGCTGATTCTAACGACAAGCAGACCGAGAACGGAGTGGTTCTCGGCGTCGATCTCAACGTGGAGGGCTCCCTCGCCGTCACCAGCACCGGAGCCTTCCTCGGCAATGCGGACTACCTCAACCACAAACGCGACGAGTACGAGCGCCGGCGCGGCAGCCTGCAACAGACAGGCACTTGTTCCGCCCACCTCACTATCAAGAGCGTCGGCAGCCGTTTCGCTCGCTGGAACGCGGACTACCTCCACCGCGTCTCGAAGGCCATCGTTCGTGAAGCCGTCGAGAACGACTGTACGGCGATTGCGTTCGAGAACCTGAAACATATCCGCGAGCGGATCTCGAACGCGTCGAAGTTCCATCAGTGGGCGTTCCGCGAACTCCAACGCCACGTCGAATACAAAGCCAAGGAGTACGGAGTCGTTGTGGAGGAGGTTCGGCCGCAGTACACGAGTCAGCGATGTAGTCACTCGGAGTGCGGGTTCACACACGAAAACAATCGTGATGGTGACGAGTTTGAGTGCCTGAAGTGTGGGAAGGAACTGCACGCCGACTACAATGCCGCCCGTAATATCGGGTGGCGTCTTGTCCAGCACTGGCTCACGTCTGGTGCTGGACGGGCCACCAGTCAACTGGTCCTGAAGTCAGGGACGTTGAATGCGAATAGTCGATTTCGACCTACCGCCTTGCGCGGGTAGAGCGGGAGTCCACTGACAAGCCTCGGGGTCAAGCCCCGAGGCGATTGACAATGTGTTACCATCCAGACAACCCTCCGATCGATATGGAGTTTGACCTACTAAGAGCGGGCGGAATTCTTGTTGCGATAATCGCTATCGGCGTCGAGGGGTTGGTCGCTAGCGGCGTCATGGCAGCCCAGACGGTACTTATGATGGTACTCCCGTCGATGGTGATTTTCGCAACGGTCGCGTTCTGGCTCGGGATGAAATACGGCGGGTATCGTGCCCTCCAGTAAGTAATCCGGCGAGTTGACACTCCAAGATCGCCCGGGAGTCCAGTACCGGCGTTCCTGAGCAGTGAGAGGATGATTGTCGTCGGGACCGTTGGTCTACACGCTGACTCGGGCGGTCACAAAACAACTAGTTGTCACTGACTTCACCTGAATCTGCACGCATTGTGACCGATTTGTTACTAGGAACTGATATGGTTGTCCGTCTCTCGGTTAAAGCAGCATACTCACCTAGAGCGGATACCATAGCATAATATGGCTCGATGGTCACCGGTGGCGTCTCCTCGGCAGCATCCGTCGATGACGTTCGGCCTCGTCGGGGGATTATTCGCGCTTTTGTTCGTCTCCTTGCCGTATTTCGGTCATCTAGGTGATGGCAGCGTAAACTACGCACCTAACAACACAGGAGTGCTTCTCGTGCTCGGCGGATTCTGTGGCGGTGCCATCCTCAGCCGGTTACTCTGGTCACGACTCGACGCGACCAGATCACCACTTAGAGGTGCTTTTGTTGGTGGGTTGATCGGACTACTTGCACTCCCGGTTCCTCTTTTATCTCGCCGAATTCGCGGTCATCCCGTTCGCGGGGAATCCCTTCGAGCAACAGATAGGCTCGGTCACATAGATGCAAACGCTCAGTTACGGGTTTCTCCTCCTCGTCACTCCACTGGCTCTCGGGGCAGTAGGAATCATCGTTACTCGCGGTAGGACGATATTCGTCGGGGCTACCACCGGCTACCTGCTTGCTCGCCGGTAATGCCAGTCTTCAACTCTCCCTCCTGGTTTGACCACCCCCAGTCATAAATGGGCGGGTCACGTAGTTTCGTTGTATGACAAGTAAACGAGTAACCGAGCTCCTCCAGCAGGCGTATAGTGACGAAATCGAGACCGTAATGAACTACTTGACGAACTCCATCGTCCTCGACGGAGTCAGTGCTGAGGAGGTAAAACAGAGCCTCGAGGCTGACGTCCAGGAGGAGCTGAACCACGCCCAAATGTTAGGCAACCGGCTCAAACAACTAGACGAGCGCCCGCCCGCATCCGACGATTTCGAAGCTCGTCAGGAGAGTCTTCAGCCGCCGGAGGACAGTACCGACGTCATGTCCGTCATTGACGGTGTCTTGGACGCCGAAGAGGACGCCATTCAGCTGTATCGCGACCTCATCTCGGCCGCGACCGATGCTGACGACCCGGTCACCGAAGATCTCGCCGTCACAATTCTGAGCGACGAAGAAGCCCACCGCACAGAATTCCGCGGCTTCAGACGCGAATACAAACAGGAGTAAACTACCCCACCCTACTCCCTCGGCGCTCCACGCCTCGGTCCTTGAGGGTGTCGTCAGAAGCAAGCTTCTGACTGCTAACTAGGCATCTCTGATTTCTGGTGATGGGACTTTGATGTGGACTTCCGACAATCAGTCACCAGCAATAGACTAGTGACTCTTGCCGTTCAACGTCCCACCATATATACGCACGTCTACTGGTGCGTCTCCGCCCCCGACGTGGGCGAGGAACGGAGTCGGTGTGTTCGCTTCCGAGCGTACCGCGTCCCGATGTTCTTCGCGGCGTTGAAGTCCGCGTTGACCTTGTAGCCGCACTTCTGGCACTCGAAGTGTTCTCCGTGACGGTTGTCGTCGTGCGTGAACCCACGGTCCGTCCGAGAACACCGTTGGGACGTATGGTTCAGTTCGGAAGCAGTTTCCAGCCGGTCATGACTGGGGTTGCCTTCATTTTTGACACTAGTGGTCTCTCCGATCGTATGTACTGTCGAAGTAGTTGCTCAGTGGATCACGGAGTCACGACTGACTGCAGAGCAACTGGCCCAGAGATTAATCATGAGGCGAACGTATCGCCGCCTATGGCAGTTCTCATCGGTACTCGTGATGGCGTCTTCCGAATCGCAACTGTCCCCGTCACGGATGCTGAACTGGTTATCGACAGCGGTGATACACCCCGAATTCGCACGTTTCCAACGATTGATGGTGTGTTCGCCGCCACGAAATCAGGATTGTATCGGTCGACGGATGACGGACAGACGTGGGAGAATCTCAGTGTCCCACAGGACGAAGTGTACTCGGTTGTCGCCAGTCCGGATAGTGAATGCATCTATGCAGGAACCCACCCGGCGCATCTGTACGTATCGACAGACGGTGGTGACCACTGGCGTGAACTCGACGGTTTCCAAGATCTCCCATCACGCGATCAATGGCATACGCCGCGGCATCGCAACGAAGCACACGTCCGGAGCCTCAGCGTGCATTCGGAGACGCCCGACCGCGTGATCGCCGGTGTTGAGGTCGGCGGCGTCCACCTCAGCGAAGATCAGGGCGAGACATGGACTGAGCGCCGCGATGGTGTCCACGACGATGTCCATCACGTCCTCGTCCTCGGTCCAGATGAGTACGTCGCCTCATGTGGTGATGGGCTCTACCGAACGCGAGATGCTGGGCAGTCTTGGACGCGACTCGACACGGGTCTCGACCATCGATACTTTCGAGAGGCATTCACGTTCGATGGCCGCCTCTATGCCGCGGCAGCCCGCAGCTCACCGGGGACGTGGCGTGGTGAGAACGGTGCTGACGCGATGCTCGTTGAGTCGACCGATGACGGTGATACACTAGAGACTACCTCGTATCCTGGTGGGCCGGACGAGGTTGTGCTTGCATGGACCGCCATTGATGGCGATGTACTGGCGGGAACGAACGACGGCCGAATCATTAGGCGCGATGCCGACGGGACGTGGACCGACGCCGGACACGTTCCAGCTGGCATTCGATCGCTGTCCGCGTGACGAAGACGGCATCGTCACTGTCTATCGCTCCGCCGTTTACTTCCCAGCCTCCGGCCACAACTGCGGTGGCCGGGATCAGCTCTCTCCTTCCTGCTGGCTGGTAGCCGATAGAAGCCGATACAACTGCCGTACTAACAGCTAGCCGTACGGCGTCAGTCCCGAACTGTGTCAATTCGGGGCGTCCACAACCGCGTTCGAGGCGTGGTTTGCGTTAGATATCGAACCCTCTCGGGCGTGATTTCGCCCCGACCACGCTACTCTCCGGCAGCCGTGTCTGTGGTCGGATCACCGCCCTTGCTCTCCGACAGTCGCTCGCCGGGGATTTCGACATCGGCTTTCAGTACCAGCCGAGTCTCCTGGTAGCTCAGGCCGTCTTTGGACCGCTGGCGTTTGGTCTTCCCGAGACGGTTCTTCGAGAGTTCGTGCATCGCGTCCATCGTCCGGCGGGCAAGCTCCTGGGAGTATTTCTTGCTCACGCCAGCCTCTTTGACGCGAACCCACTCGGCCAAGTCTGACGCATCCAGGTACGCGCGAATTTCGCCGCTGGCGCTCGACCATAGTTCGTGGCGGCCGGTCTCGTCGCGTTCGCGCCAGGCTTTCCCGGCGAGTTCCTCGGCGTGCTCTTCAAGGAACTCAGAGGGAAACAGTGTAGTGAGCCGACGCATAATCCAAGGTGAGGAGGTTTCGTGGCGCACACTCGACACCTCCTCATTCCTTTCGAAGAGTAGCTCCGATAAGCCGCCGCTGTCACGTGGTTCTTCTCTTAGCTAAAGACGGATGGCTGTATTGTCATCCTCAAACAGTGATGGGTGTCGGACCTCATGCTGAATACAGGGCGATATCTCACGCCTTTCCGCTGTCTGATATCGTCCATCAATTTCTATCCGTGTCTCCGAACCTAGAGACCAAGTCCTATCCCGTTTAGACACTATTTGTCAGTAGAGATGGCTCAGAATTCAGCCGACCGAATCGGCATCCTCTGTTCTGCGGATCAGCCCGTGTTCTCCGCGGTCGCTGAACGCCTGCGTGAATCCGGCTATACCGTTCGATTCTTCGATCCTCGCTCCAAAATCCCGCCAAGTAAACTCGACGATCTCTCACTACTTGTCAACAAACAAGTCTTCCCGGTTACGCTTCCTTCCCTCGATTACGCCCGGCAGACAGGTATATCCCTGTGGAACAATCTCCCTGCAACGATAGCGTTTAGCTCTCGTCTGATCTGCCTGCAAGCGCTTGAAGAAGTGGGGTTTCACACCCCCACAGTGACGTTTGAGAAACCCACAGGGGAATACGTTGCAAAGAACTACTACATTTGGAATGATGATCCCGAACTGAACGGTGAGGGGGACTTCTATCAGGAACTCGTCCCGACAAAGCCGGTCGATTACAAGTATTACGCCGTCGACGATGGAGAGTGTATTCAGACGGCGGGCAGGCGCGTCACATCGAAACTGCATGGCCCTAAGCGATTCCTCAGCAAAGCTCAGACCAGACCAAGGCTTACCGCCCGCCTCCAACGTCTCGTCGAACGAACCGATCTTCGAGGTCTCGGGGTCGATTTCGTCCGGGATGATGACAACCGATTCTGGGCTATCGATCTCAATCTCGCAGCGGGATACCGGAACACCGGGTTAGAACCAGCGATCTGTCGGTCTATCCGTGCGAGCCTTCCCGACCAATGATCTACTGGGACACGACCGTTGTACCTGGCAGCAATTTTGTGTAGTCGGTGAGATAATTTTCTGCATCTCGCACGCACTTCCCGACACTGTTTCGTCAGCTCACACAGTATGCACGAAATACTGGGCGCTAGTTGCTCACTCGATTTCTAGCTGGCCGCTCCCACTATCTCCCTCACTGCCGTTCTCATCCCATTCGAGTTCGAACTCGATACTTAATTCACCGGATCCATCCGTCGGTCCCTCACGTTCGGCTTTGACCTCAAACGTCGGGCGAGCTGGCGGCTCCATCGTCACGGACTCGGATCCCGATTTTAGCGTAATCGCGTCCCCTTGTTCCAACTTATCGGCTACACGGCGAAGATATGCTGCAGTCTCCTCTCGACTCTGACCGGTTGCCGATTTGAACAGGACTTCTTCGGGCATGTAGACACATACACCGCCTATACTGATAACTGCAACCCCTCCGTCTAGACCGCTCTGCTGAACTCATCCTCTCCATTTACCACGCTCTTCTTATCAGCTAATGAGGGTCTCAACAGGGCTGATTACGTCTGTTTGGTCGACGTACTTTTCTCTCTTTTCTGTCGTACTGCTAGACTCTTGATCCATCATCGCACGCCTCTCACGTTAGTAGGAAATACTAACCAAGGATCAGGCTGGAACATTCTCCAGGCGCCTCATTGCTCGGCGACAAACCCCCTGGGTTCCAGTGATATCACAACCCCGGGTGTTCTCGTCGTCCCAATGACGCCGACACCACCCCCATCCCGGGGGGTGGAATGTACCGCTGACCACGGTCGATTGCAGGAACACCGGTCGAGATCACGTGCTGATTCCCTTGTAGAGAAATTTAATACAATTGTCTATACGGACAATCTTTATACGGCTCGTGGCTCTAGACGTCCGTACGACGCCTATTGGAGTGACGGACGACAAGGGGGAGTCCGGAACGGCACTTTCTTCCCGCTCTTCGTGGTGTTTCTCGTTCTGCGTGCTATCGACGGCGTATCGGCGTGAGCGTCTCGTGTTGTTTCTACCGGCCCCGTGGATGGGCGCTGGGGGTGGACGAGAACAACGGCGGCGATTGTGATATCACTCGATACCCGGGGTGTTTCGAGGTGGTGAGCGTCAGATTCATTCGACACCTGGTGTCCCGGGGGCTACGGACACCCCACGAGTGATATCACTCGCATCAGTCTCTCGTCAGTTGTACGTTCTACTCTCCGGGTAGCTCTAGAATGGCAAGAATTCACCCTCGACTGCATCTCATCCTCGTTCCTGCCAGCGCCGATCCACTCTTCGCGTCACTGCTCTTCGGCGCCGGCCAACAGTAGAACGATACCCAGAGACCGCGATTCTGGCGGTCACAATACCGAGACAACACACTAGCTGCTCACTGCATCTCAGTTAACGTCCCGCTCGACCACGCTACCGAATGCGACAGTCTGGTTCACTTCGGTCACCTCGATCGTCACCTGGTCGCCCTCCTCCGTCTCGGGGATGATAATCACGTATCCGTGCTCAACACGTGCAATTCCGTCGCCTTGCTCGCCGATAGCTTCGATCTCGACCACTCGGCGATCACCTTCGTCGACAGGCGGCCCTGATTCCTCGTCAGCAGGAGTATTCAGGTCAGTGTCTGTCTGTGATTCGGCTGTCTCTGCTGCCGGTTCATCTGTCGCTGTGGTTGACGTCTCAATTAGTGCGACTCGGTAGACAGCGTCGTCGTCCACGTCTCCTCTCGTTATCTCACGCTTCGGAATCGTGACTGTGTAGGAGCCGTTCTGTTCGGTGATGTCCACACTGAACACGCCATGCACGCCATCTGTACTCTCCATCTCTTGTCGCTCCTCGCTCTGTCGCTACTCACGACAATACGGCCTTGAGTCCTCCGATTCTGCCGAATTCTATCGGCTTATCCGGCGATAGCGCCAATTTGTTCATTGTTCGTGTTCACTACTGTGACCGGCTATTTTTCCGTTGCGACGCCGTTTCTGATGTCGTCTTTCTGTTTGCACTCGAAGCAGCCATGGACGTCGCCATCGCGGCCAGCGAACACACGTTGGAACTGCTGGGTGACGAACGCGCCGCAGTTCTGACATTCAACCATACGTCACCATCAGTACGTGCACCAGTTGATGTTTGGGGCAGATGCTCTTCCAGAATGAGACCACGTTGGCGAGCGCCGTCGCTACAGGTATTCGGGCGCATTCCGATGGCGTGACGTCTTCAATCAGTCGTTGTTAGCGATGACGGCAATGATTGAATCGTCCTTCTCACTACTCCGCTGAGAGTATCCTTATCTCCGACCACAAATACGGTGGCCGGCACCTACTCTTTTCCTCCCGTTGGTTAGTGTCGATCGACGCCGATACAGCTGCTATGTGTTGACGAACAGGGCGAGAAAGTTGCGGAGCCGTTTGATAATCTTCAGTAGCAGCGAGGTGCACCACACATGGTGGCGTGGGGCTTTGCCATTTGGCCTCTCCCGAAACCGGGGAGCGCAACGGCGGCAGGCGAATTTCATTCCCTCCGCACTCCCCACGTGGGTCGTGTGGGAGCAATAACACCCGAGCACACCAGAGTCCCACCGCACTAGAGGTGGTCTAGTGCCGCCGTGGGTGGTATATCCATGGAGGTCAGCGGCTTCACCACTGCCCGACATAGCCCAGCGCAACCTGGCGGTGATTTGCGAGGCAGATAACGTGGCTCCCGTGCTACAAATATAGTCCACAGTGGCGTGAACGTATGAATTATGCAGCGGCGTGTCGGGCTTCGCCTCCGCCCCCGGTGGGTCGGGGAACTCGCCCTCGAAACCAGTTTAGAGCGTATTGAGGAGAAAGTCGAGGATCACCATGATCCGGGTATGATCGAGTGACTATTGGGACGGTAGTACGGGCGATCGGATACCGGAAGTGTATGCTTCGGGGGTACGGTGAATGTGGCCATTCGGGCGTTCTGTCGACGATTAGCGTAGTGAAGTTGTTTGGAGTTAGGATTTCGAGCGTCTATTCCATGAGTATTTATTAGTATCAACTTTAGATGGAAGAATATGAAGGTGCTCACGACGAAAGATCTGTATCACAGTCGTGATCCAGATTGCTGGCTTCTTGACAACGAGAAAATGAGAGATGCTGCTGGATCGAAAGAGATGACCGAGGAAGAATTAGCAGAGAATGGTTTCGACCCATGCCCGAGATGTTATCCCGACCGAGCAGAAAAATAATGGTAACCATCTCGCAGCAAACTGGCGTCGATACGTCCGCCACTACCTCGAAAACCACGAGTCACCGTAGTTAGCAGCATTTAATTGTAGGAGACTACTCCGGCTCCCAGAACTCACAGTTATTTTCTTCATTTAGGGACGGGGGCGTCCTGAGAAACCGTGGAACGGACATATATAATTTCACTTACTGGTTAGCATACTATTCTAACTAGAATACCCTCTAAATCCCTCCTTATTTTGTTCTCGAGGCTTACTACGTGGAACTGCACAACCGTCGTATTCGGCGGACATACTGGTAGTAGCGGTTCGCTTCACGGTCTTCAGGAGGTATCGCTGTCGCGGTTCGGTCCCCCCGAATTTTTATTTATTCACCGATTGAATCTACTTACATCCATGGCATCTAATAGCGTGGGAACTCCTCGGCTTCCCCCACTCGCCCAGGACGCCCTCAACGCGCTTTCTGCAGCTATTCCGGCAAACGAGGGGTTCAGCTACGAGCGTGCCTATACGATCCTTGCCGAGGAAGAAGACCTCAGCCACCCCGGGGCCGATGATACCATTGAACGTCTGCTACTGCGGGGCCATCTCTACGAGGTTGACGGCGAACTCCGGCTCACCGAGTGGGCGCAAGCGAACGAGTAGGTCGGGAGAGCTTATCCAGCGACTACTGGTTCTTCGACAGTCTGTTCGACAACCTCGCCGAATGCCACGTTTGGTTTGACTTTAGTGATCTCGACGGTAACCTGGTCATCCTGCTCAGTCCCAGGGACGATAATCACGTAGCCCCGCTCGACACGTGCAATCCCGTCGCCTTTTTCGCCGATATCCTCGATTTCGACACGCCGTCGGTCACCAGCATCGACCGGCGGCCCAGGGTCATCGTCAGTCTCTGGCTGTGACGCGTGTGTGTCCTGAGTACGGCTGTCTGTTGGTGTGTTTGACGTGAGTACCGCAACGCGATACACACTATCGTCGTCAACCTCTCCCTTTTCGATCTCGCGCTTTGGGATTGTGATCGTGTAGTTATCGTCCTGTTCGTCGATATCCACACTAAACAAACAGAGCAATTCGTCGTCGATCTCCATAGCGATGTCTTGCTCCATTTTTCACACAACTAATAGTAACTTGAGTCCACCGATCCACGCGAATCCACGCCCCTCATCCAGCAACGCATTCCGTCTCGCTATCGGAATTGGCTGAGAATCGCTACGTCACCCCTATATATAGTGGCTGGAAGCAGCCCTCCTCGTGTGGCCTCACCGAAACATACTAGAGCGCTAGAATGCCAGTAAATAGCCCACCACGGACGTTCTGCGGTATTTCTTTCTTATCCGCCAGAGCAAAAGAATCCGCGCCATTGACTAGATGAGCCGCATGGAATCTCCTGAGTCATCTCCAATGATATCCGCTACTCCGTAAAACTGAACGCTCTCAGGCGGCGAGTTCGGGATGACAGTGTTCAAGCGCCTTATGGACTGCCTCTTGACGCCCGACGAATGTCAGGTGATCTTCCTCTTGAAGTGTGAGATCTGACTCGGGAAGTTGTGAGTTGCCGTCGCGACTGACAAGTGCGATCAAGACGCCATCCGGGAGATCCTGATCGAGATCGCTAATCGATTTCCCGATGAGGTTATCCGCCGTTACTTCGATCTCTTGAACGTCGCCGGTCCGTCCGAGTTCGGTCATCCATTCTGAGAGCGCCGGCCGTTCGATTGCGTTGTCCATCGCATGTGCAACCGATGCGTTGGCTGAGATTGCTTGGACTCCTAATTCCTCGAACGCTTCCGTGTTGCCAGGCGTGTTCACTCGCGCAATGACTTTCTCGACATCGAACTTCGAGTTCGCCAACTGGGCAACGAGCAAGTTCGTATCGTCGTCACCAGCCGCTGCAGCAATGATTTTCGCATTCTCTGCGCCAGCAGCGCGAAGAACGTCTGTATCAGCGCCATCGTCATGATGGACAGTGAAGCCGGCATTTCGTGCTGTTTCAACCTTTGCTTGGTCTTTTTCGATGAGAACGACGTTTTCTCCACGATTCTCCAGCCGTTTGGCGAGGTCGCGACCGACGCGCCCACTGCCAACGATAATTGCGCGCATGGGTAGTACGTTGAGTGTTTGTGCGATATGGCGGGCGAAGCCACCTTGGAGTACGACCGTTGTCAGAATCACCAGAAACACGGTTCCGACGAGAATGGTTGCTGCGGTTGGATTCGTCGAGCGAAGTTCGAGCGCGAAGAGCGTTGCCACGCTCGCCGGGATAATACCGCGTGGACCGACCGCACTCATGAACAACTGCTCGTGGAATGAAAAACGCTCGCCGTGCGTAGACAGCAACACTGCCGCTGGCCGAATGATCACTATTACAGCCACGGCAACGACGATGCCGCCGACACCGAGTGCGAGAAGGTCACTGAACGAGAGCAGTGTCGCTAGTGAGATGAAGACAAACGACAGAACGATTAGCGTGACATCGCCATTGAATGCCGAAATCTCCTCTTCATAGGGAAGATCAGCGTTCCCAAGTAGGATGCCGGCAGTCGCAACTGCTGCGATACCTGCCTCCGAAGCAAGTCCATTCGCGATCCCATAGGTGGTGAGCGCGCCGATAAGAATAATCAGTCGCGAGTTCCGAACGGCATTCGACCGTGAGAGGTCGACGTGCTTGAGGAGGTACCAGAGAATTCCGGCTGTAAGAACGCCAACGAAGAGTCCAATTCCAAGTCGGGAGACGAACGAGGTAGCTAACACCTGCAGGTGTGCTCCCTCGGTGACGATCATCTCGAAAATTGCGATTGCGAGAATTGCTGCCGTTACGTCGTTGACGATACCTTCTGTTTCGAGTGCTGCAGCCACTCGATCTCGGACCGGCACGATATCCAAGATCGGTGTGATAACTGTCGGGCCGGTTGCAATGAGAAGTGAGCCGACGAGAAACGACAGTTCCCACGAGACATCAAGCGCGAATCGGACGGTAATGGCCGTCCCGAGCAGTGTGAGGCCCGCGCCGATTGTGATTAATCGGATGGCTTCACGTGGTGTCTGGCGCAGTTTTGAGAGTTTGAGGTGGAAGGCGCCTTCGAAGACGATGATTGCAACGCTGAGGCCGACAATTGCTGAAAGCGGGCCTGCGCCACCAAATGACTCTAAGCGGACGATATT
The DNA here is from genome assembly GCF_050954125.1 of Halomicrococcus pelagicus. NCBI lineage: Archaea > Methanobacteriati > Methanobacteriota > Halobacteria > Halobacteriales > Haladaptataceae > Halomicrococcus > Halomicrococcus pelagicus. The sequence goes on along the minus strand of NZ_JBPBWC010000022.1, from coordinate 61,992 downwards.
GAGCCCTTCTGGACCGACAGCGATGCCAGCGAGAATGAGGAAGAGGACGCTTGGAATCTGCAGCCGGTCGGCTAATACTTGGGCCGCGACACCGAGCCCTAAGATGGTCACTACGAGGGGGAGCAACCCCGATCCAGCACTCATCTCAAAACATCCAATTAACCAAATGCACTCCCCCTATAAAACGGCGATGAAAGTACAGCCAATCCATTCAAAGTATTGGCGGAAGAAATTAAAATTCTAACGAAATACACGTAATTATGGAAAATACAACAGAACTCGAACGGCCGGTAACTATCTCCTTTTTTCTTATCGGACTTAGAAACACGGTCTCTCGAAATAAGCACTTTCGAGGGAATGCAGCCTCGATTCAGGCAGGTTCCCCCAAGCGGTCCTTTTTCAACAACCGCCACACAGAGTCCGTGGTTCGCGGCTACAGACGCACTGTCAAGACCTGACCCCCGCCGACCACTATCAGGTCAAACTTCCCCCATAGTCCCCTCTGTTAATCGATGCACACACTTAGCGCTTTACGCGAGTCATATCCTGTTCACTGACTAACTACCAGTTTAACGATAGCAGAATCAACAGCCCATCGTAACTACGGCTGACCTGATGCGGTAAAAACGGTTGGTTCACTAACGGCAACGCTACCTCCAGTGCAGTGATTGCCTTCTTCGATGTGACTCTCCCCCCGTCAGCCGGTAACAGCCGTGTCAATCTCACCCGTCCTCAGGCTCATAGGGATGAACGTCATCAACCGCCGGTGCCCCAACAGCTATCACCCGCACCATCTTCTCGCTGTCTGCCGGATTGTACGCCCGATGCGGACTCTCCGGCTCCGCCACGAACACTGCATTTTCATTCACGACATACATGTTCTCCGGCGTCTCAACGTGGAGTGCCCCCGAGAGAACAACGAACGCTTCCTCTTGTTCTTCGTGGACGTGATAGGCCAACGGTAGCTGTTCCCCAGGTTCAACTCGATAAAAATTGAGCGCCATCTCCTCCATACCGACAGCGTTGCTTACAGACCGATGTTCAGACGGTCGGTCTGGCGTCGGTTCAACCTCATCGATCTGTACAGTATGATACTCCATAGCAGGGTAACTTACAGCCGGCAGTAAGTACTCACCGCTCTCTATCACCACTGCTCAAGCTGATATCCAAGGTCTATCTTCGCCCGGAACTGATCAGTGACCATACGAGCACCTCGAAGTAATCGGATCGTCCCTGGAGCACAAGAATCCACTTAAGCGTAAGTCCACTAGTTCTTGTATGGGAGACGCCCAGTCTCGGGCGGCACAAAAAGACCGATACGTCGCCATTATCGACCAAGACGACGTCACCGACGAAGTGCGGAATATCGCCGTGAAATACGACCCTCTCAATCGATCAGGCGGACGTGACGGCTTCCACGTCACAGACGATGACGAACTTCATATCGACGACGCGGCAGTCATTGAAGAACACCGCATCATCGCGAACAAGATTCCCAACGACTCCGTCAAAATCGTTCGACTCCCCGCTGAACGGGGAGAACTGGTCCACCAGTACGGCGAGAACGGATTCCGTCTCTACGAGCTACCAGCACCAGTCGAAAACCGCGTTGTTGGCCTTCTTGGCCCGAACGGTGTCGGAAAGTCAACCGCACTCAAGATTCTCGGCGGCCGACTAACGCCAAACCTCGGCAACGTTACCGATGATCCCGACTGGGACACCATTGTCCGCGAATTCCGTGGCACGGCAGTCCAGAACTACCTCGAGAAGCTCCGCGACGGCGGTGTTCAAGCGGCCTTCAAACCGCAGCGTATCGACCAACTCTCCGACCACTATGACGGAACCGTCCGCGAGCTGCTAGCTGAGCGCGACGAACGGAATACCCGCGGCGAGGTCATTAACCGGTTACAACTCGCCCACATTATCGATCGCCCGGTCGCCGATCTCTCCGGTGGTGAACTCCAGCGCACTGCGATTGCAGCAACGCTTCTCGTCGATGCAGATGTGTATCTGATTGACGAACCCTCGTCATATCTCGACGTCAGCCACCGGCTGACCGTTGCGCGAGCACTCACCGACCTCACCGCTGGCAAAGAAGTGGTTATCGTCGACCATGACCTCGTCACCCTCGACGTTGCCTCGGACGAAATTCACATTTTCTATGGCGATCCCGGCGGATTCGGGATTGTCTCACGACCGCTCTCCACTCGGCGGGGCATCAACCAATTCCTTGACGGTCACCTGCGCGCTGAGAATATCCGAATCAGGGAGACCGCCGTCGACTTTCTCCAACGATCGGGCCACCGTGGTGTCGACGGACCCTCACTTCTCGAGTTCCCGACGTTACAGAAGGCGTTCGACTCATTCTCACTCCACGTGGAGCCCGGCACCATTCACGACGGGGAGATTCTCGGCATCTTTGGCCGAAATGGACTTGGAAAGACGACATTCGCGAGACTGCTAACCGGATCGCTTGTCCCGGACGAAGGCGAAGTGACCGGGAATATCACGCTCTCGTACAAACCCCAATATCTCGATCCATCCTTTGACGGCACGGTACGGGAATTGTTCGCTGGCCAGGTCGATATATATGACCAAACGTTCCAAACCGGCATTGAGGAGCCGTTTGACCTTGAACCTCTGTTCGACAACCAGCTCACTGATCTCTCTGGTGGTGAACTCCAACGTGCCAGCATCGCCTTAGCGCTAGCCCGGGACGCCGATGCATACCTGCTGGACGAACCATCTGCATATCTCGATGTAAATCAGCGTACGTCATTTGCGGCAACTCTTCGTCAGTTCGTCGAACGTACTGGCGCGCCGTGTCTTGTTATTGACCACGATCTTCTCTTGCTGGACTACCTCTCTGACCGCGCAATGGTGTTTGAAGGTGAACCAGGTACAAATGGGATTGGTCGGACACCCCAGCCTGTCCGAAGGGGGATGAATCAGTTCCTTGAGACCGTTGATGTGACGTTTCGGAAGGATCCGAACACTGGACGGCCACGCGCGAACAAACCCGACAGTCAGAAGGACAGGGAGCAAAAGGAAGCAGGCAACTACTATGTGAGATAGCGCCGTGCCGTCGAACCGAGACGTAACCCTGGACGCAGCTGCTACACTGCCCGTGCTTACAAGCGAATATTTCTAGTTGAACTGGACACGCTCACCAGTATTCGCTGACTCGTACACACCCTCAAGTAGCTTGAGATCCCCGATGCCGACTGCAGCAGTAGGTTCAGGATCGGTATCGGTGAGGACTGCATAGCCAAAGTGGTCAAATTCTTCTCGGACTTCATCGACGGATGGCCCTGTCACCGTCGCCTCCCAGTCGTCGCGTTCGATCGATAGATCCCGATCGACATTAAACCAGAATGCCGGCTCGATACGGAGTGTTCCCTCAGTCCCAGTGATCTCAACCCAGTCGTTGCGCGCACTATTGAAACTCGTCGAGCACGATGCTGTCACACCATTTTCGAACTGGACAGTGTATGCTGCCCGCTCTTCAACACCCTCCTCGAATGCTTCGTGGTCGGAGACTGTCTCGCCCTGGACGGCGAGTGGGGCAGTATCAACAAAGAAGCGAGCGATCGTCGCAGTATACACGCCGGCATCCATCAACGCACCTCCACCAGCAAGGTCACGATCGATACGCCACTGATCAGGGCCACCGATTCCAAGCACGTCGAACGCAAACTGGGCGTGTACCTCGGTGACATCGCCAACAACCCCGTCGTCGTGGATAAGTTCGCGAGCACGCTGAAAGATGGGCTCCATCCGTGGCCGGTACGCAACCATCAGCGTGATCCCTGCCGCCTCGCAGACCTCCCGTAATCGCTTGGCACGCTCCACTGACTTCTCCATCGGCTTTTCAGTGATCACGTCCTTCTCGAGTTCAGCAGCCGTCTCGACGTACTGAAGATGCCGCCCGGTCGGTGTCGCGACGTACACTGCGTCGTAGCTGTCGGCTGCTTCACCATTGTGGAATGCTTCATAGGACAGAACGTGGTCAATATTTCGCTCATCAGCGAGTCGGCCACCCTTTTCAGGTGAGCCGGTCACGAGCGTCGTTACGTCACAGAACTCGCTCTTTTTGATCCCGGGAAGCGCTTGGTCACGTGCGAAGCCACCAAGACCGACGACAGCGAGACGAACAGTTCCGGCAGGCGTTTCGTGTTGCCACTCGCGGCGGGTGAAATCATCGAGATAAGATTGCATCGACCGGACGTAAGGCCAGCACTTCAGAAAGCATGACGACTCCGGCGATGTCTTCTCCCAAATCCATGCGTCGAAGCGACTACCGAATTGCGGTCATCATCTCGCCTGCTCGTGTCTCATAGCTTTCTTGCAGCGTCGCCTGACAGCACCGCTTCCAACCTCCGGCACAGGTTGTAACGGTAGTTCTTTCGACGAGAACTATCCACTACTGATTCTAGCCAGTAGGTGTTCTAATCGCTGCTAGCATCCGTCAGGTACCCACGACTAAAGTCGTGGGCTTTCCCCAGCGGTGGGCCAACCGCCTCGGCAATTTAATTGACCGTCACCTCCCGCTCTACCGCCACGTTGGCGGGGGAGCGTGGAGCAACCACTCACGTTCATCGGTGCGGTTTTTCGGGCCTCCTGACGGGCGACCCAACCCACGGGGAGTGCGTCTCTCGACGGGACGTGGCCGGTATGTCTTCAAAGAAACGCCGGAGGTAGCGCAACCGCCCGCGGTTCGTTGGCCCCGTGGTACAGGTTTCCACGCTGGGCCTCGGATGTTTCGACGGAGAGGACGCGCCCTCGCCCCACGAAGCGATTTTCACGTCGCTCGCGGTGCGTCCGCGACGTGTGCCTTTGTCGAACGAGGTTCCCGTGGTGCAACATCCCAATCGGCCATTTTGACCGTCAGAACGGTCGATATTAGTGGTTACGGGGGGTTGGCGGACTTCTACCGTTGGTGGCTTATTTGACCATTGGCGGCTTCCTCTACCCCTAAAGGGGTGGGCTTCCGCCTCGAATCTATGTGATGTCTCCTCAGCGTCTGCTTCGCGATCAGCACTCTCATCAAAGACAATGGAGAGGATCAGTACGCTTGATACCGAGCTCATCACCTATCGTTCCCAGAGATCGGCGATTCGCTGCTCGATTTCATCGAGGACGAGCGTCAGGACATCGCGATGGTCGTCCGGCCACGAAGCGTCCTCACCAAGCGTTGGTGCGGATGGCGGTGGATGAAAATGGTCTCGCGTATTGTGTGGAGTCAGATGTCGATCCCAGTGACATTCCCAGGCGCTGTCTGGGTGAACTTCTCGGTAATGAAGTTTGAAGTCGTCGTTCGTATACCAACGAATAGCTAGAGTTGCACTGTCCACCATTGGTGGATAGTACGGTGATGCGAACACGATGTGTAGCTCGAGGTGGCCGCTATCGTCTGTGATAGCAGCGTGCGAGACTTGGTTTGTGGCGGTGAGCCGTGTTTGTAGAAACTCGAGGATCGGTCGGTCGATGGGTGCGGGACTGCCTCCATCACCAGTTAGTGGGACCATCGCTATCCAGAAGCGGAGTTATGATCAGGAGTGTTAGCACGTTGCTGGCGCGCTCGCTCACAGCGTTCCCGCTCTTGGCGAGCCGTCGACCAGTCTGTGAGGTCACTGTAGATCTCGTCAATCGACCAATCGACGTTCGCTTCCGCAATAGCGAGCGCGTTCACGTCCGCTGGCGTTGCAGCATCATACGTATCTTCATAGCGTGTGATTTCCTCTGTTAGAGCGCGTACCCGTTGCTGGAGCTCTTCACGGGAGTGGTTTGCGGCAAGTTGGTTGATACGCCGCCATTCGAAATATGCGTCATTGCGTTCGTAGGTGGCCGGGTGGCCGTTGTGCCGTGTGATGATGCCGAGGTTTGCAAACCAGCTGAGATATTTCCGAGCAGTCTTTGGATCACAATCAGCGTGATCTGCGATAACAGTCGCTGTTGCAGGCTCGCGTGTCTGCAGGACAACACCGTAGATGCGTTGTTCGACATCATCGGCATCGAACGCATCGTCGAAGGCTGGTGGTCCGTCGTTGGACTCTGACCCCGCCATAGAGGCTATTCCAGCTCGGCGAATATAATTCTTGTCGCCAGGAAATAGTTCCTCTTCAGCGGATATCTGCCGCTACCACGGTTGATCGTTTGATCCAGTTACACAATTTCGGTCATCCTTCGTTGAGATCACCTGTTATTCCACAGTGGGTACTATCTTCCATTTCACAAGTGACACGGTGGTGAGTACTAGGCAGAATCAGCGATTCGATGATGGTCGATACACACATCAGTGTCATCGCCAGCTGCTCGGTAACCAATCGCCAAAGAGTACTAGTCTGTCACCGAAATGAGAAAAAGAGCGCGGATTTGATGTCACTCGCGACGGGGGGTGATTCGGGATAGTAAACGAGAGTTTCAGCGATAAACAGGTATTCGAAGGTATAGTGACGTTCGACGGGAGATATCATTCTTGTTATATCATTCCGCGCCTCAAGGCGCGGGCCTCCTGAACCGCACACGTGGCGGTTCCCGTCAATTCGGATGGGTGGGAATCTACGGTTTGTGACCGACGGCACTGGCGTTGCCCCGACGCCGATACTCGTCCCCCGTGTGGGGCTTCGAGGTATCTTGTTTTGTGTCGGTCGGCGCGGTCGGCTCACGTGTTTGATCTCGGCTTGTGCCGTGGCAAACACCGAGTCGACTGCCAGGGTTCCGCACACAGTCTCCCTTTCGCTACGTTTGACTGTAACCCTTCCGACACGGGGGACGTGAGACGATGACGGCGATTCAGCCACGCCGTAAACGGCGTGGTGTTCTCGCCTGCAATCTCTATCAGTCGAGGATTCAGTCACCCATGAAGCAGAACCACATTCAACATTGGAATCTTTTTGTAGGCGTCTAACGAAGCAGCTCGGATATAAATAGAGCGGCTACTTCCATATAATGTTTAAGTAGTTAGAGCAAGCAATGCTTTGGTATGGGAAGGAACTCGAATACCGACTCCAAAGATGGGATGCGGATTTTCCTCGATATCCCGTCTCAGAACACGGATCTCTTTAGGAGCCAAGCGGTCCACGATCTCCTCTCATTTTTATCCCGGTATCACACTGACGAGTTCTCAATTACGGAATTGACTGACGCCGTTGACTACTCGCAACCAACTGTCTCAAAAGCCATCGACGTTTTGACGGCAAATGACCTCATCGTCGACCGACGCGAAGGACCGACTCGAATCGTCCATATCAATCGTGAGCGGCTATCTCACCCGGCCGATCCATATCTTCAAATTCCGCAAGCAGAGTTCCAAGGTCCGGTCCGAACTGCTGTCGACAACCTACGCGACCGCCTCAACAACGTCCTTGGAGTCGTACTGTACGGCAGTGTCGCCCGCGGGGAGGCAGACCGGCGAAGCGACATCGACCTTTGGGTGCTCGTCGAAGAAGATCGGATGGCGAATCAACGAGCAGCAAACCGTGTTCGCCAAGACCTCGAAGACCAAGAGTTCGATACCGGCCGATACGAATACGAGATCGACGTCGAAGCCCTTCCCGCCGTCCCAAATTATATCGAGAAACTCCGAGAACTTCTCAGTGACGGCCTCGTCGTCTACGAGACGGAGAAATTCGATACCGTTCAGAACATGATTTTCCACGGTGATCTCGATGAGTGAGAAATCTGACCCGAATAATCTCACCAACGCGCTTGCGGCAGCCATCGACGCGTTCAACGAGGAAGGATATGGTATCCCCACATATGAAGCAGCGATTGATCCCGATACCGATTGGAAGACACAACTCACGAAAGCCTGCCGTCTCCTGGCCGCTGTCGACCAGATCGATGGACAGGGGTACTACACGGCCACTATCGAGTTGTGCTTCGGTGCGACCGAACGCTCTATCGAAGCATACGTCTTAGCCGAAGGTGGCGACGAGCCGGACGACTTCCACGACCATACATATTGCTACGACCGTGCAACCGACCTTGGTCTCCTCTCACGCTCGACAACGGACGATCTCCGGCAGTTGTACGACACCAACAGGACAGACAGTTACTATGGTGGGCGACGACCCACAGAACAACAGGCGGACACCATGCGACGGCTCTCACGAAGCACCCACGAGTACGTCACCAACCAGATTCGTGGAGGTAGCGTGTGCGTCTGTAGTAGCCAGTAAGTGCTTGACCACCCAGGAGCGACATCTAGTGAGATAGCCGATGTCGTTGCACGCAACTAGAGTACCACCAGCAAGCGCTCGAATTCACTTCACGACTGAGGCTCGTGACTCGGCATCCACGACTGATGGATGACGGCGGCGTCAAATTTCTCTATGACGCCCAATCGCTCGCAGAAACTGCAGCGTGGTTGGACCGCGAACTGACCGAATTGACCGACGCTGTCCCGACTCAACTTTCAGATGAGTATGTCGAGGGGCAGTATACAACAGACGCTGACTTCGAACATACCGACTTCTATCGGGTGTCTCCAATCTATGAAGAAATTCGAAAACGAACGGAAAACCAAGAAACCAAAGTTAGATCAGGAGGTATGTTATTGCTTGGGTTCGGATTTTCCCTGCAAATGGTCGGAACTGCATTGTAAAATCGCACCGTAAAATACGCAGTATTTCCCCTCACAGCATCGTCATCTAATTAAAGCCGTGGAACTCGCGATGGGCAGTTAGGAATATCGAATGGGGGTAGTAAACTTCACTATCAGGCAGTTTCAGTATCTCTCCTCCGAACTCCGCAAACTCCTCATATCCATTCTGACTCGGACGGTCCCGGGCGAGGATATCATACTCGCCGCTGATGGCCAGCTAACCGTTGTCGAAGGCCCAATGATGAAGACGACCAATGCAAGGCCCTTCCGTGGGTCGTCACTTCCGAACTCGCTTTTCGGGTAGATATGTGCCGCCTCAACCTCCGGTGTCCCAGCGGGAGTCTCGCGTTGTGAACCGCATATGGCGTAGGTGTTGTCATACTGCTTGCGGACCTCGGAGCGGAACACCAAGGAGCGTGCTTTCTGCTCCACTTCAGTGTACTCGTCTTCGTCCTCGGTGAGTTTTGGTTCGTGGGCGAACGACCGCACTCTGACCGCTCCTGTTCCGATAGTGACCTCTGGCGATCGCTCGGATCGTGAAGGACGAAGTCGGCTTCGGTCTCCGTTACTCGGTTAAATATCCCAACTTTCCAGTTCTCAGTTCGGATAGTCCGATAAGTTCGCACTGCTCTACCAGTTCCAGCAACCCCTGGCAGGACGAACGTGGAGCGACCTGCGAATTCGGTTCTGCGGACCGATCAGCCCTCCCACGCCTCGAACTCGTCGTAGATCCCCTTCGAGAGATAGCGCTCGCTAGAATCAGGAAACACGGTGACAACGTTGTCGTGGGGGACGTCGAGATCGCCGTCGGCGATTCGCCGAGCAACCGAGAGTGCTCCGAGGCTCGACGCTCCGGAGCTGGTACCCACCAGCTTGGACTCTTCGTGGGCGAGGCGAGCGATCTCTTCGTGTACCTCGCGGTCGCCGACACGAACGACTTCGTCGACGAGATCAGCGTCGAACAGTGCTCGGGTGCTCGGATCTTTCGTCCCGATACCCTCGACTTTGTACTCGCCTGAATCGACCTCTCGTCCCTGGGTCTGGGCATACAAGGACCCCTCCGGCTCGACCGCGCCGATAAACACGTCCGGCTCGCGCTCGCGAACGTATTGAGCCATCCCGGTCAACGTTCCAGCGGTCCCACACCCCGTGACGATCGCACCGATCTCGCCGTCGAGCGCCTCCCATATTTCCGGACCCGTCGTTCGGTAATGCGCTTCGACGTTCAGCGGATTCTCGAACTGCTGGGGAATGACGGCATCGTCACGGTCGGCAGCGATATCATGGGCTCGGTCGATAGCGCCACTCATCCCCTCGTCCGTAGGCGTGTTTACGAGAGTTGCTCCAAGCGCGTCCATCAGGGTCTGTTTTTCGGCGCTGAACCGTTCCGGAACCACACAGACCGCCTCGAGTTCGAGTTCTCCGGCGGCCATAGCGATAGCGATGCCTGTGTTTCCGGCAGTCGGCTCGATAACTGTCCCACCAGGCTCTACGTCGCCTCGCTCCAGCATCCCCTCGAGCATCGCCTTGCCGATGCGATCTTTCACACTCGCACCGGGATTGAAGGACTCGTGCTTTGCGTACACCGGCACCTCCGGGGGCGCAGCGTGTACTTCGACGAGTGGGGTCTCTCCGACGGCCTCCAAGACGGATGTAAGGGGTTCGCTATGCGTCGTCATACCTTCGACTGTCCGCCAAGGGAGGTTAGATGTTCTGATTACTCGCACCCTCTCGTGGAAACCGACGCCGTTGAGGAGCGAGCCGGGAAGCGATAGCCGTCGTTCTTGTACGCGCACCCATAGTGGGTGGCGACTTTCCGATAATCCAGCCGCGCGATCATCGCATCGTTCTCTTCCGCGATCTTCTGCCCGGCTTCCAGCACGTCGAGATACTTTGCCTCGACCTGCTGGGACTCGGCGCGCTGCTCGCGGACGTTCACTAGCTCCGTGTTCTGTTCGGATCGTTCGACTGGCTGGAAGCATTGGCAGCCTGCAAGACATAGAATTCGTCTGCTTGTCTCAGCCACATCTCACCGCAATCTCTTTGACTGCTGTTCCTGCCGCCGATCATGGCCGTCGAGGGTACTATCATCCTATCTACCACCCTTCAGTGTCCTGCGCAAAAGTCGAAACGGGACTGGCTACCCCATTGAGGGGCGCACAGCCATCTTACTATATCTCGTGGTTTCTTTTGTCTTAATCACCTATATTGGGCAGGAACATGAGGTCGTCACCGTTATCCTCAGACGTCCCAGTCTCGGGATTTGCCTTCGTTTCGAGAACACGCCCATCAGGGTACATGTCCACGCGATCTTTCGTGACGAGTATCGGTCCACCGTACTTGTCGCTGATGATCTCAATTTCTTCACTTAGATCGGTGACTTCGTCCCGGCTGACATGTGAGAGGACAAGCATCCCTGCGTTAGCTTCCTGGGCGTTGGTCCCTACTTCGCTTGGAGTTGAGTGAAGCACTTGCTTCGGGTTAGAGCCACTTGTCTCGCGCTTAGGTTCGAGCAAGCGGTTCTGAACCATCACGTTGGTTCCCTCCGCCAGTTTCGGGACATTCCCAAGCTTCGAACTATAGTCCCCTGTGAACGTAAACGAAGTACCGTTGTAGGACACGCGATAGGCGAGTGACGGCATCTTGCCGTGCTTTGTCGGAGCTGCCTTGATCGTGAGATCATTATTATCATATACTGTCCGAACCTTCCCCGGTGAATCGACCGGTGCCGGGATATCGTGTGCATTAAGTCTCACGTCCGTCCCGAGATACTCCTTGACGAACTCACGAATGTAGCTGTACGCCCCCTTTTTTCCGTCGAACATTTTGGAGACCCACTCACTCGTGCTCGGGCGAATCCCAGCACCAGTCGGCCCGAAGATTTCCCACGGACGACTGTCTCGGTCTTGTTGATAGGTCGCTTTGAGAATCGCCGGGAACTCGGCTGAGTGATCGACATGTAAGTGGGTGAATAATACCATGTCGAGCTTCGCGATGTCGATCTCAGCCTCGCTGATGGCCGATGCGGTCCCGCCGCCAGCGTCGACGAGTATCTTCGGTTCACCATCGATATGAACGATATAGCCGACCGACGACCGTCCGTTCTTAAACGCCGATGCACCCGAACCGAGGGTGGTTACGTACACGTTCGCATCTGCTGGGCAAGAACTGGCGGATGATTGATTGGTGAGCGATAGAGAGTCTTGATTAGCAGACCCAAGACCACTTGCTCCAGCGGCCGTTAATCCGGTCACTCCTGTGGCTTTTAAGAATGTCCGTCGTTCTGTTTTTCCGAAAGTAGTCTCATCTTCTGACATTGCAGACCACCATTTAGATGCCTTCTTTTTATAATTTTAGGCCACTAATTAGTATTTCTCGAAGAACAAAAAGTATATGGGTCTATTTGATATATATTTTCATAGAGTTCTCATTTATATACTATCGAAATTCTCTGCATTGTCAAAAACACAAAATCTCTATGTTGCATTTTGCCATCTGTGGGCCATCTGCGTACCATACTTCTGTATTATTGTCACTTAAACCATAAAAACTGAATTGAGCGCCAGAACGACCAACAGCGTCGTCTTCAACCGCGGGATTGTGACCGACAAGCCAGACAAGAGGAACTCATCATCGGAAGTGACCTTAACTGGACAATCGTCTGTCCCGGCAGTATCACGGACGACCCCAAACCGGAGAGTACGAACGCAACATCGACATCAACGCCACCGCTGGTCTAATTTCACGCACTGATGTCGCTGACTTCCCCCCCCCCGGTCATTCAGACGGACTCCTATCTTCAGGACATGCAAATTGCAACGACAGACCGGAGTACTGGTGTCACTTTCCTCTGGAAGCAAGCGACCGCCGTCGCTCAACATCGCTGAGGTGGTAGTATACGGTACCGCTCGACGACGTGACTGGCGACCTGATGGCGTGCACCTGCCCCCATCACGTCCATCGCAACGCTCACTGCAAGCACATGGCCGCCGTCGAAGACGCGATCGCCGACGGCTCACTCGACGCCGTCCCCACTGACGACGACGCGAGTGACGAGACTGATGACGGGCCGCGTATCACTGGCCCACACATCGGTCAGGACAAGTACGGCAACGTCGATCACCGCTACTGGCGCTGTGAGCACTGCGGGACTGAGACCACGGACAAACGCGCGCTCGACGCCTGCTGTTAATTCCTTCTCTCCCTGTTTTATGCCTCGTCAACAGACGCTTCCCGAAGTCGCCGAACAGTGCACGCTCACCGACAGCATCGACGAGACGACCGACAACTGCGACGCCGCCGATAGCGTGCCAACGACGCAAGCAGCTCTACTCGATTTTACAGGTTTGCAAGGTGAATGTCACGAGGTTTAACTCTAAGCGATTCACTCGTCAGATCTTTTCTTGGTACTCTCGGATGATTCTGAGGTAGTCTCTGTCTCCGGCGCGTCCGTAGTCGACATTTCGGATGATTCCGTATCTTCGGACGAAGAACTAGGATCAGAATCAGGGATAGGATCACCAGCAGTTGCAGCCGATGTCAATTGCTGGCCATGGATGAGTTCTGGAAGAACAATTCGCGTGCTATGGATGAGCAATACCAGCAAAAGGGGCCCGAAAAATAGGCCGTACCAGCCGAAGAGGAGCGGTCCAATAATATATGCGAATAAGACTAACCCAACATGAAGATTGCGTCCAGAAATATATGGCCGTAATAACAATTCAGTCATACCGTCTACAATGGCGGCCGCAGTTAGCACGAAAATGATCGGAAACCAAATTTGCTGAGGGTTTGTAGTGAGTGCACGACCACCAAGATAGAGTCCGACTGGGACATAAATGAGTTTCATACCGACGATAGGGATTAAGCTTGCGAGGCCCGTTAATAAACCAAGAAGGACAGCCGCCGGAATCGCCACTTCAGTCGGTGCAATGCTATTAAGTATCGTGTATGTGACTGCGGAGACAATTGCAACGACGAATGCGTTCAGGATATTTCCGAAATAAATCGTCTCGAGGTCCGTATCTACTTCGTCTAAAAACGCGTATGTCGCGGTATCAGGGCCACTTATTCGAGATGTAAACCAGGTCGCAAGCTTCTGGTCATCACGGAGGAGATAGAAGGCAATTATCAATGCGATAAATACATGGAGAAGTCCAGTGAGTACTGCTCCTAGATACCCCCCAGCCGAGACAAGAGTATCACTTACGGTATTCGGATCCAGAATCTGTGTAAATCGCTGGGGGTTCGATAAGAACCGCTGGAAACTCGTTTGAATATTTTGTGAGCCAGAAATCTGCTCAAGATACGGCCCGAATAGGGATTGATACTGGTCAAGATTCGGACCAAGAAACGCGTCTAATTGTTGAATACTCACCAACACCGTGTAGGCGATCAGCAAGAGTCCTGGGAATGAAATCGCGCTCAGTGCAACGGCTGCAGCAAGACTCCGTTGATGGATATGGCGGCTCAATTGATGATAGATAGGACGGGTTGCATAATAAATGAATAATCCAAGAACGAAGGTCCCAATATATGAATAGAGAACAAATGCAAAAAGAACGAGGAACACACCAAAGATTAGCCACCAAGCGATTCGTTCACGATTGTGAGTAAGACTTGAGCTCATGTAGTATAGGGCAACAACATTCAGCCCAATAATCTTCCGACTCATCTAGTACGAACGGCACTCAAAACCAAGGCAGAATTCCGAAGACTACAGTTGTAGTTGTATAATAATTGCTTTCTCTTTTCCAGAGAGAAGTACTATTTGCTGAGAAACAGGTTATGCAGCGGGTTTCTAGTGCAGTGTACCATTATCATCACCGACAACTACTGCTGTACCGAGGAAGAAACGCTCGGTCGCGTCATGAACCACACGAATGTGAGTGTTGTCATGGTAACTGCCATGATGAGAGCATTGCGCCACCCGCTGAGTAGCATTGCTGCAAGCCAAATCACGACGAATGCGCCGGTTCAAAGTGCTTGTCGCGGATCTCGTCTTGCCACTCCCCAGTAGATAGCCATAATCAGCGTGAGAAATCCAGCAATCCCAAATCCAGCGTTAATGACTGCCGGCGTCACTATACCCTTTCATCAAACCATAATTATATATATATATATATATATTTTATACTTCTCCCACGCTTTCAGTAATTCTCACTCAAGTTAGTTAATTGTCGGAAGAGTCAAAATGGTCACGGATGTCGCTGTGTCAATACAAACACTAGTAGCGCCATCAGCAGGGTCCCAAGTAATGTTTCAACGCTTGCAACTACGCGTGCCCACGATCCAATTGGCTGGATATCGCCATACCCGAGCGACGAGAACGTCACGACACTAAAATAGAGGCTTTTGAATACCGCCTGTACCAAGTATGGAACCGGCGCAGCCTCAGGATCTTCAATCTGATATGTAATTGTCCGCTCTCCGGCAATTTCACGGATGCCGCCCGTAACAGGATAGATCAATGCACAAATCCCAATAAGCACGAAGGAAGTCCCCAGAACACGCCATGGGCTCGTTCCATACCGCATAACTACTCGTGACGACTCGAGATAGAGCGCTCGAAGATACTCGCTGTTAAACCAGGCCATACGACGCCGAAGATCCATCTCCTTCAAATAGTAGCTCCGAACTCGCCTTGGCATTGCATTTGACCTGAAAAGCCGCTGTAACTCACGATACACCCACGTGGCGGCCGTAAAACTTGCTTGCACTGCGTCAGACGTCTCCCCCTTACGGATATCTCGCTCATAGGAAGCAATCGTATCAAATTGGGTTTCTGCATCGACGCGACCATCAGTGATATCCATCCGATAGAGCTTTGCATCCCGGAAGGAAGCACCACGAAGATCTGCAACCGTGAACGAAGCATCATGGAGGTTCGCCCCCTCGAACGAAGCACCCTTCGCGTTGAGATCTCGAAACACCGCTTGCCGGAGATCAACCCCGCTGAGATCGGCGTGATTAAGTGTCGCATTGGTAAAATCCGCCCCAATCAGGACGCAGTCGGCGAGCCACCCCACGCCGGAGAAGGGTGCTTGGTCTAACTGCGCACCGTCAAGACGTTCTCCTGCCGTAGGACGATGGCGCTCGTACTCGTCTCGCCCCACTGATCGCTCTGTATGCCAGACGCATCGGTCGTCATCTTCTCGCACAGACCGCCAGCAGCAAACTGGCCCGATATCCGAGACTCCCTCAACGTCATGTACATACCCACACCGATTAGTCCCCATACTGGGGACTCAACCTAATAGTCTGTACCGTTGTTGGTGAGTACGAGATAGGCTACCTTGGTCTCCCCCTAAATCAAAGATGATCTATAATTTAATCTATCTAGACGGATCCTCGTTTCCATCGAACACTTCCCGAGTTCCCTGTCGATTCGACGACTAGGAGATTTCTGAACGGCCCCAGCGACAGGCTGGCGTCACCGAATACGACCCAGACGCCGAAGTGGTGGCTGGTCTGCACCAGCTGCGGCGACCGGCTTGGTCGGTATCGTCGCTCGAAGACGGTCCGCAACCCTAAGGACTACCATTGAGGTGACGGACGCCGACCATCGGTTTGAAGGGCACGGACTGGAACTTCTATCCTTCGTCAAGAAGTGGAATGAAGCGCGAGATTGTGAACGTATGGCGCTCTCAACGGGTCTCCAACGGACGGACGCACACCGATTTTACGAGGAGAAAACAGGGGCAGAACGGGCGAGTTATGTGTACAAACCCCCCTTCGAGTAACCACTCTGATGGCTTCTGCAGTAACACCGAAGTCGTGTGCTTCGTGACTGCTTTGCGCTATCTATTCACCACTACCCTTGAAACACACCATTCCATAAGTATTTCATCAGGTATATTTATAAATAAACCATGCTATATCATGTCTATTCTAAATCCCCGCTAACACAAAATATATTATGGAATGTCGTAATTCTGAGACATGGAACGACCTACCCGACGACGGTTTCTTCAGGCAGCGAGCATGGTGACTGGTGGCTTACTGCTAAGTAGTGGCGCTTCCAGCGCCGCCTCATGCGAATCAGACGGCCTGTTTGCACCGGAGGACGCATGGCCGGCACCACAGGGAACCGCCGGAAGAACACGAGCAACAAAGGCACAGGGACCTAATGGTCCCTATCTGGTAACTCAATGGACGCAAGGAGTCAGGGAGGCTGGGAGCCCTACCGTTGCACATGGAGTCGTTTATTCTGCTGATGTAGCCTCTATAGAGTTTAGTCAGGGACGGATAGCCGCGTACGACGAAGCAAGTGGTGAAGTCCTCTGGAGACGAAGGCAAGCAACTACTGAATCAGGGGAAAGTGTTCCAATAGGTGCTCCTGGGGCACAGCCAGTTGTATCCGACGAATCAGTATACTTCGTAGGTAAAGGAGAAGTAGAAAATAATAGCAAGACACACACAGGACTTGCTGGAATTTATTCTCTGAATGCCGCCTCGGGCAAAATCCAATGGCGCCGGTCGGACCTCTCCTTAACAACCACTGTCGAAGTGACAGACGGGCGTGTATATTTCGAACGTGGGGCCCTTGATGCGGCTACTGGTGAGACGATTTGGGAGGTCGATGAGTCGGGGGAGCTGCTGGGTGTCGCCGGAAACGTAGCGTATCTCAGTTATTGGGATCGGTCCGTGGAGAGGGAATCTATTGCTGCTCGTGATATCACGACAGGAAAAGAGCAATGGAGAGTAGAGCGCGCCGATCGAGTTGTAGGCACTGCAGCAACCAGTGATACGCTCTATGTGACGAGCAAAACATCCATTGAGAATCCGTCCTACGCAGTGTATGCGCTTTCGGGAACGGATGGGAGCGTCAAATGGCGTTCGTCTGCTCCCATACGTGGGACAGCACCAACGACAACGTACACTGTTGGCAGTATCTCGGAGAACACGATTACCGTCGACAGAGCCCCTACTATTAGTGTTCCAGCTGTCGATGAATCTCGAGTATACGCTCTTACTCGTTCCTATGCAGAAAGCTGGTTCCCGGGACCGGTTATGAGTCAAAGCGACTACTATGACTCCGAGAGTACCCTGTACGCCTTTGACCGTTCTACTGGCGAAGAAGTCTGGCGTTATGAAACTCCTATCCAAGCCGAGGCAGCACCGACCGTTGCCGATGACACAGTGTATTTCGTCGGTAACTACAAGCAAACTGACGCTATATATGCGCTAGATGCCGAAACAGGCGAAAAATGTTGGCTGTCTGCTATTCCTAACCACGGATGGATGAACTCCTCCCCGGCTGTTGTTAATAATAGCATTTTTACATCTGCTGTAGACCCAATGGTCGGCGGGAAAATCTCTAAATTCGAATCTACGGAGTGCGGTGAATCAGTTCCTGACAAAGGAACTAGAACAGTGAGAAACGATTCAGACAGCGTCGCAAACCAGACTTCTTTAGATGCTTCCCCAACCTCACAGTCGGCGTCTTCTTCCTCTATTAAGGATACTAAACATCTGAGGTCAAGAGAAAGCGGAACGCCAAATGCCGTATTGTCACCGAGTGCGCCAGATAAGTCGTTCTCGTCCACACAAAAGTACGACTGGCGGTCACCACTTACGCTCATTGGCAGTCTCGGTCTAAGCGCAGGTGCTTATCTCATCAATCGTTCACCGTTGAAAGGAGACGACTAACAATAACGACGGCGTACTCACATCAGCACTATTGACAGCTCAAAACGACGTGAGGGCCCGCATCGTTTTCCGGACCCGCGTCTCACAGCACTACTGTCACAGACAGTCGACCACCGTTGTACTGTTCTCGTTGTCGTCCCGACAGAACGATTACCCGCGATTGTAGTACCACTCGTCACCGACTGACGGCCGAATCGCAAGACGTAGTGGGGATAGTATTCGACCAATCATCCCTGTCCTGCGGCAACGCAGTACTACTCACCGACCGAGGTTGACCACAATCCCTTGACTACACGTGTCGTGACGCTTCGACCGCCGCGCTCGCACCACGTCGGCGTGATTGTTTCCGATGCACGGCTAGTTTATTCGACTCAGTTGGCGATCGCTAGCGCTGTCTCGGCGTGCTGCTTGGCGTAATCGATGTGAAAGAGAGTGTTGTCGCTACGGACGGGATAGGCGTCCACCGCCGCTGACCGACCTAGCGTAGTTCGTCTCTGTTACGGGGGCGTGATGGGCTTCGATACGACTCCGATGGTGGCTTCCGACGGTGCTCTCGTCCTGGTCAGAGACGCGCTCGGCAGGCAGCAGCAACTGTTGGCATGCGTCGTTTACCTCGTCTGCTACGTCAAGATCGAGTGGTTACAACTCCGGGGCATCAAGATCGAGCGCCACCCGACGCACAGTCACAGCATCTTTCAGGCGACCACCAAGATCGCAGAGTGGACTGGAGACGGCGTACCGATTCACTGCGGACTTCGGTTCGTTCTCGCCGCGTTCGTCGCCGAGGTCGTTCGTCACCTCTTTCTCCTCGTCATCACTTTCGTCGGCCGTGTCGTCATCGGTCCGCAACTTCCCGTCGGATCCGAACGTGGCCTGTTGTGGGTCGTTCATACGAATCTCTCGTGGTTAACGAGTGAAATAGGTAGGTAAATCGAGCGTCGACGAAGGCGCAACTATTACCGACGCCAGGTTTCCTCGAACATCGTGTCACCGTCGAGCGTGACCGTCGTCTCTATCTGACAGAGATCGTGTGAGATGTAGTTGCTGGCGTCGATTTCGAATTCGCCGAAGTCGGTGGTGAGTGCGAGCGACATCTCATTCTGGGCGGCCGCGGTCGACGGGTTGTCCGCTGTGACGGCGGCCTCGAACGTCGCCTGCCGCGAGAGCTGTCCGTGGGGGAGGTCGACCTCCAGTGAGTGACTCTTGGTGATTTGAACCTGATCGGAGACCTGCTCACGACTGGTAGTCCACGAGGACTCACCGCTCGCGCGCCTGGCGCTCGTCGGCACCCTTTCGTCGGGTGGGGCTACGTCGACCGGGTCGTCGAAGTCGACCCGGCCCATCCGGCGACCTGGGAATTTCACGGTTGCTGGGTCGTCGGGTGCGGAGCGGATTACGAACGAACCCTGTCTTGAAGTCGGGAGTGAGACGGGGAAGAAAGACGAACCGACGGCGACGCGAATCGAGTGCCCTTCCTCGAAGACGTGCGACTTCGGGTTGAGTGGGACGGTCACGTCGTACTCGGCACCGGGTTCCATCTCGTCCGGGTCGTCGAGTCCGTTCCGGTACTTGCCACGCACAGCTCCGTGGGAGACGAGCGTGCCGCGACCGTCGGGAGAGACGTCGACGAGTCGAACGACCACGGTCGGATCGGAGACACTAGCCGCGAGTCGGAGCGTTACCTTGCCCGTGCCGGTGAGTTCGATCGGGTCGTCGAGAGGGTCCGTTTCGAAAGTCAGCGACCGAGCGTCGTCGTCGTTTGTTGCAGGCGGGTCGAACGACACTCCGTAGGGGTCGATAGAGGACGGTCCGACCGTCGGATCGAACGTGTACTCGGTGTCGACTTCGCCGGTCTCGTACTCATCCGGCGAGGCGAGTCCCGTCGGCGTGAGCGCCAACGTCACGGCGTCGTCGGACGCGTCGTGGGCTACCGCGCTCTCGGTCGGGAGTCCGTCCTCGGTCGCCGTGGGCCAGGTTTCGCGTCCGCGCCACTGGCCAACCGAGGAGCCGCCGCCGTCGAGTTCCGTCCAGTAGGTGATGGTCGGTTCTTCCGTGACGCCATTCTCCTCGTCACGGAGAAAGCGGTCGAACCACCGGAGTGCCTGCTGGCGGAAGGCGATTGCACTTTCACGCCCTCGGTGGGGCATCTGGTGTCGCCAGGGACCGAGTAGAATTCTTTTCGGTGCATCTATAGCTGAAAAGTACTCTAGCGTGTCTCGCGTGTAGGGGTCGCGCCAGCCACCGACTGCGAGTGTCGGAGTCTCGATGTTCTCGATGGGGATATTTTTGTCCGTCCAGTACGACTCGTGGGGCTCGTTATCCAGAAATTGGAACAACCACGGGGTCCGGTCGCGCGAGCGTTCCAGCCGGCTCTGCCAGCGGTCGACCCACGCTCCATCGGGATCCCGAACGCTCGCAGGTTTGGCCTCGAGGGCTTGCATCAGTGTCAGCCAGTCCATACCGATAGTAAGGAACTCGAACAGGCCGCCGTACGAGTAGGCATTCCGCCGTCCTTGATACGGGGTATGGATAGGGACAATAGCGTCGAGTGCATCTGGTTGCTGGCCAGCGGCGTCCAGTGCCGTGATACCGCCGTAGGACTTGCCGAAAAGGCCGACCCGGCCGGTAGTCCATGGCTGCTCGGCAAGCCACTCGACGATGGCGGCCGGTTCGGTCCCTTCGCGGCGAGTGAACGGTTCGTCAATGAATCCGCTCGAACTACCGGTACCGAGCATGTCGGCGACGACGACCTCGTACCCGTGCTTGGCGAAGTAGCGGCAGATCGGATCGTAGGCACCGTAGGTGATGAGGTCATCCTGATGGTATGGGACATACATCAGGAGGGCTGGTGAAGCCCCGTCGCTGTCGGCCGGTTCGTACCGGGTCGCCGCGACGGTTTCGGACTGTACAGGAATCTCAACTGTCGTGTGGCGTCGAATATCGCCGAGATGGTCGTTGGAAGTCATTGTGAAGGGTGCGGACTAATTCGGGTGCAATGCTCGTTCGAGAAGGAAGAGGGTGTCAGTTTTGTGATACCCAGACGTTTTCGAACAGCATGTAGGCGGTTGGGTAGACGTCGAAGTTGTTGACGCGGGAGCGGAACGCGTGGCTGACGTTGTTCCAGACGAGGAAGGGCTTGGGCATGTCGTCGGTGATGAGCTTCTGAGCAGTCGCGTAGTGTTCCTTTCGTTTTTTCCGGTCTCGAGTCTTCCGGGCCTTCTCCATGGCCTTGTCTGCCTTCTCGTTAGAGTAGTAGGTGTAGTTGAACGGCTGTTCGCTGTGGAAGGTCGCGTAGGTGAAATCGTCTGCTGAGAATCCCCAGGTGTAGTTCTCTATCATCGAGTGCCACGACTTCGGCGGGACAGACTTGTCGTCCCAGCCACCGACGAGAGGTTGCCAGGTAGTGCCCTTTGAGGCGGGCTTGATCGACATGTCGATTCCGATCTTCTTGTAGTTCTGCTGGAGGATCTTGGCGACGTCGATGAACTTCGGCTGGTTCGTCGGTTCGCAAGTGAACGAGAACGACGATTCCCCAGCCTCTTTCAGCAGTTGCTTGGCTTTCTTCGTATCGTTCTCGTACGTGACTGCGGCGTCCTTGTCGTAGGCCCAGTGCCACGGCGGAAGGGGACTGTGGGCGATCGCCGCGTAGCCGCGGAACTTCGTCTCGACGATGGCTTTCCGGTTCGCGGCATGCATGAGTGCTTTTCGAACCTTCGTCTTGGTGAACGGCTCGTAGTTACGCCGATTCACCCACTGACTCATCTTCGCAGAGCTGGGTTTCGAGACGACGTGAGTCTTCTCGCGGTTTTTGAGGTCCTTGATGGATGTCGCCGCGGCAGACTCGTCGATGTCGATCTGTCCCGATTTCAGTGAGGAGGTCCGTGTCGTGCTCTCCGGCGAGATCTGGAAGACGAGCTTGTCGAGGTATGGAAGCTGGCCGCCCTCTCCTTCTTTGAAGTAGTTCGGGTTTTTCTCGAGCACGTACTTTGACCCGGCGGTCGACTTATCGGCCTGGTATATGAACGGTCCGGTGGACCAAATGCCGGTCTTCGGCGTTCCGAAGTCTTTCCCATGTTCTTCGACGGCTTCCATGGGGACGATATTGAACCAGCCAAACGCTGACATCTTCGCCTGCTTGATGAGGAACGGGGCGAACGGTTCGGTCAGATTGAACGTGACTTCGTACTTGCCGGTCTTCTGGACCGTCTCTTTTGGCGTAACGTTTTCGCCGGTGAGAGTTCCCTTGTAGGTGCTCAGACCGTACGCGCCGTAGTCCGGGTCGAGTATGTTTCGCCAGTTTTCGACGACGTCGTCGGCAGTTAACTCGCGTTCGTACGGTGGGTGGAATTTGACGCCTTTCCGGAGCTTAAAGGTGTACTGTTTTCCATCGTTCGACACTGTCGGCATCTCGCGTGCCAGGTCCGGTTTGACTTCTCCCTTCGGGGTGGCCTTCACGAGCGCGTTCCCGATGTTCTCGGCGATGGTCGTCCCGGTCGTGCCGGGAATTTTGTGGGGATGGAGCGTGTCGTAGTCGGACTGCATCGCGACGGTGAGAGTGCCGCCGGGCTGTATTTCGCCCGTGCTCTCAGTCTGCGTGTTCGCGGCCGTTTTTGGACCGTCGCCGTTACCGTCTCCGTTGCCTTGCGAACCGCTGTTACTGCTTGCACAACCGGCCAGCATCGACCCTGCGCCGATGGTCGTCGTTGCGCCGGCCATCTTGAGGAAGCCGCGGCGACCGCGGTCGTCCTCCGTGATATTTGGTACCATACATATCGTGGCTAGGCCTACAACTATTTAATTGTTTATAAAATACGCTTAATATTAATTCTGAATAATTATGTTTACTGTATATGGTGCTAGGGATTCATTTCGACCTTCCTCGCGGCGTCGACATACAGCGTCTCGTCGGCTTCGCCCGTCACCGGACCGTCGAACAAGATGTGCTCGACGGACCGAGGAACCGCGCTCTCCGGTTCGACCGTTCCGAGTGTCGCGTAGTACGCTTGGAGGTCGGGGAGCGCGCCGACCGGCCCTTCGAGTTCGAGCTGCGCCCGGAGATTCGAGTCCAGCCGACCGACCATGACACATTCGAGGTGGTCCGACCAGTCGTCCCACTCGACGGAACCGACCTCTCCGCGACCGACGCGGATGCGAAGCGACGACTCGTCGGGAACGCTCCCGCGTGCCCGAACGTAGGCAGACATCGCGAGCGTTCCCGCCCGATACGCGTCAGTTGAGGCGTCGGTGACGACGGTTTCGACCATTTCCAGTGCCCACGAGTCGCGCTTGACATACGCCGCCTCGTCAACGTAGTCGAGTGCCCGGTCGTCGTCCCCAGCCCAGTGACTCGCCCAAGCCGCAAGCACCCGAGTAGCGAGGCGCTCGTCGACCGCCTCGCTCGCGTCGACCGCGCGCTCGAATGCCTCAACGGCGTCATTGTATGCCTTGTTCTCGACGTAGTGCGCACCGTCCAACACTTCCGCGCGAACCGCCGACGATAGCGTGAGACGTTCGAGCGGTTCCGACGTCCGCTCGTGCACGAAGTTGTAGAGCGCCACCTCGCGCACCGACAGCGACGCACCCGTCTCGTGAACGACACGCAGTCGCACGTCCTCCGCTGCAAGTTCAGACAGCACTGCGTCGACCCCCTGCTGGAGCGTCCGATGTGTCTCGTCGCCGACCGAGCCGTCCGGTCCTGCGACCTCCAGTTCGTGCAGCGCGGTGACGAAATTTCCGCGTTCGGACTTGGCAGTGCCGCGGTCGAAAGCCGCCTCCAGTCGATGCAGCGACTCCTCCGTCTCGACGACGTCGTCGGTGTTATGGACGACGTCCCGCAGGCCGTTCAGTACGAGCGAGCGCGCCATGTCGGAGGGCTCCCCAGTCACTGCTGGACCTCCAGGTTCGACGCCCGCACGTGTTCGTGCCCGTCATCGCGGTGCAGGTGACAGGCGGCGAACTGCTCGTCGCCGACGTCTGACCGCTTCGGAGTCTCACGCTCGCAGACGGACGAGAACTGCTCATCGAAGAATGCGACAGCCTCGTTACGTCCCCCTGCAAGCAGGCGTTCGAGCCCGTCGTAGACGGTCGAACGGTGAGCGTCGGGCAGTTCAACAGTCGACGCTCCCGCGGCGTCTCGTTCCCTGACGTGCTCTTCGTAAATAGCATCAAGGACGGCCGCATCGGAGACGCCCTCGTCGCCTTCGTCGGTCAGCTTCTCTCGCATCGCCTCCGGGGAAATCTCCTCGTTCGCGACGCGGTGTTTGAGCTGGATTACACGTCGCCAGGCATCCTGGCTTCCTGTCCAGTCATCCGGGGGAATGACCTTTGGACAGCGCGGATGGAACCGACAGCCAGACGGCGGATCGATCGGCGTCGGAACATCCCCTTCCAGTCTGACGCGCTCGCGGTCGACCGTCGGGTCCGGAGTGGGGATGCTGGAGAGAAGAACTTCTGTGTAGGGGTGTTGCGGATTCTCGTACAGTTCGTTCGTTGGCCCCTCCTCGACGATTTTACCCAGGTACATCACCGCAACGCGGTCGCATATCTGCCGGACGACGCTCAAGTCGTGCGAGATGAACAGCATCGTAAGGTCCATCTCGCGCTGCAACTCGCGGAGGAGATTGAGAATCTGGGCTTGCACGCTTACGTCCAGCGCGGACACCGGCTCGTCCGCGACGATGACCGACGGTTCGACCGAGAGCGCCCGGGCGATGGCGACTCGCTGTCGCTGCCCGCCGCTGAACTCGTGTGGATGACGGGTTACGTGTTCTGCGCCGAGCCCGACGCGTTCGAGGAGTTCGCGCGCCCGCTTCTCGCGTTCCGCGTCGGTGTCGCAGACGTCATGGACCCGCATCGGCTCAACGAGCGTCTCCTCGACAGTGTAACGCGGGTTCAGCGACGAGAAGGGGTCCTGGAATATCATCTGGGCCTCGCTGCGGAGTGACTTCAGTTCGCTCGTCGATAGCGCGGTTACCTCCTCGTCCGCTAGATACACTGACCCGTCAGTCGGTTCGAGAAGTCGGAGTAACGCCCGGGCGAGTGTGCTCTTGCCGCATCCGGACTCGCCGACCAACCCGACGGTCTCGCCCTGCGAGACGGTCAGGTCCACGCCGTCGATCGCCCGAACCTGCTTCACCTCGCGATGTGGGAGGAGGCGGTTCAATAGCGTGTCATTCTCCGTAAAATACTTCTCGAGTCCGTCGAGTTCGAGGGCTGGGCTGTCGTCGCGGCCGTCCGTATCGCTAGGTGAGATGTCACTGCTCATTGTGGGTCCTCGTAGAGACAAGCACTGTAGTGATCCGATGCGACTTCCCGCAGTCGCGGGTCCTCTTCTCGACACGCCTCGGTAGCGTGCGGACACCGGGGAGCGAAATTACAGCCGTCCGGCGTGTCCGCCAGGTCAGGGACCTGACCGTCGATAGGGGTAAGATTCGGATCAGTCACTGTGGGGTCGGGTACACAGCTGATGAGTCCCTTCGTGTAGGGATGGCGTGGGTCGAGGAACACGTCCTCGATGTCGCCGTACTCGACAATTCGTCCCGCATACATCACCGCGACGCGGTCACAGACCTCCGCGACCACGCCCAGGTCGTGCGTGATGAGCAACACGGCCATGCCCAGCTCTTCGTTCAAGTCTTGGATGAGATCCAGTATCTGGGCCTCAATGGTGACGTCAAGCGCCGTCGTCGGCTCGTCGGCAATGAGCAGGTCCGGCTCATTCGCCAGTGCCATCGAGATCATGGCACGCTGTTTCATTCCGCCAGAGAACTGGTGCGGGTAGTCGTCGACACGGTCTTCGGGGCTCGGAATACCGACCTCATGCATGAGGTCGACCGCCCGTTCCCGAGAGGTTTCCTCGCTGACTCCCTGGTGGACACGGAGAGGTTCGCCGACCTGCCAGCCGACGTCGAACACCGGGTTCAGTGCCGACCCCGGCTCCTGGAATATCATTCCCATCTCGCTCCCTCGCAGGTTCCGAAGCTCCTCGTCGGACATCGCCAATAGGTCCTCGCCTTTGAACCGGACGCTCCCCTCGTGGATTTCCCCGGGCGATTCGACGAGACTCATCAGCGATAGGCTTGTGACGCTCTTGCCACAGCCGGACTCGCCGACCAGGCCGACGATTTCGCCTTCCTGAATTTCGAGTGAGACACCGTCGACTGCCTGCACTGTCTCTTCCGACGTGTCGAACCGGAGATGTAGGTCGTCGACCGCGAGTAGCGGGTCGTCGCCCCGTCGGACGAGTTCCCACTCGGACACCGACTCCGGCTCGGTCTTGGTGCGGTCAGCGGCTTGGTCTGAGTGCTGGACGTGTTCATTCATGTGCTATCGTTCTCCGTGACCGAGCGAGGGTCGAACTCGTCGCGCAGCCCGTCACCGAGCAGGTTGAACGCGAGCACCGTTATCATGATAGCCAGGCCGGGGAACACCGATATCCACCAGGCGTCGGGCAGATAGCTGCGGCCCGCAGAGATCATGCGTCCCCAGGTCGGCGTCGGCGGTTGAACGCCAAGTCCGAGGAAGGACAGCGATGCCTCGATAATAATAGCTGTCGCGACGTGGTAGGTCGCCTGGACCAGCACCGGCGTGAAGGCATTCGGAAGGATGTGCTTGCCGAGGATCGAGGGATGGCCAAGGCCGGTGTTTTTCGCCGCCTCGACGTACTCCTCTTCTTTGACCTTGAGCACCTGTCCGCGGATGACGCGAGCGTACTGGGGCGTATAGACGATGCCGATGACGAGTATCACGTTTCGTAGGCTCGCCCCGAGCGTCCCGACCAGTGCGAGGCCAAGCACCAGGGCGGGCACGGAGATGACGACGTCCATCGCTCGCATGATACTCTCGTCGAGCCAGGACCGGTCAGTGTACCCCGCGAGGCTCCCTAACGGGACGCCAATCGAGATGGCCATTCCGACGGAGACGATGCCGACCAGGAGCGACGCGCGGGCCCCAAAGAGGAGCCGTGAGAATATATCGCGGCCGGTTAGATCCGTGCCGAGTGGATGTTCCGCACTCGGTCCGGCCAGTGACGCATCGTAGTCTTGCTCGGCTGGCCCGTACGGAGCGACGACGGGCGCGATAACGGCGAGGACGACGAGGGCAACGATGGCCCACAGCGACGCACGGGCGGTCAGGTCCAGTCGTCCATAAAGGTCTCTTGTCCATGCGGTGCGGTCGTAGAGGTCGTCGAGCGTCGAAGTTCCAGTTTCAGTTGACATTTTCGAACTCACTCATTCATATTTGATTCGGGGGTCAAGATACGCGTATAGCAGGTCGACGAACAGATTTGCGAGCACGAACACCATCGCGATGGCGAGGATGATTCCCTGTATCAGCGGCAGGTCCCGAGCCAGGACAGCGTTGTAGAGCAGTCGGCCGATACCTGGCCACTTGAATATCTGTTCGACGACGATGGAGCCGTTGAACAGGAATCCGATCTGTAAACCCAGAACGGTTACAACTGGGATGAGCGCGTTCCGGAAGGTGTGAACGAGGACGACGCTGCTCTCTTTGACGCCCTTTGAACGGGCCGTCTGCACGTAATCTTCGTTTAACACCTCGACCATCGCTGACCGGGTCATCCGTGCGGTCAACGCGGCGTACCCCACCCCGAGTGTGATTCCCGGAGCGAGGATAGTGCGCGCCCACTGAAGCGGATTCTCGGTCGGCGCGGCGTAGCCGCTAATGGGAATCAGCGGTGCCCCGAACCAGCTCTTCCAGAACAGGACGAACACCATGATGATCATGATGCCGAGCCAGAACGGTGGGATGCTGATACCGAGGAACGCGACGACGCGGCTGGTGTGGTCGATCCACGTGTCCTTGTACACTGCACTGATCACGCCGGCCGGGACGGCGATCAAGATAGCGACGAGTAGGGAGACGAGCGCGAGTTGAATTGTCGGCCATATCCGTGAGAGAATGAGACTGGTCACCTGGCTCTGGAGGGCGTACGACCGGCCGAGATCGCCCACGACTGCGTGTTTGAGCCATTTGAAGTACTGGACGTAAAGCGGTTTGCCGAGTCCAAGACGTTGTCTGAGCCGTTCGACGTTTGCAGGCGTTCGTTGTTGTGGTGGCAAGATCGTCGTAACGGGACTTCCAGGGGAGAGCTTGATGAGCAGGAAGACCCCGATAGACACCCCCAGTAAAACTGGAATGGCCAGCAATAGCCGTTTTACAGCATAGTCACTGAATCCCATGGAATTGCGTATCACAGACAGGGCAGTAAAGTGTGTTTATCATATTCACTGGATAAATAGGAGTAATTTATGCTTAGGGGCTATCTACCCTCAATTTTAGCGATGCAGAATTGTGGTTCAGGAAGAAAACATCAGCTAACTAAATCAACTTCGATAGATTTGGCAGTCCGGTGCACCATACCCGGTAATTCATCGTAGAATACTTCGTCCGTGAACCGATTGATGGGCCCCGCAACGCTCACCGCAGCGAAGGTATCCGCCTCTATCTCGATCGGTGCCCCAACCGCCCTGACACCGGGCGTATTCTCCTCATCGTTAAGTGAGTACCCCCGCTCACGAATCGTCGAAAGATCAGCTTTCAATTCGGATTCCTCGGTGATTGTACTCGATGTCTTGCGGGGCAGTCCGTGGGTTGCTATGATCTCTTCGACGCGCTCTTCGGGAAGATTTGCGAGCAGTGCTTTGCCCGACGAAGTGCTGTGGAGGTACTCACGCTCTCTGACGTGTGCGAAGTTCTGAAGCCCTCCTGCCCCGGTCCTGCTGTAGGCATAGATGCCCATGCCGTTCTCCTCAAGGACGAGATTCACCGTCTGCCCCGTCTCCTCAACGAGCGATTCGATTTCCCGCTTCCCGACGTTCACCAGGTCATGGCGGTTTTTCGCGAAATCACCGATGTGAATGAACCGATCTGCGAGATGGTACTCAGACCCCTTCGTGACAACGTACTCGTTCGCCTGAAGCGTCGCGAGATAGTTGTGTACCGTACTTGGAGGAATGTCTACTCGGTCCGCCACGTCAGAAACACCCCCTCCGTTTAGATCCTTGAGTGCTTCTATAATGTCGAGGGCCCGGGTGACTGATTTGACGTGGTTCGCAGAGTCATCGGTCATCGCAACTCTAAATGCTGAAATCATAGACTTATACTTTTGCCATACAGAAAGCAAATTCAGTATTGTAAAATAACCATTCACCCCTCAGAATCGATGTTTATACCTGGGTATGAACCACCTAGGGGGTTAAGTGGTCCGAGAGACTCTCGATCAACCACTTGCCACTAATATCTGTTATATAAAATTATATAAATATCCTATTATAAGTATATGTATGTGTGAATACACTGTAACTTATATCATCGGAGGATTCTGAAGGGGTTGGATGCCTTGTGGAGTGACGTGAACTCACGATACTTGATGAGTAGTCGGATGTCGTACTTGCGGGCGATCCGCCGAAGTTTCTGATCGTCATATCCCTTGTCATCGATCAGTACTGTAATGGCCCCAGCGTTACATGTCACCACCTGTGGTGCGATTTGGGTATTGTGCTTCTGCGTTGTCGTCACGTGAATATCGAGTACCGCGTTGGTTTCTGTATTGACTAATAGCGTCGTCTTTAGATGCTGTATCGTGGGATTCGTTCGCTTCGTGTAGTGGGCTGAGGCGTGGGCCCGCTCAAACCCGGACGTATCGATATCGGCCACTCTGTTCAGCAGCAAATCTGTGAGGGAGACGTTCAACAGGACACGCCAAACAGCCATCTCCAGGCGGTCGAACGCCTTACAGAGTGTCGAGGGTGGGGGAATCAAGTCAAGATATAGGGCGTCACGGACACGGGCCATCTCGGTAAGTTCGTCAGCGAGGTCACGATACGTGCTCGTTTTCTTGATTTGCAGGCAAAGCAGGACGACGTGTTGCCGGAGCGGGATGCGCTTCCGCGAATAGCGAGTCGAGAACCGTGACACAGCGCGGCGAGCCAGCACGACAGCACGTTCGACGAACTGGAGAAGGCGCGACTTCGGGAGGTCATCCATCATGACGGAGGTTACTCATCATCGTGTTTCTCAGCAAGGGTTTCCAACAAAGCCGAAATTCCCAATATAGACATAGGCTCGCAGGTGGCCGCGTTCAGTCTTCCCGATCGTGGGATAGGTCGCAACCGTGACGACCTGCTTCCGGAATTGAGATTTGGTAGAGTGGAGTGCTCACTTGGGGGTTGTTTTGAGCCATTGGCGGCCCTGCTGCGAGGACGTCACGACTCTGTTCCTTTTTGGCGCGCTAGTCGGTGAGCGATTGACGTTCGAGGCCGTTACAATGGCTGTTGCCTATTACGCTTTCAACCCTGACCACAAGGACTGAACGACGAATTCCGATGCTGGACACATCCTCTGCAGCAGTCAACGCAATTTCATCCAGTCGAGAAACTGCTGCGAAAAGGAATATGGAAACGTCTGCGAATCACTGTCAATTGTACGGAGACTACCGCCGTGACGATAACAGACCACGCTTGCAGGCGACGTACAGACTCGTCTCGTTAACCAACGAAAGACCGACGAGTACGACGTTGATATCGGGAGAGCCAACGGCGGGGAGAGTCACATGCTGAACACTGACGTCGGCGACGACGGGTGCTCGGTAATCCCTACAAGACGAGTGATAGATACTCGCGAGAGGAAGCAGTCGAGAAGTACCGAGAGGCGTTTCACGACAGGCTCAACGACGATGAATTCCAAGACGCTGTCGAAGAGCTCCGTGGCAAGACGCTCGCCTGTTGGTATACCCCGAAGGCGTGCCACCGGGACGTCATTCTTGAATACCTCCGAAGTTAGCATAGTATACTAACCTACGTGCTCGTCCAAGAGCGACCGAACTGCGAGAACACGCCGTTTCGACTATAATCTCGCGAGCGGCGTCGCGGGCGTCCACGGCGTCGATCGCGTCGGCGACGTTGGCCCAGTACGGTGTTTAGTTCGCGTCCCTGCTCGTCGTCTTGCTCTGGCGACGGCGGTCTCGGAGACGCTTCCGTTCCTGCTCGCGTTCTCGCTCTGCCTCGCACTCGTCGCCTACCCAGGCCCGGAGCGCTGCCCTCCCATTGTCGCGGTGGTCTGCGTAGTTCGGCTAGAGCGCTTTTGCTCAGCTTTGTCGCTGTCTCGTGAACCTGTTGCGAAGAGTTGGTTACAACGCTGTAATAACGGGGGTCGACGCCGTCGACCCCCTTCTCTTTCGCAGAAATGACGCAGAAAAGGACGCACCCCACAGTAGTCGTACGAACGGTACCACCGTGGGTTACCGGGAATGCGGTGTGGATCTCGTGCGGTGGTGTCGCCGCAGACGGGGGTTCGGGAACCCCCGTGATTACAATATTGTAACGCTGCCTGTCGTGGTTAGTTTCCTCCCGTGTTGGCGTTGTGTGCTCGCATCCAGCCGGCGAGATCGGGGTCAGCGAACGAGATCTCGATATGCCGACCGCCGACACCCATCGCGTCGTCTGCCGACAATGTCCGACTCTCCTTGTAGGTCACGCCGGGGACTCGGTCGGCCATCTCCTCCATCACGCGATAGCCGTCGTTCTTGTACGCACACCCGTAGTGGGTGGCGACCGTCCGATAGTCCAGCCGCGCGATCATCGCGTTGTTCTCTTCCGCGATCTTCTGCCCGGCCTCCAGCACGTCGAGATACTTCTCCTCGACGTGCTGGGATTCAGCGCGCTGCTCGCGGAAGTTCACCAGTTCCGTGTTCTGTTCGGAGCGCTCGACCGTATCGACGAGTTGGCGGCCTGCGTTCGCTGCTTCGGCCACGAGACTCGGCGACTCATAATCGACCCCTTCGGTGCTATCGTAATCTCGAACGAGGTTGATCATCCGTACAGACGCCCGCACGCGAGCGTTCCGCTGGATTAATGACTCTGATTTTGTGTAAATATCCACGCTTATTAGAAATGTAAGTTAATATGAGGTTTCTGTGACAAAACATATGTACGTAGAGCCTGTGTCTATGCATAGCTATAGAAATACTACATTGGTTATGCGACACCTTTAGTTCAAGAAACCCGCCTCAACAGATGGAACAGAAGGTACGGGTGACCGGTGATATTTTTGAATGTGAAAAATGCGGCACCACCTTTATTTCGAAACCATCTGATTGTTCAAAGTGCGATCAGAGCGAGTTCCGAAATCTCGGCAGTTGTTAATCCTGTCTCCTTATCGTTCGTTTTCTACTGATACAGTTTCTAACGCGTCGATCCGTGTGGGCATGCAATCGCGGCAGAATCACAGCTAATCGAACTCGGCGAACTCTCATCCCAGCGCCCCGACGAGTAGATCACGGAGTTGCTGGCCGATAGTGTCGATAACTGAGATTGACGATGATGGTTCCTCTGACGCCTTAGTAACTCGCCAATGGCGAGCAGAGGCGACGACTTATTCTCTTCTTCTTTCCTATCCTTATGTCGATAGGCATTCTAAAAATAGCTATGTCGTCCTCGAGCACACCCTTTTGAACTGACAGCTGCAACGAGTCTCAACTCCTTCGTCGGCGACTGTCTCGACCATATCTCTGAACATTATCCCGTCATGAGACGTTAGCTGGGCGTGATGCCAAACATTGATAGCTCAAGTAATCCGGGTATACGAGTAGGGACGAACCAGTGAAGCCATGAACCTGAGCATCGATCATGTCACTGTTGCTAGCCGTGATCTTGCATCATTGAGCGCGGCATACAACCAGGCCGGGCTTTCGCCAGAATACGGCGGCACGCACTCGAATGGCGTGACCCATATGGCCGTCGTCGGATTCGGAGATGGCAGCTATATCGAACTCATTTCGAAGGCAGACACAGAGCAAGAGTCGCCATGGTGGCATTCGCCAATCCAGGAAAATGGCGGCCCCTGCGCATGGGCGGTCGGTGTCGACGATATCGCTGCCGGAACGGCTCGTCTCCGCGACCGCGGTATCAGCGTTGATGGGCCGCACAGCTACCACCGCACACCCGAGGAAGGGGCACGTATCGAGTGGGAACTCACCTTCCTCGGCGACGGTGATCCAGGCACGATGCTTCCGTTTCTCATCGAGGACACAACACCGCGGACACGGCGTATTTCACCCACCGACGATATGGCTACTACTTCGATTACAGGAATCGAAACCGTTGTCTTGGCTGTCCCCAACCGAACAACAGCAGTCGAACGATTCAAGACCGCATTTGAGCTCTCAACCCCAGCGAAGCGCTTTGATTCTACCCGCGAAGCCAAGATTGCCGTCTTTCCGAACGCGCCCGTCATTCTGGCAGAACCAGCCTCGGACGGGTGGCTTACCGAGCGACTGAACGCGTTTGGACCAATTCCAATCGCCTATCTCCTCGGAAAAGAACCCACAGCAGCGACACCCTTCGACGTAGAACACACGGAAGAGTTCGCTGACCGAACTGTCAGCTGGATTGGGCCAACGACACCGCTCGACCGTCCCTATCTCGGCATTGTCGAGACCGATGATCAGTCGTCCAGCTAAAGGGACTGTCTTGTCCCGACCTCGTGTTCGGTCGCGGTCTCATAGAGATGTGAGGCCGCGGCGACGTCGAAGACGGCGCTGCCGACGCTGTCAACTACGAGGATATCATCCTCGGATTCCCGTCCTGCTTGGTCATCGAAGAGCGCAGCCATCGGGATAAGGTCGGTTTCAGCGAGGTCAGTCGCAGCAAGGTCGCCGGTGTCAATGACTTCCTCAGGTACGTCTGCGAACACATTCGTAGCTCGGTCGAAGACACCGGCTTCGAGCTCCTGCATGTCGGATGCGTAAGCGCCTACACCGATGACGAGTGTGCCGGGCTGGATGGCGTCTACAGAGAAGACGGGGGTGGTGCTAGTTGTTGCTGTGACGACGACGTTTGCGTTACGAACGGCGGCATCGGCTGTGTCGGCAGCCGTTGCAGGAATACCGCGGTCTTGCAGGTCGCTGACGCAGTCGTGTTTCGATTCACTCGGCGAATACACGGTGACGGAGTCAAGGTTGGTAAGCGTCGCTATGGCACGGGTCTGCCAGCGGGCCTGTGCACCAGCACCGATGACAGCGAGATTGACAGGAGAGTTCGCGAGTTCGCGTGCCGCGAGGCCCCCGATGCAGCCGGTTCGTCCGTTCGTGATGCGTGTAGCGTCCATGAAGGAGACGGGTTCACCTGTCTGTGCGTCGGCAAGCACGAGTTGCGCGTGTAGTGTCGGCAAGCCACGGTCGGAATTGTCTTCATGGAGACTGACTAATTTGGTCGCGAAATAGTCCGTGCCATGGATATAGGCCGGCATGACGAGACCAGTGCCGAGCGGCTGGGAGGACTCAAGACCCGTTCCAATATCGTAGTGAGGCCGCTCGGGCCGCTCTACTTCACCGGCCGCTTGTTTGCGTAACGCGGTTTCGATGACGTCGGGGAGTATTTGCAGGTCAGTGAGCGCGCCGATTTCTTCGTCGGACAAAATTAGAACCATGTCGACTGCGATGTGACGAGCTCTCTTAGAGTTTCCTTCGATTGGGCGCAGTAACAGTAGACTTATATTGGCTGTTGTGAACGGCTAGCATATTATGGATGCAGTCGTCATTGGGGGCGGCATTGTCGGGCTATCAGCAGCATACTATTTAGGCGAAGCAGGCGCGAACGTTACGCTCTATGAGAAGAACTCGCTCGGAACTGGCAGTACATCCCGGGCAGCAGGTGGTATCCGGTCACAGTTTTCGACGGAAGTGAACGTCAAACTCTCGATGGCGAGCCGAGAGGTTTGGGAACGGTTCGAGGACTCCTTCGGCGTTGACCTCGCGTACCGAAAACCAGGCTATCTCTTTCTCGCACAGACGGCGGAGATGGCCGATCAATTCCAGCAGAACGTGCAGAT
This sequence comes from Halomicrococcus pelagicus, assembly GCF_050954125.1. Lineage (NCBI taxonomy): Archaea > Methanobacteriati > Methanobacteriota > Halobacteria > Halobacteriales > Haladaptataceae > Halomicrococcus > Halomicrococcus pelagicus. The sequence continues at coordinate 26,882 of NZ_JBPBWC010000022.1, read as the reverse complement.
GCAGAACGAACTCGGCGTCGATACTGAGCTTTTGACGCCGGAACAGGCAAGCGAGCAGTGTCCGGGCTTGCTAACGGATCAGTTCACTGCTGCGACGTACAATTCGACAGACGGGTTTGCCGACCCAAATCTCGCTGTCCAGGGGTACGCCAGTGCCGCCCGGGAGACCGGCGTTGATATTCAGACGAACACGGCTGTCACTGACGTACTCACTAATGGAAATACCGTTATTGGGGTTGAAACTGCTGACGGTGTCTTATCTGCGGATTTTGTGGTGAATACAGCTGGTGCGTGGGCGGCACGGATTGGCGAGATGGCGAGTGTGGAGCTTCCGATTCGGCCGCGCCGTCGACAGATTGCGGTTGTGGAGCCGAGCAAGCCGGTTGCTGAGGATGTGCCGTTGACAATCAATCTAGAGACGGGGTCGTATTTCCGTCCGGAGCGAGATGGTGCGGCGCTGGTCGGTGGGTATTTCGATGCTGAGGATCCCGATGCGGACGCGGACACCTATTCTGAGTCGATGGATATGGCGTGGGCTGCGACGGCCGTCGAGCACGCTGCAGAGTATACAACGTACTTTGGTCCTAATTCTCGTATTCGGCGCGGCTGGGCCGGACTCTATGCGGTGACGCCCGATCATCATCCAATTATTGAGGAGACGGTGCCAGGTTTCATCACTGCGGCTGGGTTCTCTGGCCATGGGTTCCAGCATGCGCCTGCTACTGGCCAAATCGTTCGGGACCTCTGCTTGAGTGATAGTTCGACGCTTGTTGACGTCACTCCGCTTTCCGGTCGCCGGTTCGGTGACAATGATGGGGGCCGTGTCGAACAAAATGTCGCATAGTAAAAACTATAGAATATATATCAGTTATTGCTTTCTTAAATTGTTATGATTACACCAAGCAAGCCAATAAGGAGTCTCTATTCGAAACCGACGGAAGTATTATAACAGACCATTTCATTATTCGAGGTATGGTTTCACATGACAGTGATCGGAATAGCCGGCGACGTTTTTTGAAGGCAACTGGTGTGGGGGCGATCGCTGCGAGTGCAGGTTGTGTTGGGCTAAGCGGAAATAGCGGAAACCAGGGGAAACCGATCGTCTTCGGGCAGCCAGCCGCACAGACCGGTAAGTGGGACTTCCTCCAGCCGGGTATCACGCAAGCGACGAACATGGCGGTAAAAGAGATTAACAAAGCAGGTGGTCCTCTCGATCGTGAGTTGAAAATCGTGCGTCGCGACACCTCGGTCAACCCCCAGCAAGCACGCACCGTCGTCCAACAGCTTATCGAAAACGACAACGCCATCGCCATCAACGGGCTCTTCTCCAGCGAAATCGCCCCTCTTTTTGAATTCCTGAAAGGACTGGAAACACCGATCAACACGCCGTGGCCAGGGACGAATTTCCTCGACACCAAAGGCGGCGACAAAATGACGCCGAAGAAACTCAGCGACGACGGCTGGGTTTGGCGGACAACGATTTCCGACACTGTCCAGACTGCTGGTGGTGCACGGCATGCCCTTGACAAGGGCATTAAGCGAGTCGGTGTTATCCATGGCAATACGGCTGGCGCACGGACCTGGGCTGAGGGATTCATGAACCACTTCAAGGACGGCGGTGGGTCCGTCGCCAAAACCGTTGAGGTCCAGGAAGGCAAGTCGAGCTATCAAGCTGGCCTCTCCCGTCTATTCGACGCTGATTTCAAAGCGTTCGTCGTAAGCATGGGGCTTGAAGACGCGACGACACTCTTCCGGGACTGGGAGTCAGGCGGCTACGGCCGCCAGCCAATCCTCTCAGACGTGCTTGCGGATCCGAAACTGGCCAAGACAATCGGGAGTAAATTCGATGGCGCGTGGAGCGCAACACCAGTGGGACAAGGCCCCTATTTCCAGGGCTTCAAGTCGAAGTTCAACAATGCTGGCAACGCCGAAATGAATGCGTGGGTGCCCTGTGCTTATGATTCCGTGGTATCGACAGCGCTTGCTATTGAGCGCGCAGGTGAAGCGTCACCGAAGGCGATTGAGAAGAATCTCGGTCCCGTCACCCGAAAAAATGGGAAGACAGTTAGCACGTTCGCCGACGGGCAGAAAGCGCTCAAAAACGGCGAAATAACATTCCAGGGTGCTGCCACGCGGTGTAACTTCACGCAGTACGGCAATGTCTTCGGCTCGGTTGGGATTATGACTGCACAAGCAGATTCATTCAAACAGACTGACGTTATCAAGGCGAAAACGCTTCGAAAATTCGTTGACCAAGACGAATACTGACTGTCTCCAGATTTCCCTACACACATCAATTATGGGTCTGCTCCAAAACGCCATATTCGGGCTCGTTATAGGGTCGTACATCGCTATCGCCGCAGTCGGATTCACGCTCATTTACGGCATCATTGGCATGATAAACTTCGCCTATGGAGAGTACATCACCACCGGGGCGTTCGCCGGCTTTCTCGCAGCAGACGCCTTCGCACTCCCGCTCCCACTCGCAATCATCGCCGCGCTCATCGTTACAGCTATTTTCAGTTTGATCCTCGCTCGCCTGTTCTTCACACCGCTCAAAAACGCAGGCGCAGTCCCACTTTTACTCACATCCATCGGACTGGGGCTGTTCCTGCGAAACGGCTATCGAATCACCGCCGGCCAATCAGCACGCTATATCGCCGCCTCCCCGACAACATTCCGATTCAAACTCCCCGACCTAGCGGTCGGCTCAACGGCGCTTCTCGGCGACTTCTTCATCACAACACAGCAACTCATCGTCATCGGCATCGCAATCGCCGTATTCATCGCAATCCATCTCTTGCTTACCCGAACCACTGCCGGAATCGCGATGCGAGCGCTCGCAGACAACGAAAACCTCGCACGCGTCCGCGGCATTGACACTCGCCGCATTCGCGATAGCGTCTGGCTCCTTGCCGGCGCACTTGCAGGCATCACCGGTGTCCTACTCGCCGTCCAGACGAACGCGAGCGCCGGCATCGGATTCAGCCAAATCCTCCCAATTATCGCCGCCGCAATCCTTGGCGGCGCTGGAAGCGCCTATGGCGCCATCGCCGGCGCGTACATCATCGGACTCGTCATGTCACTGTCGATCGCGCTCCTCCCAGCAAACGTCACCGAACTCGGGACGACGATGGCGTTTCTAGTGCTCATCGGCGTCCTCCTTGTTCGGCCACGTGGCATCGCCGGCCGGGAGGTGCGGAAAGCATGAGCGTCACGGACACAGTCACCAACCGCGGTTCACTCCTACTTGCCGCTCTCACAGCCGTAATCGCGGCCTTGTTCCTGTGGACGCCAGTTAACGCACAGGTGCCAGGTGCTGCCCTGGCGTACCTCGAAGTCACGATTCTACTACTGCTCTACATCCTACTCGTCCTTGGACTCAATCTCCAGTTCGGCTTTACTGGCCTCATCAACTTCGGGCATGTCGCCTTCTTCGCCGTCGGCGCATACACCGTCGCGATGCTTACAGCAGTGAACCCATATGCTGGGACCGGACTTGGACTGCCGTGGCCGGTCGGCCTGCTTGCCGGTGTGATTACCGCTAGCGTGCTCGGAATCATCATCGGCATGTCGACTCTTCGACTGCGAGACGACTTTCTCGCAATTGCAACCCTTGCTGCGGCCGAAATCATTCACTCACTCTTTGTCGCCTTCAGAGGCCTCTTCGGCGCTCACGTCGGCATTCTCGGCATCCCTCAGCCGCTGAAAGAAGCAACATCGTCCAGCGATACAGAAGTGCTTGCGGCACTGTTCGTGTTTGCCACCATCGCCCTTCTCACATACGCTGGTATCAACCGTCTTACCAACGCACCGTATGGGCGCGTCCTCCGCGCAATCCGAGCGGACGAGCTGGTAACGCGAGCGCTCGGTAAACCCGCAGTCACCTACAAGATGCAATCGTTCGTCTACGGGGCTGCGCTCGCCGGCTTCGCTGGCGGTCTCTACGCACTCTACAACGGCGCTGTCTCGCCAGGCTTTTTCACACTCAATGTCACGGTCATCATCTGGATCGGGATGCTGCTCGGTGGTCCGGGCAACAACCGTGCAGTCATCGCAGGATTGGCAATCATCGTCGGTCTCCGCTTCCTTACCCGATTCGTCCAGGGACCGATACCAGTGTCGTCTGCTGACTTTGCTTCCCTTCGACTGATGGTAGTCGGCTTGGTTCTCGTCGGTATCATCCGGTATAAACCGGAAGGTATCTGGGGTAATGCCGAAGAATTAGGGGTGAATCGATGACGCTCCTCGCAACCGATAATCTTCAAAAAGAGTTCGGTGGCGTGCGAGCGCTCGACGGTGTCTCACTCGATATCGATCAGGGCGAACTCGTCGGCATCATCGGCCCGAACGGTGCCGGAAAGACAACACTGTTCAACTGTGTGAGCGGCGTCGAAGAGCCAACCGCTGGCACGGTGCACCTCAACGGTGACAACATCACGAACAAGTCGACGGACACAATCGCACAAAAGGGATTGGTGCGGACGTTCCAGCTAACTCGCGAGCTACAGACGATGACGGTGCGCGAAAACGTGATGCTGGCTGCCCCTGATCAGCCCGGTGAACACACGATTCCTGCACTCCTTCACAACGAGGAGATGCAAAGCCGTGAACGAGAGGTGCGCCAGCAAGCAGACGAACTCATCAACCAGTTCGAGCTTGACCATCTCGCAACTGAGTACAGTGGTAATCTTTCCGGCGGGCAGCGGAAGCTGTTAGAGCTGGCGCGAGCGTTGATGCTTGACCCAGCTATCCTCATGCTCGACGAGCCGTTCGCCGGCGTCAATCCAACGCTGACACGGAAGCTCACCAATCACATTAAATCACTGAACGAAAACGGACAAACAGTGATCGTTATCGAGCATGAACTCGAGACGCTTACTGAACTCGTTGATCGGCTGATTGTGCTTCAGCAGGGCAAGTTACTGGTTGAAGGCGACCCGGATGAGGTCGTTGAAGATGAACGCGTTATTGAAGCGTATCTTGGAGGAGATATCGAATGAGCCTGCTCGAAATTCAGGATCTCGACGCTGGTTACGGCGACCTTGAGATTCTCTCCAATATCGATTTACACGTTGACGACGGCGAGTACGTCACTATCGTCGGTCCGAACGGCGCTGGAAAGTCGACAGTGATGAAGACGATTGTCGGGCTCGCAACGTACATGGACGGCACCATTACGTATAAAGAGAAAGATATCGCTGAGTTAGAGCCAGAAGACATCATCTACGAAGGGCTTGGATATGTTCCCCAGTCCGAGAACGTCTTCCCGACGCTGACCGTCGAGGAAAACCTCCGCCTCGCAGTCTATATTCTCGATGAATTCCCTGAAGAGCGAAAACAAGAGGTGTATGATCGGTTTCCGGTGCTTGCCAATCGAAAACAACAGAAGGCAGGCGATCTCTCTGGAGGCCAACAGCAGATGCTTGCAATGGGATGCTCATTGATGCTTGACCCGGATATCCTCTTGCTCGACGAACCATCAGCCGGTCTTGCGCCTGACCTCGTCGATGATATGTTTGATCGTATCGACGCTATCAACGATGCAGGCACGACGGTTCTGATGGTTGAGCAAAATGCGAAGGAAGCACTTCGGCGCTGTGACCGCGGGTATGTTCTCGCGAATGGGAAAAATCGATACGAGGATGATGGAGACGCCCTGTTACAGGACCAGGAGGTCCGACAGCAGTTCCTCGGGGGATAAACTATCTCCCGGTCCAGTCTCCGTACTCCCCTTTGAGTGAAGCCGTTCGTTGCGGACGGCGTAGCGTCTGCAGTTCGCGAAGCTCAGTCGCTGGGCACCCCAAACATATTTGATATTGGTTTTCCATTTTTGTTTGTATGCAAGTCCTTGTCACGGGAGCGAACGGGACAGTCGGGAACGCGATTCTCGACCAACTCGGCGATCGAGACGAATACGAGTTCACCTGCCTCGATGTCGAGGACCATCCCGACCGGGAAACAGTTATCGCAGATATCACGGACCCCGACGACCTTCGCGGCCATTTCGAAGGCCATGATGCAGTTATCCATCTGGCCGCTATTGTTGACCTGAATGGGTCCTGGGAGGAGATTCTCGAGAATAACATCATCGGGACGTACAATGTCCTTCAGGCGGCCGCTGACGCAGAAGTCGAGAAGTTCATCTTTGCGTCGTCGATTCACACCGTCGGAATGTATGAGGTCGAACTCAGTCCCGATATCTATGATTCCACTTCTATCCTTTCGGTCACTCGCGACGATCCGGTGCGGCCGGATTCGTTCTATGGGCTCTCGAAAGTGTTCGGCGAGGCAGCCGGCCGACTATTCGTTGAGAGTCAGGCGAATCCGCTTGGAGAACGACATCCGACGTACGTGACGAACACGCGTGACTATCCGACGAGTTTCTACTCCGTTCGCATCAAGACAGTTCTTGGCAGCGAATACGACCATCCGTATGGGCTTGCTGAGATGGGCGTCGACGAAGGGTGGTGGGAGCGAGACAGTGAGGACTACGAGTATATGGCTGACCGACTGAAATGTACGTGGCTCTCTCATCGAGATCTCGGCCAACTGATCGACCAGTGTCTCCAAAACAAGACGATTGAGTTTGATATCTTCTGGGGGGTTAGCGACAATGATGGAACGTGGGTTGATCTCTCACATACGCAGGAAGTGCTCGGTTACAATCCACAGGATAACGGTGGAGAGTGGTCTGGGCCACCTGAGTGAAACCCCCGCTGAATTTATGTAGTTGGTACGGGAGAAAGTAGTATGGTAGACACTGGCGAACTCGAGATATTCCGGCATTCGCTCAAGAGTATTGTCGAAGAGATGGGGGTGACACTCCAGCGGACGGCATATTCAACAAATATCAAGATTCGACGCGACCACACGTGTGCACTATTTGATAAAGAGCTTAGGCATATTGCCCAGCACGATATCGCTCCTCAACATATCGGGTCGCTTGTCTCCGTCGTCCCCCGAAATATCCCTGATTGGGAGGACGACCTCTCACCGGGCGACGGCATTCTCATCAACGACCCATACAGAGGCGCCGTCCATCTCCCCGACGTCATGCTGATCTCGCCACTCTTCCACAACGACGAGATTATCGGCTACGCCGCAAACTCCGCTCACCACGTCGATATCGGTGGCGGAACACCAGGCGGCATCCCCAACGATAGTACTGAACTCTACGCAGAAGGCATGATCATCCCAGGAATCCATGCCGTAGAGAACTGGGAATACAACGAAAACGTCCTTTCACTCATTCTTCGGAACGTCCGCTCGCCAAAGATGCGGCGCGGCGACTATCAGGCCCAACTGGGCGCGAACCGAATCGGCGAGAAACGATTCATCGACCTGCACGAGACACACAGTAGTTCGCAGATAGACTCGTATCTGGATGAACTCCTTGACTACACGGAACGACGAGTACGTGCAGCAATCGAAGAACTCCCGGACGGCTCTTATTCTGCCACAGACGAGATGGACGGCGACGGTATTACCGACGAAACCGTCGACCTCGTGCTCACCCTGACGGTCGATGGCGATGAAATGACGATCGACTTCACTGGCACCGCTGACGAGAATGAGGGGCCGCTGAACTGCACCCCCGCCATGGCGTTCGCCGGAACCATGGCTGTCATCATGGCATTCATCGGCGAAGATCTGCCGAAAAATGACGGCTTCTACCGTCCGCTCGACATCATCACGCCCGAAGGCTCGATGGTGAATCCGTCATTCAATCGTCCTGTTGCTGGCGGCTGGGAGATTCCAATGCGTGCTGGCGATCTCGTAACTAAAGCGCTTGCAGACGCGGTCCCGGATGAGACAATCGCCGCAACCAAAGGCATCGTCTGTAACGTCGCGTACGGCGGCCACGACCCGCGAGACGACGACGATTACGTGTATTATGAAACCGTCGCTGGAGGCTACGGCGGTCGCGCAGAGAAAGATGGCATGGATGCAGTGCAGACACATTTCCAGAATACGGCCAATAGCCCCATTGAGGAGTTAGAGGCGGAACTCCCGGTGTACGTCCGCCGATACGAACTCATTCAGGACTCCGAGGGCGCCGGTCGCCAGCGTGGTGGCCTTGGCGTTCGACGCGACTTAGAGTTCTACGATCACGAAGCATCCTTTTCACTGCTCACAGACCGTACGCGCTCGCAACCATGGGGTGTTTTTGGCGGGCATGCCGCCCGGAGCGCGAACTTTTATCGGAACCCCGAAACAGACGATGAAGAAGAACTCGCATCGAAATCGACGACAAAACTCGACTCGAATGACGTCGTGAGTGTCCAGACACCCGGCGGTGGCGGATATGGTGATCCAATAGAACGAGATCTTGACGACGTAGTCGCCGACGTCCGCGACGAGAAGGTGTCGAAACGGAAAGCGTACGACGACTATGGCGTCGTAATTGATGATGGACTCGACGAGGAACAGACCGCTGCACGCAGACAGGAGCTTCGTGAGACGGCCGCCACCGAGGATGGTGATGGAGCATGACTGTGCGCATCGGCGTTGACACAGGCGGCACGTTCACTGACGTCGTTCTCTATGACGCAGACAGCAATGACGTCTACACCACGAAGACGCCCTCGACATCGCCAAACTTCGATGAAGGTGTGCTTGCTGGCATCGACAAAATCCTGACCGAGACGGGAATCGAGACCGAGCGTGTGTCGTTCCTCAGTCATGGCACGACAGTCGGTACGAATGCCGTCCTCGAAAACGAAATTCCGGAGCTTGGCCTTATTACAAACGATGGTCTTCGAGACGTGCTCGAGATCGGGGATCAGACACGCCCCGAGCTCTATAACTTGCAGGCTGACAAACCGCCGGAGCTCGTTCCTCGTCGGTATCGCATCGGCGTTCCGGGTCGTCTTGACGCGGATGGCGACATTGTCGATGCACTTGACGAGGAAGCAGTTCACGACGCCGTCCAGCAATTCGCAGCGGCAGACGTCGATTCGATCGTGGTCTCGATGCTGTTTTCCTATCTCAATGATGCGCACGAACAACGCGTCGGCAAGATTATCGAAGCGGAGACAGAGCTTGACTACACGCTGTCGTCTGCTGTCTACCCTGAAACCCGGGAATACGACCGCACCGTCACGACGGTGCTCAACGAAGCCGTGAAGATGACCATTCAGGATTATCTGGGCCGCCTTGATGCCGGTATCACGGACAGGAATATCGATGTGCCGTTGAACGTAATGCACTCCGGCGGCGGGATTTTCGGCACCGAGCAAGCAACCGACTTCGCCCTTCGAACGGTTCTCTCAGGTCCCGCTGCGGGCGCAGTAGCCTGTCGCGATGTAAGTCGAGAGGAAGACATAACGAATGCAATCGGGCTTGACATGGGCGGCACGAGCGCGGACGTGAGCATTGTCGAGGAGCGAGACCTTGTTCGCTCGACCGAAGGCGAAATTAACGACCTCCCGATCAATACACCACTTGTCGACATTAACACAGTCGGTGCCGGCGGTGGCAGCATCGCATGGATCGACGCCGGCGGTGGGCTTCGTGTCGGACCAAAGTCTGCTGGTGCGGACCCTGGCCCGATCTGTTATGGGCGTGGCGGGACCGACCCGACTGTAACAGACGCTAATCTGGTGCTCGGGCGTATCGATCCTGCTGTCTTCCTTGACGGCGACGTCCAATCGGCTATCGACCGCGCTCGGAGCGTGTTCACAGACACGATCGCGGAGCCGCTCGGTCTCGCCCCTGAAGAAGCAGCAATGAAGGTTATTCAGGTTGCAAACGCGAAGATGGCGCGCGAAATTCGCCGCGTTACTGTGGAGCGTGGCCGCGACCCAAGCGAATTTTCGCTTGTTGCATTCGGTGGTGCTGGCCCCCTGCAGGCAGCGAACGTGGCTCAGAATATGGATATGGATTCGCTGTTGATCCCGCGGAGTCCCGGCGTGTTCTCGGCACGTGGCCTCCTCCGGGCAGACATCCGCATGGATGAATCTCGAGCATACACTGGCACTGAACTTGATGCCGAGCAGGTCCGTATCGAGTTCGAACACCTCGATTCCACTCTTCGTGAACGATTCGAAAATCAGGCGCTCAGTGAAGACGATATCAGTATCCATCACCAGCTTGACCTCAGATATGCGGGGCAGGCGTACGAACTGACGGTCTCTATGCCGAATGAGACGTACTCTGTCGAGAATTTCGAACAGAGTATCGAGCAGTTCCACGAGCAGCACCGACAGCTGTACGGTTACGCGATGACGGATGAGCCGGTCGAGTTGGTCACGCTTCGTGCCGCCGGCACCGTTGAAACACCGCCGTTGCAGGACGAAATCGCGACGACAGATGGGGAGCAGGTAAAACGATATCGCGACATCTACTTTGCTGACCAGGGGTTTGTCGAAACGCCAATCCTTGACCGAGAGGCGCTTTCCGTCAACGAGCGTGTCGAAGGCCCAGCGATTCTTGAAGAATCCGGCTGTACAAGCCTGCTCCCCCCGGCGACGACAGCAACTGTTTCCCGACGTGGCAACCTCCGTGTCGATCTCTAGAACGGCGGGAATCCAGGCCGGGAAACATCTGGATTAGTATGCGCGTCAAGAACTAAGGGCGTGTCGGGACGCTCACTACGGAATTCATCCAGAACCGCAAGATCGTCGGTTGATTTGATTGTAGCACTACGAGCACCGAGACCACGCGCAATTTCTTTGAAATCCGCGCTTTCGTAGTCCGCGGCCGTCGTCCGGTCAAACTCCAACTGCTGGCGATGACGGATGATGCCGTAGCTCTCATCGTTCAAAATCACGAAGATAATAGGGAGACCAAGTCGCACCGCTGTTTCGACGTCTTGGACAACCTGCATGAAAGCGCCATCACCAGTATAACAGACAACGTCCCGGTCGCGGTCCGCATATTGGGCGCCGAGCGCGGCCGGAACTGCGTACCCCATCGTCCCGAAGTTCCCGTTGACGAGCATCTGCCCGCCAGCATCGAGTTCATGGAAGACCGCCGGAAAGCCCGTATTGTTCCCTGAATCAACAGCAACAACAGCATCATCCGCAGTCCGATCCGAGACTGCGAGGGTGAGCGACCGTGGATCAACATAGGGACCATCAGACGCTTCCTCAAAGGGAATGATGTGGCCTTCGGATTCAATCGTTGCTGCTACTTCTGTAGCTCTCTCGGAGTTCTCTGAGACATAGTCCGTCAGTGCCGTGACCGTTGCTCGAGCGTCACCAAGGATACCGACCGTGGGGTCGTGATACCGACCGAGCGCGTCGGCCGACACGTCGATTTGGAGTATTTCGGCGTCCGCATAGAGTTCACCATACCGAGTTGACTTCCCCGAAAGTTGCGCCCCGACGGTAAGCACAACGTCTGCATCCCAGAGCAGTGCGTCATTCGCAGGTGTCATGAACGTCCCTGCGATGCCGGAATGGAGTGAATGGTCGTGTGAGAACAGCCCCTTTGCAAAGTATGTCGTTGCGATTGGGGCGCCGAGTCGTTCAGCAAGAGTCGATATTGCGTCACCAGCGTTCGACGCCTGCGCTCCACCGCCAGCGAGAATGACGGGATTGTCTGCCGTTTCCAGCACGCCAGCGGCTGCCTGTACCTGTTCGGGGTCCGGCTGTATTCGCTGAGTCGCCGTAGGCCGTGGCGTATATTCGATGTTTGGAGCGGGTGCTTCCTGGATATCTCCGGGGAGTTCAACGATTACGGGGCCGCGTTCGCTCCGTGCTTTAGCGAATGCCCGCCGTATCGTTTCAGGGATCGTCTCGGACGTCTCGATGCGTGTCTGATAGGCCGATATCGGGCGTGTGAACGATTGATGGTCGAGATATTGGAGTGATGTCTCACGACCGGCGAAGCCAGTATCTCCAACGATGATGACGAGTGGGATGCTATCTCGGTCGGCGGCCGCAATACCGGTTGCCCCATTTGTTACGCCGGGACCATGGGTGAGTGTGCAGACGCCCACCTGGCCTGTTGTGCGAGCATAGCCATCCGCCATTGTCACTGCGACCTGTTCGTGGCGGGCGTACCTGAACGAGACTTTGTGGTCGTTTGTCGAATCAATGAAGTGGGCGTTTCCTTCTCCAATCAGGCCGAACAGTGTTGAGACGCCTTCTGCTGCCAGTGCATCAAGTATGTACGTACTTCCGGTCGTTTCTGACATTGTGGTGTTGGACCGGCCCGGTACTCCGGACACTCGCCCATACTAAGCAACCCGACAGTAGGAGCACCCATAAGCATTATTCTCCCGGTGATGTGAGCCAGCGCTTCCAAGCAGTACCTTGAGATGAGCCACCCGAACATTGAAGAGGTAATTTCGAGAACTGTACACACCTATGCGAGAGAGCACCACGAATAACGATACCAGGGGACATTTTATCGGCGGGAGGGAGGTATCTGGAACGGAGTCTATCGCCGTTGTGAATCCTGCAACGGGAAACGAATTCGGGGCTATTCCAGACGGTGATAGCGACGATGTTGATGCAGCTATCGAACGTGCACGAGCCAGGTTCGCTGACTGGAATGATATTGCACCGGCTGAACGCGGCCGGATACTAACACGGATCGCCGAGACACTGCGAGAGAACGCGGACTCTATTGCCGCGCTGCTCGTCCGTGAGAATGGAAAATCACGATCCAATGCTGCTACTGAGGTCGAAATCGGCGCCCGATATTTCGAGTACTATGCTGGAATTGCGGACAAGATTCACGGCGACAGTATTCCACTCACAAACCACTACGTCGACTATACACTCCGCGAGCCACTCGGTGTCACGGCACATATCGTCCCGTGGAATTTCCCCGTGATGTTACTTGGCCGGACAGTCGCTCCTGCACTCGCTGCTGGCAATGCGACCATCGTAAAACCAGCCGAACAAACGCCGCTGACGGCGATCGAGATAGCGCAACTCGCAGACGATGCCGGTCTGCCAGATGGTGTTCTCAATGTCGTACAGGGATATGGCCCAGACGTCGGTGCTCCGCTCGCCGGTCATCCCGATATCGACGGGGTCGCATTCACAGGGTCTGTCCCGACTGGTCGCGACGTCGCAACGCGCGCCGTGGAGAATTTCAACCCAGTCCATATCGAAGCCGGTGGAAAGAATCCACACGTCGTCTTCCCGGACGCTGACCTCGATAACGCCATTGAACACACTCTTACCTCCATCTTTACGTTTAACGCCGGGCAAGTCTGTTCGGCTGGTGACCGCCTCATCCTTCACGACGATATCCATGATGAATTCCTTGACCGGCTTATCGACCGAGTGAGAGAACTCACTGTTGGGCCAGGTGAAGACAATCCGGATGTGAGTCCGATTGTCTCAGAGACACAGTTTGATCACGTTATCGGTTATATCGATGTTGGACGCGAAGAAATCGGCGAGCCTGTCATTGGGGGTGATGCGCTCGATAGAGACGGCTATTACATCGAGCCGACGATTTTTGATGGCGTTACGCGGGACATGCGCATTGCCCAAGAGGAGATTTTCGGGCCAGTACTTGCCGTGTTGACGTTCACTGACGAGGCCGAAGCAATCAAGCTAGCGAATGATACGGAGTACGGGCTGGTCGCTGGTATTCAGACGACGAATGTGAATCGAGCGCATCGCTTTGCCCGTGACGTCGATGCTGGCCAAATATACGTGAATGAGTGGTTTGCAGGTGGCGTCGAGACGCCGTTCGGTGGCTACGAGATGAGTGGCTTTGGCCGAGAGAAAGGCCTTGAAGCGATTGAAAATTTCACACAGACAAAGAACGTCTGTCTCAACATCGACAATGACCTGGAGTGACGCTATTGCCGAGGCGCTTGCGGATGCCGGCGTAGAGATGATCGCATATCTGCCGGATTCGAAGATGGATGCACTCATCTCAACCGTCGAGGACGACGACCGGTTCGAGACCGTTCTCGTCGCACGAGAAGAACAAGCAGTCGGCGTTCTTGTCGGCGCATGGGTCGGCGGAATGCGCGGAGCACTCCTCTGTCAGTCCAGTGGTCTCGCAAACACGTTCAATGCGCTTGGCTCACTCAGTCTCCCGGCCCGTATTCCGTTCTTGGGCGTGGTGACGCGCCGCGGGAATCTCGGCGAGTTCAACATAGCACAGGTCCCGGCTGGCTACAATATGGACCGGCTGCTTGATGATCTCGGCGTTCGGAACACAGTGGTCACGGACATCGCCGAGCTCCGAGACACCGTCACACTCGCCGGAGAAACTGCGTTCTCTACGCAATCCCCCTACGTCATCTTACTTGAACAGACGATCACCGGCCACAAAGCGGAGGCTACAAAATGACCGACCAGCGAGCGGACCAATACGCATGCACCGAAGCAGTTCTTGACGTCACTCCCGATGCAGCGATTGTCTCAAATCTCGGTGTCGCCTCCTACGTCCTTGCAAGTGTGTCCGACGTAGACCGTGCTCGGAACTTTTACCAGTGGGGCAGCATGGGTGTGACAACGGCCGTTGGTCTCGGACTCGCACTGAGCACTGACGACCCTGTCACCGTCTTGGAAGGCGATGGATCGCTCTTGATGTCACTTGGCGTTCTCTCGACTGTCGCCCGTTACAATCCAAGCAATCTCACTATCGTTCTCTGGGACAATGAAGTATATGAGACAACCGGCGGTCAGCCGACACACGCGTCACATACTGACTTCGCCGGTGTTGCAGAGAACTGTGGACTCACCGCTCGCACCGTCCACTCGACAAACGAGTTTGCGGACGCGTACCGGAACAGTGTCTCCGCCGATGGCGCAACCCTTCTCTCATGTGCTGTCGACCCCGTCAGTCCCGATGCACGCCCGCCATTTGACTATCCAGCCATTGCTCGACGCGTACGAGATGCCCTAACCAATCAGGACACGAATTCCTGACCTTTTCTCTCTCACTCCGCTCTATTTCCATCCCGCTCGCGATCGGCATTCTATTACAGGTCGTCGTTCGTCAACGTCGATCGCTATATCTGTCGAGTGCTGTATCGAGATCGTGTAGAATATGGCCGCCGTGTTGGAGGCCGCGGTCGAGGTAAGCCTGAAGCGCGTCCTGGTAGTTGGGATGCGCGCAATTCTCGATTAAGCTTGCTGCAGTTTCGCGGGGAGCCTTTCCGCGAAGATCAGCAACGCCTTGTTCGGTAATGACGACGTCAATATCGTGTTCCGTATGGTCGACGTGAGGAACCATCGGGACGATACGCGAGATATCCTTGTTCGTCGCAGTCGACGACAGTGCGAGCACGGCAAGTGGCGAGTGACGGTTAAAATCGCCACTCCCACCGACACCATTCATCGCGTGCGTCCCGTTGATATGCGTGGAGTTTACGTGTCCGAAAAGATCTATTTCGAGGGCGCTATTCACGCTAACAACGCCGAACCGATCGATGAGCGTCGAATTATTTGAGAGATCTGCGGGCCGAAGAACGACATTCTGGGCATACTGCTCTACGTGCTCGAACAATCGCTCCTGACCGTCATTGGAGAGAGCAAGGGAGGTTGCACTTGCTGCGTGAAGAGTGCCGTCGTCAAGAAGGTCAAGTAGCCCGTCTTGGAACACTTCACCGAAATAAATGAGGCTGCGGTCGCCGAAATCAGCGTCGCCGAGCGCTCCCATGAGGGCGTTCCCGAGGCTACCAACGCCGAACTGAATCCGGAGCGATTCATTGAATAGCGGCGAGCGTTCCACCTCGTCTTCAAGGAATGACCGAAGATGAGCAGCAATAGCGCGATCGTTGTCGGTGGGATCGCGGAATTCGTAGGACTGATCACGGCGATCTGTCTCAACGACTGCGACTAGTTTCTCCGGGTCGAACTCAATCCGGTTATCCCCAATACGGCCGCCTGGGCTTGTAAGCGGGATTGGATCTCGATCTGGCGGTCTTCCCGGCCGGTAGATATCATGAAACGCGCGAAGTTCCCGAGGAATTGCCGTGTTCACTTCCACAATGAGTTTCTCGGCGCTTTCGATGAAGGCAGGTGTCTGGCCGATACTCATCGTCGGCACCAGCCAATCGTCACCGACAGTAAGTGCTTCCACGACTGCAATATCACCATCGGCGAGGCCGCCATATTGGACTTCGTCACCGAGAGAACTGATATTCCGGTCATGGAACGCAATGCGGCCATCGTTTACTGCGTTCCGAGCGGGCTGTCGGGCCTGGTAGGGGTATCGTCGGTCAATAGCGCCAGCTTCAACGAGTCTCACGTCAATTTCTTCGCCCACACTCCCACCGCTCACCACCGTCAGTGAGAGGTCGCGTTCTGATTCCGCCAGTGCAATCGGAACGGCTTTTGGATAGCCGACGCTCCCAAATCCGCTTACGAGAAGAGTGGCATTGTCTGCGATTTCGGCTGCTGCCTCGGAAGCCGACTGAACGGGTACATCACTGGCGAGTCGTTGGTTATTCATCGTCATCAGTATTCTCTGGCTGTGTGCCGACACCGTCCGGCCAACCCGGTGGGCGTGCAGCCGTCGGGTCTGCGTGTTCTCGTTTGAGGACCATTGGCGTCCGTTCCAGGGAGAGCACCTTCTCGTCGTTCTGATTGTATGCGCGGAGCTCTGTTGTGACGAGGCCGACGTGGTCGCGACTGTCGGATTCTCGTTTTGAGAGGACTTCAGATTCGGCAAAGAGCGTATCGCCGTGGAAGACTGGAGCGTGGTGTCTGACCGTATCGTATCCGAGATTCGCCGTTGCGTTCATTGAGATATCAATGACGCTCATGCCGACCGCAAGCGCGATCACGAAGGTGCCGTCAACGAGTCGCTCGCCGAACTCGGTCTCCGATGCATAGACTTCGTTGAAATGCATCGGATTAGCGTTCATGGTGAGGTTGGTGAACCACACGTTGTCAGTTTCGGTTACGGTTCGGCCGTACGGGTGTTTGTACACATCGCCAACCTCAAAGTCTTCGTAGTAGCGACCCTGCCAGCCTGCTTTGAGTGTTTGGTCAGTCATTAGTATGAGCGTGGGAGTCCAAGGACGTTCTCACCAATAAAGTTCAGTGCGAGCTGTTGTGTAATTGGTACGAGGCGGGTGAGTCGGGCTTCCCGGAAGTAGCGCTCGACATCGTACTCTCGAGCAATGCCGAATCCGCCATGAGTTTGGACGGCCGCGTCCGCGGCGTTAAAAGCAGCTTTTGCGGCCAGAAACTTCGACATATTTGCGCGGGCGCCGATATCTTTCGTATCTGCGCCGTCTTCTGTAGCGCTGGCTGAATTGTACACCATCTGTTTTGCCGCCTGTACGTGTGCGTGAGCTTCTGCGAGCGGATGCTGAATCGCCTGGTTCGACCCGATTTGGCGGTCGAATACTTCTCGCTCTTTTGCGTACTGTACACCTGCTTCGACCGCTGCTTCGCCGAGGCCGATACATTCGGCGGCGATAACAAGCCGTTCCTCATTGAGGCCGTCGAGCATCTGATAAAACCCGTGGTCGATTTCGCCGATGACGTTCGAGGCAGGGACATGGAGGTCCTGGAAAAATAGTTCGTAGGAGTGCACAAAGTTACTCGCTGTCTTGTCAATTTGCTCGATTTCGAGGCCGCCCTGTTCATAGGCGTCCTCAAGGTCGACGAGAAACATCGTCAGCCCGCGGGTTTTTTTCTCGACGGCTTCTTTTGGCGTGGTTCGGGCCATCAGAACGATGTAGTCGCTTGCGTCGACCCGAGAGATCCAGATTTTCTGGCCGTTAATGATGTATTCGTCGTCCTGTTGGATAGCCCGTGTTTCGATTGAGGTAGAATCTGAGCCTGCATTCGGTTCGGTGAGGCCAAATGCCTGAATCGATGTTTCACCCTGCGCGACTTTCGGTAGCAGCTCGTCTTTCAGCTCGTCACTGCCGTATTTCACAAGCGGCACAGAGTTATAGATAGCGCCGTGAACAGCCTGTGCAGCACTGAACCCGCCTCCTGAGGCAGCAATTTCCTCCATCATCACGATAACTTCCTCGGTGCCCATTCCGGCGCCGTCGTACTCTTCAGGCAGCAGCGCGCCGAACCAACCGTGGTCAGCGAGGTCGTCGACAAACTCACTGGGATACTCACCGTGTTTGTCTTTCTCCCGCCAGTAGGCAGCATCGTAGTCTGTACAGATGTCTCGTATTGAGTCCCGGACCAATTGTTGCTGGTCGGTCAACTGGACCGTGTCCCTATCTACCATGGAATAGTCGCAGGTGGTATGTCGAAGGGCTTAAAATTATGGATAGGGCTTGTTAAGCGGAGAGAGTAGCGGCGAGACTGTCCTGCTCGTCAAGTGCCGTAAATACGTCAGCAAGTCTGTCTGCGTCTTCAGGTGAGACTACTCGACGCGCACACTCATCGAATTTCGCGCGGAGTTCGTCATCAGTAAGCGGATTGGTGTGGGTACCTGGCGGATTCTTCTGTCGACGTTCGTACGCCCCAGTAGCGGTTTCGATGCGGACAATAGCCTCATGGGAGTCATAGTGAAGATTATCGTCCGCTTCGACGTCGACGCGTTCACGAACAGACTGAACGTCTGGATTGTCAACGGCGTCATCAGCAAAGACGCCGAGGCCGACCCGGTCATGGACCGCTGCGCTTGCGACGGTGTATTCCATCGAGAACTTCGCCTCAAGTCCCGTTGTTGGGTTAGTGTGATGGAGTGCATCGAGAGCGCCTTGTGCGGCCGACACAGCGACGCGATCGATTTCTGAAGCGTCAATGTCGTGTTCGTCGATCAGCTGCTGGGTTGCGGCGATACTCGTATGCGTGAAATAACAGCAGGGAAAGTACTTGACATTGATACCCGTTGATTCGAGCGCCCAATCGTCACGACTGAATTCGAACTGATCACGTTCATCTGGGCCGTAGAGATTCCAGAAGCCGCGGTCACCACTTACCGCTGTTGCATCGGCGGTGAATCCGTCCGCGGCGAGGCGCGCGGCAGTGATGCCGGAGCGAGCACAAAGTCCTGCGTGAAGCGGTTTCGTCATCGATCCGAAGTTCCGCTTTAGGCCTGACGGCGTTGAGGCAGCGATGTTGAGTGCCTGTTTGACCTCGTCTCTCGCAAGATTCAGGAGCGAAGCTGCGGCTGCGGCCGCTCCAAATGCACCGAAGGTTGCAGTTGCATGCCAGCCAGCCTCGTAGTGTTCGGGGCTAATCGGCTGGGCGAGTGCGGATTCAACCTCGAACCCAGCGGCATACGCTGTCATGAGCGCCTTCCCGTCTGCTTTCACGTCAGCAGAGAGTGCGAGCAAGGGCGGAATGAGGGTGACGCTTGGATGGCCATCCATCGCCCACGAGAGATCATCGTAGTCTAGTGCGTGCCCTGCAGTCCCCGTTCGAAGCGCTCGCTCTTCGGCTGAGTCGTCGCCTGTAATCCCGAGCAGTGTCATCGGATCTGTCGTCTCAGCGGCGATACCGTTGGTTTCAAAGACTGATTTCCCGGCGTCTTCAACGGCCCCAGCAAGAATGACACCGACGGTATCAAGAAACGCACGCCGAATCGTCTCTCGGACAGACGATGGAAGATCCCCATAGGTGAGCGAAGTAATGAAATCGCTTAGCGTGGTTTCTGGTGATTCCATGTACTAGGGTCAGTGAGGAGACACTGTAAACATTCACCCGTCAGTACGTTGCTGCAACAGGGAGACGTAGACGCTGTTGCTGACTGTCGTCGACAATGGTGGTTCTCAAGGTAGGGAACGATATCATCACTCTCATACAGGACTTCGTCCCACTCATTGTCGACGAGGAGCGGGATCTTGTTTTGGCCGTGCGTTTTTAATTCGTCATAGCGCTGCTGGTTCAGTACTTGTCCATTCGTTAGAGATGTCCTGCTGTTCGCGGATTATGGATAGTGAGGCTCAATCCGTTTTGTGTGCAGAACCGCCGCACAGCTCGACAGTACGGGCATTTTTCGCCCTGATACAGTTCGAGGACGGTGTCATCCTCATCTGCCTAGTCTGGTGCGGGCGTTGTGGTCTGGTGTCCTGCTAGCGGGAGTGCGCTACGAATAGCCGGTCGCCCTTTCGTAGCCGTGGATGCAACGAGTGGGAGACCGCCGATACAGTACAGGTTCGCCGAAAGCAGTGTCTGTGGGTCTCCCAGCAAGCCACTCCCCACGTTCCCCATCAAAGCGATCCACTGGGAGGTTTCCGAGCGGGCCCAGCAACAGGCTGGCGTGACCGAGTACGACCCAGCAAGCGAAACGGGCACAATTAGGCTCATCTGATACGCTACCAATAGGTCGGCTGGCAGCAGTTCAGCAAGACGGTCCGACACGAACTCGTCCACACCTGGCAATACTAGCGGTTTGACGAAGCGGACTACGATGAGACGTTCGCTCACTGGACCAACCGCCTCGACAGTTCCCTGCACTGCGAGCGATTCACCTCGTCCAACTGATGGCTGGTCTGCATGGAGTGTGGCGGTCGGGTCCGCGCCCGCCTCGACCATGTTCACTACTTCATCGAACACGGCGGCGTACAGCTCGAGGCTGAGCGCTGCGGGGAACTGCATGCCTTTCCCGGCCGTGCTGTTGTTACCTCTGCTTACTGGGACACTGCCACTGCCACCGCCAAGAATGCCGATACAGCCGCTACTCGCGGCGGTCGCACCGACGGCACCGACCTGTTTGAGCACGTCCCGGCGCGTCTGTCTGTCCTGCTGGACGTCGGTGTCCTGAGTCATGAGGGTCCTCCTGCGAACGGTGAGAGTGCGTCTTCGACGATGGTGATCACGCCGATCGCAACGCATGTTAGCGATGCGCGTCTGAAACGACTCTGTCGATACAGGGAACTGCCTCCGATAGGTTATCTACACGTCTGTTCCCTACTAGGATAATACCTTTGTATGCGACACGTCTGGAGAGAATTCTTCTAAACCTCTTATCGAAATGAGTCAGGAGAAGCGAGATGGAAAAGAACAATTGACTCATCTCGTCCTGCAACTATCTGGATGAGTGAGCGACGAGATATCTAGTTATTAAAGTACTATATTCACCGGAAGAAATATAATAGAATAGTAACTCGTTCGATCTATGCCAACGTGCCAGAACTGCGATTCATTTGTTACCCAACGCTACGTCCGAGTCTTTTCGCCCAGAGGGATGGAGAACCCACGTGTCTGTCCGGACTGTGACGATAAAGTGCGAGACGGCGCAGATATCAGGCAATCTCGTGCGTGATACAGCGTCGTATCTGGGCAAAGAGTAGTTACTAAACCTCTCTCGAACAGTACGGACAAACATGCTACGGCTCAAATCTGTATAGGACGCCACACCACTCCTGTTTCGGAAAGATACTGAATTCCAAGCGGAGTAGTGTTGTATGCGCCGTGAATGAGATCTGGAAGGATGATGACGATTTGTTAACTGATTCGTGCTGTGGGACACTCTCGTACCCAGTATCTGAGTCCTCAAGCTCACGCTTGAGAGTCTAGATTGCCTTGTCGTCACAATTACCAGCTACGACTGTGGAAACAATCTAGGAAGTACCGTAATCACTGTGGAGAACTCTTCTATGACCCCTTCTGTGCTAGACAAGAGAAGTTTATGTAGATGGTGCGATGACTTTCTGCTCGTTATTCCCGGTAGGCTTCGTGTTCTGGTCCCCACTCGCTTCGCGGCAGTTCCTTCCAGAAGTAGTCTCCGCGGGGCGGAATATCGTCTGCATCGCTTGGGTTAACATCGTAGAGGTCACCAGATCCGATGCCTTCGAGAAGCTCGTTCATGATCGTATTTATGACGGTAACGAGCTTCCCGTTCGAAGCATTGCCGAGGTCGCTCGCTTGGCCACGGAACTCGAAAAGGACGCTTCCACGACCAAGGACACCGTGAGCGTTCCTCGCGATATTAGCAGTCGTCCCACCGGGATAAGTGTCCCAAGTGGTATGGCCAAGGTCCTTGGTTTGTTGATAGGCATACGCGGAGATTTGTCGTGAAAGGTTCACCGCGTCCTCAGGTGCTGCTGAGTTGAGGGGCCACTTAGTCGACGAGTTGATGAGCTCACAGTCGTCATTTCGGAGCGTGAACTGGTGGTGCCAGTCCATAACCATGTCAGCGCCGACCTCGTCAGCTTTGTCGAGCATAGCTTGCGTTTCCGGCGAGGGATTTTCGTCCGGAATCAGGGCAGGATCAATGCCGTCGGCTTCCGCGAGGGTCTCCGGGTCGATACCAAAGTAATGCTGGCGGTTCGGGTCGACTGACCCACACTGGTTCTCTCCAAAATATGGTCCATCATGGCATATATCGTCCGGACGCGCGTTCTCTCGCTGTGGATCCTGGTTCTTGTCGGCAGGGGCCCACCCGTCCGGGTTGTGCCGTGGAATAACGTGAAGCGTTAGTTCGTCGAGTATCTTGTCGACTTTACGACCACCAGTGGCAAACCGCTTGAGGAGCTTCAGGGCGGCCTCTGCGACATGATTTTCGTCACCGTGTTGTTGGGCCGTGTAGAATACGTTCGTGTCGCCGCCATCCATCCGAGCGTAAGGAATCGGACGTCCCTCCCACGTTTCACCGATTGGTTCGTATTCGAGATTGGTGGTGTCGTCGAGCTGTTCGAGAGTTTCGTAGAGTTTCTCGTTGCTCGTGAACGCACTATAGTTGATATTTGCTGTTTCTGGAAGGAACGGACCACCGGGCTTGATGAAATCACCTTTACAGTCGTTTGCACTGACGGTACTGGTCCCGAGCATACCCGCTCCTGCGATGCCACCGAATGCTTTGAGCGTGTCACGTCTCCTCATGATACAAGTAAGTATTCTAACTACAAGGCAATAAAACTTATCTCTAGATATAGTACATCTATATTTCGCCGAGCACTATCACGATACGTGGCGAGACGTACTCCTCAATGAGAAGATAATTCGTGCTGCAGCGGCGCAAGTTGTGGGCCGACACCTGGCGATAGTCATCGCTTCCCGTTTCCTCGACGGCTTGGTCAACCAGTACTGGACGGTACGTTTCGACCATCCAACCAGGAATCATCGTCGCGAAGATCGGCCTGCTGGACGCAGCGATTGCTGGTCCCTCTCCTAGGGATCCACCTAGTTGACTCGGTACGGGTTTTGGTCGTCTTCGTCGCTGTAGTCGGTCTTTATCGTGAGATCGATTTCCGCGCCCATGACATCGCCCGAGAAGCCGCTCTGGTATTCTTTGAGCTCAAGAGCCGTGATATCCCAGCCTTGGTTCTGAATCAACTCGATAAGCTTGTTCTGGTCGTCGACAGTTTGGTCTTTCACGTCGGTCACTCAGCGAGACGATCTCGCTGAAGCAAGTCCAAATACAAGTACAAACCAACGAGTCCCCTCAATTGGCATGCTGGAGCATTCTTGTATGTGTAACATCATATAGTTTGGGGGAGTAGTATAAAAATTAAATCTTATATATATATATATATATATAAGATTTCATATGGGTCTGCCTCAAGCTCGTCGCGACTGGTATTCCACTGGAATGCCATCGACTTCTCGTTAGTATAAAGTACTAACTTTAATCTGGTTTACACCACCGGACAGATGGATTGGGCTCGGTATTTGTGTGACTCCTCCGTCGCTACCTTCATTTGAACTAACTCATCGAATAGCGCCAACCACGAATCAACTCGTATACACGCTCGGTCGCGACAAGCTTGTCGTCTTCTTCCTTGAGATATCCCTCCTCGATTCTTTATCATCTGAACACGTACCCTGCCATGGGGTGTGACACCTTTTACTGACGGTCGTCTTTGCTGTTGTCGGGGGGTCGCGTCGATGTACTACTCTGCTCCACCGATCGTGAGTACAGGTACTGGCGCAGACCGAACCGACTTTTCGACGACGCTTCCGAGGAGGATTCAATCCGTGCTGCGTCTCCCTGTCGTCCCCATCACGATAACGTGGATCTCATTGGCATCGATATAGTCGAGAATTGCATCCACAGATCTCCATGTTCGATATGTTGCACCAGATCGGTGATGCCGTGTGTCTCCGCATCGGTGATGATTTGCTCGCCGTTAGACTCTTCTCAACTTGCGTCGCTCTAAATGCTACTTTTTATTATTTGCTTGCTTACCTCTAGTGATTTCTAGTAATGAGTTTTACCTACTGAGTTATTTCTCTATATCCGACTAGGTACTATTTAGACTGTTACTCTTATATTATTAATTATAACAGTAATTTATTATTACACTGCAAAATCAGGGATAGCAAACGATAAGGTGGTTTAAGAGAAACTAATTATAACCATGATAGACGTTTGTAGGAGTGCTTCGGAGCTAATCTGCCAACAAAATAAAACTGTCTTGAGTGGAGCAACACATCTGCATTTGTAACCAGTAGAATTTCATCCATTATCTTGACACCTTACACATGGCCGAACCAGGACAGTTACTGATTCTCATCATTGCATGTGGGGCTAGCTTCATCATGGCTTGGACCATTGGCGCTGGCTCATCGGGGTCAACACCTTTTGCTCCAGCAGTCGGCGCTCGCGCTATTTCAGTTATGCGAGCTGGATTTATTGTTGGGATTCTCGGCCTTGCTGGGGCTGTGCTCCAAGGTGCAAACGTCGCAGATGCGGTCGGAACCGGCCTCGTTGGGGGCGTCTCACTCACTGCACCAGCAGCAACGCTTCTCTTGTTACTGGCAGCTGGTCTAGTCGTGTTTGGAGTCTTCACTGGCTACCCAATTGCAACGGCATTTACTGTTACCGGGGCAGTGATTGGAGTTGGGCTTGGTCTTGGAGGAACTCCAGTCTGGGCAAAATATATAGAAATAGCAACATTATGGATTCTCATTCCTTTCGTTGGAGGTGGTATCTCTTACATCACAGCAACGGTGCTTCGAAGTGACAACGTCCCAGAGCGCTACAGCATTTCGATTCTTGGTGGAATCGTCGGCCTTGTTCTTGCAAATATTCCGTTTACCCTTCTTGGATCTGCCTCTAGTGGTGCATCAATTGCCACAGCTCTTACAACGAAACTTCCAGTATCTCCACTGATCGGAGAAGTGCTTGTTTCATTTCTGTTTGCAACCCTAGTCGCATTTGTCCTTCTTTGGGATCTCAACTCTGACGTGGAAGCCGCCCAGCGTCACTTTTTACTTGCACTCGGCGGACTCGTTGCGTTTTCGGCAGGCGGGAGCCAAGTTGGGCTCGCTGTTGGACCGCTACTTGCAGCGTTCAATGCCGCCTCACTCTCGGTTGGGATTCCACTCATAGTACTACTTCTGTTCGGCGGTATTGGACTCCTGGCAGGCTCCTGGATGGGTGCCCCGCGAATGATCAAAGCGATTGCACAAGATTATTCCTCGCTCGGTCCACGCCGGTCAATTGCCGCGCTCATTCCATCGTTCACGATTGCTCAAACAGCTGTCTTATTCGGTATTCCAGTGTCTTTTAATGAGATCATCATCAGTGCAGTTGTCGGAAGTGGCTTCTCAGCCGGTGGCGCAGGTCTTAGTACACAGAAAATGCTCTACACCGTACTGGCGTGGATTGGATCACTCGCGCTTGCAATTGGTATTGGGTACGGCGTGATGCAGGCGATTCAAATAATACCGCCTGGTTTTATCTAAACGAAAAAGTATGTGACACTGAAAACCTCGAGGGTCTTTAGCCGATATCCGATGGTGGGAGACTAGGAGTTGTAGCCTGTAGAGGATATTTGCCAGATATATCAGAAAGCACCGATGCCGATTAGTAGATATGGACACTAGTAGACGTGTTATACTGTTGCCTATGATTCAACTAGAAGATACCATGGTTTATATTTATGTCTGATCCTATCTCAGGAAATCTAAGATTCTCAGCTAGTCGCCGTCCCAAATGCATCAACACCAACCCAGCTCACGACACAACCCCCGATAAGAATTGGAATCCAATACACAGCACCGCGGAATATCACAACTGCAGCAAGTGCCGTCTCTAATCCAATTGCAACACCCGGCAAGCTTGCAAGGATCGTTACAAGGACAGTCTCAATACCACCAGTACCACCTGGAAGCGGTGTAATACTAGCGAGGGCACCCATTGGAACAACAAATAGCATCACCGAGAACGGAACCGATGCCCCAATTGCCCAGAACGCTATCCATAGGGCTATCATCTGAAATATCCATCCAAAAGTTGAGGCGGTAAGCGTAAGAGCAATTCCTCGTGGATTAGTCGCTATGCGTTCAATTGCATGAAAGAACCCTTCAATCCTTGAGGTGATACCAGATTCATCTGCTGGTGAGATACCAGGTAACGCTTTCGTAAGCCGGTGGATAAATGGTATAAGCACGGATCCGAGTCTCTGTTCAACAATGTCTCGATTCCGCCATCCGAAGTAAATCAACGCGGGAACTACAACAGCGAGCCCAACTACAAGACCAATCGCAACCCGTAACCGCTGACCGAAGGTAATTTCGGTGGCGAAATATGTCGCTCCGATGAGCGCAAGTGTGATCGACGGTAGGAAATTGATGGTATCAACACTGGCAATCGCCGCGAGGCCACGCTCATACTTCGTCTTGGCAACCTTCGAGATCAGGAGAGCTGCAACAGGTTCTCCGCCTGCCTGTCCGAACGGTGTAATGTTGTTCGAAAACATGGCTCCGTTGAGGACGAGGAATGACCGAATCACCGAGAGGCGCACGCCGAGTACTGCCAAGACCGTCCGAAGCCCAAGCGCCCATGCAACAAGCCAACCAAGTGTGACTGCACCGACAAGGACGACAAGACTAGTATCAGCGTGTGACAATTCTCGGAGGAGATCCTCGATACCCACAAGATATAGAATTCCACAGAGGATAGCGAGGGTACCGAGGAATCCAACAGCGGTGGCTCGTCGCTGGTTCATGGCTCTAGCATGGTCTGCACTCAGCAACTGTATCAATCCACCGGCTTGCTCACGAAGGGCTCTGTTGAATCACTAGACAGCGTCGGGGTGAGTCGCTAGATCAAAGGAGTTGAAGCGGGAGACTGCGAAT
>NZ_JBPBWC010000021.1:0-86021 GCF_050954125.1 Halomicrococcus pelagicus | reverse complement strand
CTGATGTGCGTCGTCTATAACATAAAGCGTGCTGTGAAACAGTGAATTCCACCGCCCTATGGCGATTCAACACAGCCTCACGAAGCTAATGGGCATTATTTCGCTTTTGTTCAGATTCCTGTGCCTTGATATGCTCAACTACGGAGTCGGTTGCGGCAATAATCAGTATCGCAATCCTCTACGGCTGTACAATACACTAACGCTACCGGAAATAGAATTGTTCCTCATGTGACGGCATAGTATCCAGAGATATCTCAGAACCACACCCTCAGAAACTCATGGCGCATTCAAAGGCCAGTACTGAGCAACCAAAGGTACAGACTATAGCTGATTGGAGAGTCAGGCCAATTTAGGAGGGAGTGACCAGATGGCGCAACATGAGCCACAATGTCGTCAATCAGCATAGAGTAGCGATTCTCGTACAATGTATTAGCTATATTTTATTCGAGAGCCAGTTGGGCACAGAGAGTACCATAGATATAGTCATATAATATAAATAATTAATAATAAAAATCAATTCTAGATCATTATGAGAAGATTCCAAGTACTGAAGATATCGTATCCTCATACTCGATCAACAGCATTCCAAGAAGATTCAACATAAGTACGTATCCAACAGCGAATGCAGGGACTGTGTTCCTAATTACGGGAATTGCACTCGTACTCGCTAGCGTCGCGATGATGAGTGAGAACTCACCGCGAGCAACTAATCCCATCCCGACAGGAGTCGATCGGAGGGCACTCAGCCCATACACTTTCCCGCTTGCATAGCCACTGAGCAGAGTACAATAATCGGCGACAAGCTATGCGCGTAGTTAGATCGCCAGACTACCTGCTCCATTGGAAGATCCGCCTGACACTGACTGCCGTCTGACGGGCGTGCGACTCATTTCGATTGGAACAATTGTCCCACGATTTATTGTGGGTGGCAGTGCCGTTCTCAGCATTGATTCCAAGAATTATCCGTCGAGTCACGAAATAGTGTCTGCTCTCGGAAACCGGAATCGGAAAGTAAGAACGCAAAGACGACCAGATTCGATCCCGCTCACTACACTATCCCCCGATACAACAGATAAGTCGTCCGCGTTACCTCATTTAGATGAGTACATACGATCTCAGATTCTCACTGCGAAATATCCCAGTTCAACGAAGAACACCTGAATTTCACTGAATCGGAACTACTGGAAACCACTCACTCGAACCTATGACCTCCGGTTAACGTACGTCCATGTGTAATGCTGGGGAAGACACGACAACCGGACTTACCAACGCTCGACCCGGGAGTAACACTCCTCGAAATGGACGACCGCACGACCGGGGCTCTGCACTCGCTCGTGCTCGACCATCTACTCGGCGACGACGGCGACGCTGTTTGGGTTGACGCACACGGTTACGGCACGACGCAGCCACTGACTCGCATTTCTCCCTCAATGCGAGTACTCGAGCGCATCGCTATCGCCCGTGGATTCACTCCCTGGCAGCACTTCAGTCTGCTTCAGGATCTGCCCGCCCAACTCTCGGACTCGACAGTACTGGTTGTGCTGCCAGCATTCGACTGGTTCTACCGATCAGACGACTGCTCAAATCGAGAGGGTGAACGGCTGTTCTCGGCGGCACACTCGCTCGTCGGTGAGCTCGCCGCCAGCGAGGACATCCCAATCGTACTAACGCGAACCGCTAACGACGACTTCACCGCTCCGCTTGCGGACCTCGCGACTGATGTTGTCCAGTGTGAAGTGACCGAGTTCGGGCCTCGATTCGTGGGTGAGGACTTCGAGACACTCGTCTATCCGTCCGAGGATGGGTCGTTCCAGACGACGCTAGCGTACTGGCAGCGCGTGCTGACAGCCCGCCATCCAGCACTTGCCTCGACAGCAACCCAGGAGGTGACCGTCCATGGGTCGAACTAACCCAACCTATCGTGAGATGATACGGGCGATGGAAGACCGGTGGGAAGACTATCGACGTGCGCTCCGCCACGAGGATCAGGTAGCGTTCGACCGGTTGTTTGAGCACGCTCACGGGTACGCTGACGCAGGAGGTATGCAGACCCACCAGCCGATTGAGATTGCTGTCCTCGTCTCAATTGCATTGGCGCACCAGCAACGGATTGACGACCTCGAGGAGCGCCTCGACGCCCTCGAAGACGATCTCAACACCGACGAGTGAATGGATGGTGTACACGATCGACTATCGCGATGGCGACGTCCTCCGATGGTCGCTCACCGAGGACGGCGCCGAATACGCAGTCGACGACTCGTACACTCCGTCACTGTACGTTTCTGCGCATGGAGAGGGGTCGATCCCTGAGATTCAGCCGGCAGTCAGCGACCATCCTGCCGTCAAATGGACGGAGGTTGTCGACGAACGGATATCGTTCCGCCATGATCCAGCCCCCGTTCTCAAAATCAATGTCGTCGACCTTGACGCGGTCACAACAATCGCTCGGACTGTTCGTCAATGGGCTGATCCGGCCACGTACCGGTGCTACAATGTCGACTTCTCCCGGGAATTTCGCTACTGCCTCGAAACCGATCTTAACCCGCTTCCTGAGCGCGAACTTGAGTGCTTAGAGCTGTCCGTACCAGAGTCGGAGCTCGCCAGCAACACCATCACCGAATGTACGATCGACGATGACCACATTTCGGGGAGCGGTAGGGCAGTGCTCGAGACAATTCGTGCTCAGCTTGAGCGTACTGATCCGGACGTGCTCATGCTGAACACAAGCGATGTTGCCCCTGCACTATACCAACAGGCAGAGCGTTGCGAGATGGAGTTCGAGCTTGGACGTCTACCCGGCTGGGAGCAACTCGCGGGAGAATCGACGTACACAAGCTATGGGCAAGTCGGCCACTCACCCGCCCGCTACAATGTTCCTGGTCGCGTGATCGTCGACAAGTCGAACACGTTCATGTGGAACCAGACGAACCTCGACGGCTGTCTCGATCTCGTCGAACGCTCCTGGAAACCCCTACAGGAACTCTCGTGGTCATCGATCGGGAGTATCCTGACTGCGATTCAGATCCGGGAAGCACGCGAGCGAGATGTGCTTGTTCCATGGCGGTCGTGGCGCCACGAACAGTTCAAAACGATGCGCCAACTCCACGACGCTGACCGTGGCGGGTTCACGTTCGCTCCCGAGGTCGGACTCCACAAGGACGTCCACGAACTCGACTTCTCGTCGCTATATCCGAACATCATCGTCACGCGGAACGTCAGTCCGGAGAAGATCCGGTGCGACTGCCACGATAGCGCAGATGTACCTGGGCTCGACTACAGTATCTGTGACGAGCGGGGGTACCTCCCGGATGTGCTTGAGCCGCTTATCGAGGATCGTGACGCCATCAAAGATGAACTTCGCGGGATAGAGGATGACGATCGACGGGAAGCACTCGAAGGCCGCTCAAACGCAATCAAGTGGATTCTTGTCTCGTGTTTCGGCTACCAGGGGTTCTCGAACGCCAAATTCGGCCGGATCGAATGCCACGAAGCAATCAATGCCTACGCCCGTGAGATCCTGCTGGAAGCGAAAGCGATACTTGAGGAGAACGGCTGGCAGGTCGTTCACGGCATCGTCGACAGTGTCTGGGTGACGCCCCGCGATGGAGACGAGCAAACGCCGCTCAAGACACTCACTAAGCGCATCTCCAAGCAGGTTGAGATTCGGCTTGAACACGAAGCACACTACGACTGGATTGCGTTCGTTCCGCTCCGCGATTCGGACGCCGGGGCGTTGACGAAGTACTTCGGGAAAGAAGCCGGCCACGACGAGTACAAGTATCGCGGGATCGAGTATCGCCAACGCAGCACGCCACCGTTCATCGAGCAAGCACAGAAAGCACTCATCGCTGAACTTGATGCCAGCCGAGATCCGGAAGCAGTGTGTACTGAACTGCAGTCATGGCTCGATCGACTCCGGCGAAGTGCTGTCGATCCAGCGGATCTTGTGATTACGAAGCGGGTGTCGAAGCCACGCGATGCCTATACGCAGTCGACACAAAGCGTCGCGGCGCTTGATCGCGCTGCGGACCTCGGCCTGACGCGTGCACCTGGCCAGGACGTCTCGTTCGTTGTGATTGATGACGATAAACAGTCCCGTGATCGGGTAGCGCTCGCAGTCGAAGAGCCGACCACGTACGATACTGAATATTATCGCGAATTGTTGGTACGCGCAGCAGCAAGCGTGTTATCGCCGCTTGGCTGGCGCAGGAATAAGATCGAACAGTTCCTCTCTGAGCATGAAGAGATCTGCTTGCAATCGTTTCGCTAAGCGACGGTCAGCAGATCACACGGGCTCTACTCGCCAATTCGGGTGAACGCCAATATACCAAAAGGATTTTAACATATTAGTTATACTACCAAGTCGAGCACCAATGCACGATCTGACTGGCTTTCAACGTGACTTGCTGTACGTCGTCAACGGCTTAGACGACCCCCACGGCCTCGCGATCAAAGACGAGCTCGAGGACTACTACGAAAAGGAAATCCACCATGGCCGACTGTATCCCAACCTCGATACACTCGTCGACAAAGGACTGGTCGAGAAGGGTGAGATAGATGACCGGACGAACTTTTACACGCTGACCCAGCGTGGCCAGCGAGAGATCACTGCACGCAACGACTGGGAGCAGCAGTATCTCGAGCAAGACGCCCTGACAGCCTGACGATCCTGCTACGTCGTCTTTCTTGTGCAGTATTTTGTGCCACCGACCCACTGCTTGTCCTACTTTTACACTTCGATCGGAGCGAACAGAATGAGTAAGACGGAACGAGGAGTGGATAGATGCCTGTAAGACTAGCGAACGCTATTTACCAGGGTGTGTTGGTTAATCCTCCAGTAACAGGCCGATCAGTCAATCATTGGTTGTTGAATGTTATATTGTCATGAATTTAGTATAGGAGCCATCTTTCTTCACCGCATAAATCACGAATTCCTTGCTTTTCTTGCCACCCATTCCGGGCGATCCAGCTGGCATTTCTGGAAGTGCAATGCCAAGGATGTCTGGTTTTTCGAGAGCAAGTTTCCCGATCGCTTCCCGAGGGACGTGGCCTTCCACAAAGTATTCTCTTGTGTCTAGCGTGTGACAGCTAACAAGATTCTTTGGAATGTTGTATCTTTTCTTAGTTCCCGAGAGGTCTTTTACATCCTTTACCGTGATATCTACCTCTGTGGTTGATTCAAGATACTTTTTATGCTCTTCGCAGCACATGCAATTTGGCGCTTTGTAGAGAGTAGCTTTTGTAAGATACGTTGCCGCTGCTTGGCGGAGTCGCTTTTCATTCCCCCCTGTCTTATAGTTCACGTTGGATTGACTGTTACTCGAACAGCCAGCAACAGCTCCAAGTCCTGCTGTACTAAGTGCTCCAAGAAAGGCACGGCGATTGAAGTCTGTCATGGGTATCTTCGCTGTGTAGAGTACTGTTGTATTGGCATCTTAGCTCTGGTGTTAGGGCGTTTTGATGTATCCGTAGCCAAGTTCTTGTAGCCGTGCAAGTTCACCGACACCAGACGGAACCCGTTCGACTCTTGGGAGGAGATCGTCCTTCGTGAGGCCCAGCATCTCCATCGCATTCCCACAGGCACGGAACGTAACGCCTCGGTCCTGGAGCGACGTAATCTGGCCTTCGAACTTGTTGTCATCGGTCGGTGGTGTGTACAGTTGTACCCCTTTGCCGTTCGCTAACACGACGAGATCCTTGATAGGAACGCTCTCATCGTCCAGAAGGTTCTTTGCGTTCATCATGGCACCTCTGTGGGCCATCGAGTCACCGCTCGAGAGATGGAGAACGGTTTGAGTTTTCGGTGTGGGTCGCGCACCTGAGTCCTGTTGTGCGGGATGACCTGTGTTCCTCCCACTTACTGATTCACTCCCGAGGAGTAATGCACCGAGCGTGCCAGTTACTGAGACGAATTTCCGTCGTTGCATCTATTGATATCGTGTACGCTATTGGGATAAATCCACTGTATTAACTCCGAGTACTGAGGAGCAACAAAACGTATTTGTATTCCGTTTAAGATAGCGGATGGAAAACCATGTTCTGTCAAAAGGATGGGTTCCTTCTAGTTCCAATTCTAGGTTTGATAACAACAGCGTCGGTAGAAATCAAATTATTCTCGTCTGAGTTCCTCATCTGCAAGGGCGCACACCTCTATAGAATTGGAAATCCTCGGTTCTGAGAAAGGTGTCTAACATCTTCTTTTGTGGTGAGCTAAGAATAGTAGACCCTGATCTGCTTGGACGATAACAGTAGTGAGAGGGTGTTGAAAACATGGACGTGGGGTGCAAATCACGTCCCCTGCCATGGTTGCTAGATGGCAGTGTCGAGCGGAGCGTGGTAGGTGCTAATGCTCGACTCGTACGTGTACCTCATCTCTCAACAAAAGTCTGCTCGCCTCGGTTAAGAGTAGCGATAGCTCAGAGGTATGAGAGATGTAGGCAAGGCCGTAGTGGACGAATAGACTACGAGGTAGACGAGATTCTAGATTGTATCCTTCGTTTTATGACTACGTGACATCTTGTAGGAACTGCTCTCATGTCTTGCTCGTTGGAGGAAAAACCAAAGAGGCATAGGTGTTCCACATGATTTTCCAAGTCCCAGAAAACCCTCTGGAAGTGGAGTCCCCGCTCCGAGTTCCAGAGGGAGACACGAACCTTGGGTAGTCCTGGGTGACAGTCGCTCGTGCCATAGCCGTTCTCACTGAACGGCCAGTTACTACTCATGAGATGGTCCTCCATAGTAATTCGCCGATTGAAAAGCTAGTAGCCTAGCCGATGGGTATCTATTGTATATTTCTAAAGCAGTTTTAGATAATTCTATACTAACGGAAGTAATTAGAGCTTTGGGACTGACGTGAGCAATAGGACGAATGCATTCACTGTCAATAGCGCAAGCACGAGCCACTGGAAAATTCGTTCTGGGATATGGTCAAAAATGTATACTCCAATCCAAGCTCCGAGGAATACCATCGGGATCGCGATTGCCGCCTCTATCATGAGTGGCATCGTTACAGCCCCCGTATATGTGAGACTTCCAAGTCGGTACAGCATGAGCGACCCAAAAAAGGCCGTAAATACTGCTTTCATTTCTTCGCCACTCCAAAATCCGCTTGCCGACATGAACGCACCGTAGATGATCATGGGCGGGCCGGGAACGGCTACAGCACCGCCGAAGATCCCGGCGAACAGACCTGCCGTTGCTCCGATGGCCTTTCCTGGCCGGTAGTCTCGCGCTTCAATCCAGTCCGTGACGACGTCAAGTTGTTGGGTTGCGCCGACGACGATAACGGCCAACACGAGGACGACGCCGTGGCGACACGCATCTGAACCCGGTTGAACTTGCTGAACACGTAGATGCCGAGCGGCATCCCGACGACCAAGCCGGCGATAGGAACAATCCACTTTCGCCAGTCGAATGCATCGCGAACACTCCACCAGACTCGGCCATTGCTCACAACGGCGGTCGCTGTGAAAATGATTGAAGCACTTGCAGGCGACCGAAACAACGGCATCAACCCCATCGACACTTGAGCGAAGCCGAATCCGGCGATTCCGTGAATAATGGATGCTAGCAGTATGACGACCGAAGAGAGACCAGTCACTATCCAGTCGATGCTCATCGATACACCACCGTCTCAACTATCTCGGGAACCATTGATCCGGCTACTCCTACATCGCCTATCTATACACCATTTGTTGTTCAGTATATAACGTGTAGTGGCCTATCATATGCGATAGCCAAAGCAAATATGACTTCCAGCGGTGATTTTTAACCCACTATCGATCGTTGACGGCCACTCAACCCTCTCCTTTCCTCTCTTTTGCTCCAGTACGAGTCTTGGGCAGCTTTTCGACTATTGCCCACAATCTATGAAACGTTAGCCGGTGTATCAGAAGTTACTCTCTATGAATCAGGACGCGTCCCCTATGGAGGAGTGGCGGTACCTCGACGGTAGCGAAGGCGAAAACGGTGACGGTACTTCAGATCCCGACCTCGTGTTCGCCCATGTCAGCGACTTGCACGGCCAGTTGACGCCGCGCCACCAGATTTACTACGACAACCCGAAATCGAAGCCCGACTTCGACTTCGGCGACGACGACCGAGTCATCAAACGCGGTGGAGGCGTTCCGATTCTCGCGGCCAAACTCGACGAACTCCGCGAGGATCACGAGGTCTGCACGCTGATGAGCGGCGATACGTTCCACGGGTCAGCGGTCACGACCTTCACCGACGGTCAGGCGATGCTCGACCCGATAAACGAACACATCGGACCGGACGTCTACGTTCCTGGCAACTGGGACTACTCGAACGAGGCTGCAGAAGACGGAAACTTCGTCGAACTAATGGACGGACTCGACGCTCCGGTCCTCGCCAACAATCTCTACGACTGGGAGACGAAGAACCGCCTGTACGACCCGTATGAGATCCTCGACGTTGGCGGACTCTCGGTAGGCGTCGTCGGCATGACGAACGTCTACGTCGACCGGATGGCTCCCGCGTTTTACGAGAAGAAGTACCGTTTCGGGAAACATCTGGCGCTCCTCGAAGAGTCCGCGAAGGACGCCCGCGACGATGGCGCGGATGTCGTCGTCGCCGTTACCGAAATCGGTCTTCCCTGGATAGTGCAAGCCGCCAAGGACTGTTCGAACGTGGATGTGATCTTCAGTGCGCACACCCACGAGTACACGCACGACCCGATCGTCGTCGAGGAAACGGAAACGGTCGTCGTCGAGTCCGGGATGGGTGAGGCCCTCGGTCGCGTCGACCTCCGAATCCACGATGGAGACGTGCAGTTCCGTCACCACCTCTACTGTCTCACCGAGGACAACGACCGGACCCCAGAGCCGGACTCGGAAGCTGCTGAGACGGTCGAAGCCGCACGCGCGTCCTTCTTCGAGGACGACCCGGCGTTCGAGCGCGGAGCCGGGACACTCGATCGTCCCTTGGACACAGTCGTCGGCGAGACGGAGACACCGCTCTACCGGCAATCGTTCCTGGAAAGCGCATGGAACACGCTCTTGAACGACGCCCTCCGCGAGCACTTCGGCGCCGATCTGGCCGTCTCGCACGGGTTCCGGTACGGGACCGCCATCCCGCCCGGTGAAATCACGCTCGAACAGCTGTACACGTTCTTCCCGATGGCGACGCCCGTCGCCCGCGGAGTCGCGTCGGCCAGCAAATCACCAGCCATATGGAAGACTTCCTCGTGGACAACTTCACGCCGTATCCGTACGACCAGGAGGATGGCCGCGTCCGAAACTACTCCTCGAACGTCGAGGTTACTCTCGACCCAACCGCCAAGCGCGGCCGCCGACTCGTGGAAATGCGCATCGATGGCGAACCAGTCGACCCCGAAGAGACGTATTCGGTGGCGACGTTCCGTCGCCCCGGCGATCCGGAACGCGACCTCGGCAATTGTGGCTTCCCGTTCCAGGACGTTTCAGTCGACGAGGGGACGATTCCAGTGGACGTCATCGCCGAGTATCTAACAGACCATTCGCCAGTCGACTACGAGGTGGCCGGATTGGTTGAGACGGCAGACGACGGCGGATGGGCACAGAATACGCCTGCTGACGGTCCGTATCCGTTCATCCAGCCGGGCGTCGATTATGAGAACGGAGATGCGTACTGCGAGACGGCCATGATTCCACGAGGCGACGCGTTCCCTGAAGAGGGTCGCAACCGCTATCGATAGTGTCGACCGCAGCGAAGTAAGAGAAGCTCAAAATGGTCGGGAGTAGATCTGTCATCGCAGCCTAGATCGATTCTCGATTGTCGCCGTTCATAGAGATTGCGAGGCGGATACCCCGACCCTTGAGGTCGGGGAGGAAGCCGACACTCGATGACACAAACAACACGCGATGGCAAGGCCGACTCCCCACCCCTTGAACAAATACTTTCAAGTATTACCAACGGTAATAATAAAGTATGGAGGTCGTCCGCAACATCCAGATAAAGCTCGACGTTCCCGAGGACGCTCACAACGTCCTCGATGAGACGTTCGAGCAATTCCAACAGGCGGCCCAGTACGTCGCTGACGCTGGATGGAGCGACGACCCCACAGAAATCGAGGACACCAAAAACACGCTCCACGACCAAACCTACACTGCTGTTCGGGAGCAGACCAGTCTGCAAGCCAGTCTCGTCCAATCCGCCCGCAACCTCGCCGCCGACGCGCTCGGCAATTGCAAAGACCGCATCCTCAACGACGGCAAGAAAGCCAGCAAACCCGAGTTCCGAGGCTCAGTTGTCGTGTACAACGGGCGTACCATCACCTATCACGACGACCACGTGACCCTCGCCACCGTGGACGACCGCGTGACCGCCGAGTTCGTCACACCCGAAGACGATGCGGGAACGCCCTTCTCGGAGTATTGGACGGACGACTGGGAGCGTAAGGAAGCCACCCTCCACAAGCGTGACGGCACGTACTACCTCCACGTCGCAGTTGAGAAAGAAGTCGAACCTGCTGATTCTGGCGATGAATCGACCGAGAACGGAGTGGTTCTCGGCGTCGATTTGAACGTGGATGGCTACCTTGCCGTCACCAGTACGGGAGCGTTCCTTGGCAATGCGGACTACCTCAACCACAAGCGTGACGAGTACGAGCGTCGGCGCGGGAACCTCCAGCAGACAGGCACTCGTTCCGCCCACCTCACCATCAAGAGCATCGGGTCACGGTTCGCTCGGTGGAGCGCGGACTACTTACACCGTGTCTCGAAGGCCATCGTTCGTGAAGCCGTTGAGAACGATTGTACGGCGATTGCGTTCGAGAACCTGAAACACATCCGCGAGCGCATCTCGAACGGCTCGAAGTTCCAGCAGTGGGCGTTCAAGGAACTCCAACGCCACGTCGAATACAAATCCGAAGAACACGGCATCGAGGTTGATGATGTCGCACCTGCCTACACGTCGCAGCGGTGCAGTCACTCGGAGTGTGGGTTCACGCACGAGGACAACCGTGACGGTGACGAGTTCGAGTGTCTGAAGTGTGGAAAAGAGCTACACGCCGACTATAACGCCGCTCGGAACATCGGGTGGCGTCTTGTCCAGCACTGGCTCAAGTCTGGTGCTGGACGGGCCACCAGTCAACTGGCCCTCAAGTCAGGGACGTTGAACGCGAACGGTCATTTCCGACCGACCGCCTTGCGCGGGTAGAGCGGGAGTCCACTGACAAGCCTCGGGGCTTGACTCCGAGGCGGTTGACCATACGGCGAAAACTTTGGATTCTGCCTTATAGTTTCTATGAAAATGCACGGTAGTAATTACACATGGTGAAAACACGCCCGTTTATTTATTTATCAGCGGTACGTCGACCCCGAGTTGATGAGAGACGCGAGTTATTTTGGCGTTCCCGATACTCACGAGTATCGAAACCAAGCCGCTAAGAGCGTCACAGCCGGCCACGAAACCATTCGAGCTATCCGCTGCATCTGAGATCCAGTCATGTCCTCGTATATACTGTCATTCAAACCAGCAATTGGATTGTACGGCCAACACGACCCAAGCGCGGCCCTGTTCGAAGATGGCAACCTCATTTATGCCGTGGAAGAAGAACGGCTTTCACGGCAAAAACACGCTATCAACACGTTCCCTCGGCGCGCCATCCGAGCCTGTCTCGACTACCGCGATCTCGATCTCGACGACATTGACCGGGTCATCCTCCCCTATCGTCCGACGCTCAGCAACAAGATACTCCGTCACTACGTCCAGAACGCCCTCTCCGTCGACGGCATGGCCTCGAAAATCGGAACGCTCGAAGAGGTACTGAAGACGCGATTCCGGTCGACATTCCGGCCGACAGCGGAAGTCGAATCCCGGCTCGCCGAGTTGGGGTCATCAGTGCCGCCCGTCGAAACGCGCTCCCATCACGCCTGCCATGCAGCGAGTGCGTTCCATCCCTCCGGCTTCGACGAAGCGCTCGTCCTCACTATCGACGCGAAAGGCGAGTACGACTCGACGGTCATCTGGAACGCCCATCCCGATGGCCTCGACCGTATTCGTACCTACGAGCATCCGAACAGTCTCGGCCTCTTTTTCGCAGTCATCACCAAGTATCTCGGCTACCGGATGTTCAACGGCGAAGGAAAAGTAATGGGGCTCGCTCCGTACGGCGAGGAAAACGAAGCTATCGAGTCAACTCTCCGTGAGGTGATTGATACCGGTGTCGACTACGATGTCACCGACCTTACCCAGCAATGGGGGACGGGATACGGTGTCGCTACGCTGGAGGAGCTCTTCGACCGTCCCGCTGTCGAAACACCGGGAGAGTTCTCTCAGTGGGAAAAGGATCTCGCATATACGGCACAGAAGCTGCTCGAGGAGACAGTCGTCGATATCACAGAAACATATGCACCACAGATCGGCGCTGGGAATGTCGGGCTCGCGGGCGGCGTTGTCCTCAACTGCAAGATGAACACTCGCGTGATGCAGGCGGACGGCGTTGAGGATGTATTCGTCCAACCGGTCGCCAACGACGCCGGTCTCGCGCTCGGCGCGGGCTGGATCACCCAGCATCCGGACTCCGTTCCACAGATGACGGACGTCTATCTCGGCCCGTCCTTTGACTCTGCCGAGGTTCGAGATCTCCTCGAAACGAACAAGATTCCCTTCGCCGAACCGGACGATCTCGAAGCGTACGTCGCCGACCGTCTCGCCGAAGGTGACCTCGTTGGCTGGTTCCATGGACGACTCGAACTCGGACCGCGCGCGTTAGGCAATCGCAGCATCCTCGCTGATCCCCGGTCGGTGGAATCGCGTGACCGCGTCAATCGCTTCGTCAAGCACCGCGAAGAATGGCGGCCGTTCGCTCCCTCGATGCTCGCGTCAACGGTGGACGACTATCTCGACCCGAGCCACGAGGCTCCATTTATGATTACGACCGCCTCGGTGCCGGAGGACCAGCGCGACGACCTTACGGCGGTTCTCCATCCAAGCGATCAGACGACTCGCCCCCAGACCGTCCGCCGCGAACAGAACCCTCGCTATCACCGCCTCATCTCTGAGTTCTACGACCGTACTGGCGTCCCAGCCGTGCTAAACACGTCGTTCAACGATCACGGCGAACCGATCGTGACGACACCAACGGAAGCGCTCAAGGACTTCTTCGGAATGGGGCTTGATCTCCTCGCGATTGAAGATATCGTCGTGACCAAGCCGAGTCACGAGGACTCGCCTACGCGGATGGAGGAAACACTAAACAAAATTACTTTATAAATTTATTTAATATTAATATCTAGCGATTACACGCTTAGCTGTCTCACCTACTGTGAATACGGGCATTCCGACATGAACCTTGACGGCGCACTCGTCGTTCGATGACCGTGTTCAGCTTTTCAGCCGAGCAGGTAGCGCGCCCACGGATAGCGTTCTACGAGCGGCCGCCCATCGAACTCGTACCGTTCGAGATAGGCGTCCAACCCGAGGATACGGCCTGCACCGAACGCTGCAACGGAGAGGAACACGAGCATGTACGCGAAGTCTCCGTTGATGTAGCCGTGAGCCACGTCCCAGTTCCCGAAGTAGAACATGAGCATCATGAACGCGCCGAAGAACGCCGCGAGGCGGGTGAACGCGCCGAAGATGAGTCCAAGCCCGATGAGGAGTTCGCCCCACGGGACGGCGACGTTCACGAAGTCGACAAACCACGGCGTGTTCCCCATCGCTACGAACAGGTCGGTGGCAGGACTGCCGGTGTTCGGGACTGCGCCAGTCAAGTAACCCGCAGCGTCGAAATTCCCTGCGAGGACCTTATCGAAGCCGCTCTGAAAGAATGCGAGTCCTATCATCAACCTGAGCGCGAGGATGAACCAGACGCTCAGCGTGTGAAGTTTCCCGCTCGCAGTAAATCCCGCAACCGTACTTCGTAGTTGGACTTCCTCCGATACCATGGTAGAACACGTTGTCACGGACGATGATAAAATAGCCGCCAGTTTTCGGGATACCTCGTGCTTAGATTCGTCAAATAGTCGGGTGAACAACTGAACGAGGGCCGTATCTTACAGATAGTTACGCCGTAACGAAATCCCTACTCGCTCGGCGTGCGCGAGGAGTTGGTCATTATTCGTTTGAGTTTCCTCACTGTCGAACGTATCGACGTCTCTGGCGGAGATGTAACCGATTCTATTTGTTCTTTGAAGAAGACGAGTTCCTTCTCGGTGTGGTCGTAGAGTTTCACCCTCCCGTCGAGGACATTTTCGAATAGCCACTTCAGTAGGTATCCTAGCTGGGAGTTCGGGAAGTCCATCCACACGGTGTGGGACATTCGAGTGCCGTCGTCGGTCTCTTCAAGCCGAATAGTGCCGCCTTCGGGAATCCGAACGGTGACCAACCCCCGGAGGAGGGGATAGTACGCCGTCCCCACCCAGACCGCCACATTCGGACGGTTAACGTAGGGGAACTGGCCATAGAGGTTGGCATACATACTGGCGACCGTCTCGCGTTGGTGAAACCTTGCGCCCTCGTGCGGTCGGTTGTCTGGCGTGTCGTATTCAAGGCCGTAGTGTTCCTCGGGGTTCGACGCCGTCCAGTGAGCTGGGTCGGTCACGTACTCCCATATCTCCTCGAGAGAAGCATCGATGACGATCTCTGCTTTGTCGGTGATATACATCGAATGGCCTCTGCTCTTCGTTTTAGCGAGCGAATACGTTGTACAGCCACGCGAAGGCGTATATGAAAGCAAAGCTAATGACAGCTGCCTCGATCATACCCGCCACGGTTCCGACGACAGTGGGTTCGAAGAAGAGATGCCACTGCTCCATCATTCTAACCGCGCCCTCGTAGACGCCGACCGCTCCGAATACACCGAGGAGAAACATAATGACGGAAGAAACGATTGCTGCAGCTCCAGCGAACGCCAGCGCGTCGAGTTTCACCGATTCGTGGGACGTCTCAGCTTCGTATTCGCCCCGATTGGTGGTCGTGGTGCTCATGGGTGAACATTCGTCATGCTGGTTCAATCGAATTTCGGCTCATAATCGAAAGTACTCGTTGCAGTGTCGATTCGAAGTGTGGTTACTCGAAGCAAAACGTGGAGCTGGCTTGCACATCTGAGAGCATTTCCGGATTAGAACCAACTGTATGAAGAAGGCAGGAAAACGACGTAATGTCTTCGGTCGCCTCTGAGGAGTAGTCTGAAAGGCCACTCATAATATTCGATACTTCTACTATGCATTCTATGCTGGAGTATAGGTCGAACAGACTAAATCCCCCATATTCTTAAGGGTAATTCACAAGACGGATGCCGACGAAGATCCAGACATGGAAACCACTCTCATCGACGGTGTTCTCGAATCGATACGGATTGGAGTCGGTTTCCTGTGGACCGCCGCGTGGGCGATTACGATGGGTCTCATGATCACCAGCCTTGTGCAGGTCTACGTCTCAAAAGAACGGATGGCACGGCTTCTCGGTAACGACAACCTCAGTGGACTTGCAAGAGCGACCATCTTTGGTGCCGCCAGTAGCGGCTGTAGCTTCGGCGCCGTCGCTATCGCTAAAGGACTGTTCAAGAAAGGGGCACACGTAGTCAACTTTTTTGCGTTCATGTTCGCCTCAACGAACCTCATCGTCGAACTCGGCTTGATGATCTTGCTCCTCCTCGGCTGGGAGTTTCTCGTGGCGGAACTCCTCGGGGGTCTCATTCTCATCGCGGTGATGGCGCTCATCGTGCGCGTAACGCTTCCCGAGTCGCTCTTCGAGGAAGTGCGGGAAGAACTCAACCAGCGCGACCACGAACACGGTATTACTGAGGATCCAACCTGCGGCATGGAGGGCAGAGACGAGTACTCGCTCGTCACCGACGGGGGTGAGACGGTGAAATTCTGCTCTGCTGGCTGCCTGGAGACCTACCAGCAGGAAGTTGCCAGTAGTGGGGGATGGCGCGACGAACTGTTGACGTGGGGCGGCTGGTATAAGCTCGGGAATCAGTACCGCAAGGAGTGGTCGATGATCTGGAAGGACGTCGTCGCCGGCTTTCTCATCTCCGGATTCGTCATCGTCTTCGTCCCCCAGTGGGTGTGGAGTCGGCTCTTTCTCCAAGGAGACAGCTTACTCGTAAGTGCCGAGAACGCGGTCATGGGCGTGACGATTGCCGTCGTCAGTTTCGTCGGCAGCATCGGGAACGTCCCGTTCGCCGTCGCCCTCTGGAGCGGCGGCATCAGCTTCGCCGGCGTCATTGCGTTCGTCTACGCCGATCTCATCACGATTCCGGTCCTGAACGTCTACCGCAAATACTACGGCTGGCACGTGATGATGTACATCCTCGGCGTGTTCTTCGTGACGATGGCGTTCACCGGCTTTCTCATGGAAGAGTTGTTCACCGCTCTCGGTATCGTGCCGAATCTCGCTGGCGGGGAGACGGCCACCGAACAGACGTATTTCGACCTCGATTACACCTTCTATCTCAATTTGGTCGCGTTCGCTCTCTCGGGGTTCCTCTTCTACGCCTATCGCCGAGGACTCGGCGCACCCGGCCAGTACCGCGACCCCGTGTGCGGAATGCGTACTGACGACGGTGGTCCGAGCGTCACGCGCGGTGACGAAACGTACTATTTCTGCTCGAAAGAGTGCAAGCGCTCGTTCGAGAGCGACCCCTCGAAGTTTTCGCGCAAAGACCCGCAGATTTCGGACGTCGGCGCGTCCCGGAGTCACGAACATCACTGACCGAAACGTCACGTAATCGTCGCGAATCAATGACTGCTGCAGTCGCCCCTCTCGCTCTTGCAAAATACATGACGTTGATCTGTAGACGGTACGTCAGGTTCTCACTCGTGCGGTTGCGGTAACTGGATTCCCGTCCTGCGTGTACGGCTTGTCTGTACCTGGGAATTCGAGCTGCCGATCGTCGTTAGCGTCGGTGTGGAGCATCGCCGTCAGCGGCTGTGGTGACCGCTGCTGTTGGGTCTGGGCCTGCATTTGTTGCATCAACTGGCGCATCTGCGTGTAGTCGTGCATCTGCTGACGCATCATGTGACGCATCTGGCCTTGTTCCGCCGATTCATCGGCGGCGTGCATCAGCATCTGTTGTTCACGCATGCTCGTCTGATTCATCAGTTGTGCCATCTGTTGCATCTGCGCTTGATGTTGCCCACTAGCCATCATCGCCTGCATCAACGCCTGCATCTGTTGACGATTCTGCATCTGCTGAAGCATGAGTGCCATCATCTGGTCCATCTGTGACTGGTTCATCATCCCGCCCATGTGGTGCCCCTGGGATTCATTCATGAGCTGCTGCATATCCTCGTGTGGCATCTGCTGGGCCCGCATCGCCATCATCGCTCCCTGTGACTGGGTCTGGTTCAGCAACTGCATCATCTCCTGCATCTGTGAATACTGAGATACCGTGTTGGGAGCCAGCTCAATCTCGACGTTCTTGTGTGTCCCTGGTTCGAGATAGTTCGACTGCCCGATGACAGCGCCGCTCTCGTTGTGAATGAGGATGAACCCCCCATTCGGTAGTGTTGCAGATGCGACAGTCACGGTCGTTCCGTTGACTGTCTGATCCTGGAAAGCAACCTGTGGCTCTGTATTTTGTTGCTGGTCTGCTTCTGCGATGTTCGTGGCAGCTCCAGCGGTAGCAATACCGGAACTCGCAACGATCAGCCCGACCGTCGCAAGTACCATCCACTGTCTCAGTGTCGTTGGTAGTCTCATTTCTATCCCCACCCAAGAGGACAGCAAGGATGACGAGAGAATCGTACTTAACGATACTGCCCCATCCGAAGTCCAGAAACCACGGATTCAATGGTATAAGTAATAATATATAAGAGATGATCAGAAGCAACTGTTCGACGTGGAAAGGCATGTGTCTGTCCTCAAGGCACCTCAGATGAAGCAGGAGAGCGAGTGTTTAGCCTCGTGGGGCGACTTACCTCATCGTCTGCCGTTCGAAACCAGCGGGTTGAGGCAAGCAGGAGACGGGAGGCCAAATCACGAGGAAGCGGGGTCACGCCCCGACGTAGTTCATTCCCTCGACGAGAA
Source organism: Halomicrococcus pelagicus (assembly GCF_050954125.1). Lineage (NCBI taxonomy): Archaea > Methanobacteriati > Methanobacteriota > Halobacteria > Halobacteriales > Haladaptataceae > Halomicrococcus > Halomicrococcus pelagicus. The sequence continues at coordinate 68,042 of NZ_JBPBWC010000021.1, read as the reverse complement.
GTAATTAGGCGCTCGACGGACTACCGGTTCCGGGGAGGTCGCTGGCTCCCCAGTTATACCCGGCAAACAGCGTAATCATACTTCCGACGATCACGTCGTTCCAGAGGAGCGTACCGTCGATGCCGAAGACGAATGGGGCGGCGATCAACCACAGTCCAAGCACCGTATTCGTCGCAGCGCTCGCACGGCTAGCGGGGCGCCCGTTGGCTTCCCGGAAGTAGTTGTAGCCCGCGATAGTAGCAATCGACAGCCCCACGATCACGTCGTTCCACACGTCGACGCTTGGAGCCGACCAGAGAAAGGGGACGATGACTAGCTAGAGTCCGAGCAGGCCGTTAGTCCCAGCCATTCATTTGATGCTTCGACTGATACTCTGCGGTTCCGTTTCGGTCGTAGTTTCTGTCTCACTCATGCTGTAGTCTTAGTTACCACCTGGTACTTTTTCGTGATACTTGCTAACAGTCCAGTATTGTTTCCAGTATATATGGTCGAAATAAGATCGAGTGCGATAATTAACGGTATCATATTTTTCACTCCGCCTGGAGAGACCCAGATAGGGGAACCAAAGAATTAGTCCTCGTTGTCAGGGTTTAGAATCCAAGATTTAGACTGTATCGTTTCTGTCTAGATTGGCCGAGAAACACGATCTCTCGGACGCCGTGTTTCTCGTTGATGGCTACGGCTATCGGACTGCCCTCTTTCGAATTGGGTTGAGCGGTCGGCTCGACTACACAGAGCGAAACCTGATCGAAAAGTGGTTTCACACGCTCAAACAGCGGATCGACCGCTTCCATACGTCCTGGGTGGGCAGTCGGCCGAGCGTCCAGCGGTGGCTTGAACAGTTTGTGCATTACTATAACCGTCAGAGACCGCATCAATCGCTCAACAACCGAACGCCCGTCGAGGAGGAGCTAAACTAGACAGTGCCACTGTATCGAACGCCACTCTGAAAGGGGAAAACTGCCTAAGAGTGGAGCCTGTACTAGAAAACAGATATGACGACACGAACAGCCCATCTCGACATCACGGGGATGTCCTGTGCCAACTGCTCGTCGACGGTACAGGACTCCGTGGAACGTCTCGACGGCGTCTCAGAGGCGAACATCAACTTCGCCACCGACGAGGGATCGGTCGAATACGATCCCGACGAGGTGACGCTCCAGGAGATCTACGAGACGATCGACGAGTCTGGATACGGTGCAGTATCGGAAACGGTGAGCATCGGCATCACGGACATGACGTGTGCCAACTGTGCAGAGACGAACAAAAGCGCGCTGCGGGATACACCGGGCGTCGTCGACGCGGAGGTGAACTACGCGACCGACGAAGCACAGGTGACATACAACCCCGCAGATACGTCGCTCAGTGCGCTCTACGAGGCAATCGAGAGCGCAGGCTACACGCCTGTGCGTGAGGATGTGGGCAACGAATCCGGCGAAGACGCCCGCGACGCCGCTCGGCAAGCCGAAATCCGCCACCAATTCAGGCTAACGCTGTTCGGCGCAGCGCTCTCGGCCCCACTTCTCTTCTTCCTCGCCGAAAAGTTCCTTCTCGGCGGCGGAGTCGTCCCTGAAACGGTCTTCGGAATCGAGTTCGGATGGGTCGAGTTCCTGCTCGCGACCCCGGTACAGGTCATCCTCGGCTGGGAGTTCTACAAGAACTCGTACACGGCGCTCGTCAAGAACAAGCGCGCCAACATGGACGTTCTCATCGCGCTGGGGTCGTCCACGGCGTATCTCTACTCCGTCGCCGTGCTCGGGGGACTGATCGCCGGCGGTCTCTACTTCGACACCGCGGCGCTCATCCTCGTGTTCATCACGCTCGGGAACTACCTCGAAGCCCGTTCGAAGGGACAGGCCGGCGAAGCACTGCGAAAGCTCCTCGAAATGGAAGCCGAGACGGCCACGGTCGTCGACGAGGACGGGACCGAGGAAGAAGTCCCGCTCGAAGACGTCGAGACCGGCGACCGGATGAAGGTGCGTCCGGGCGAAAAAATCCCGACCGACGGGGTCGTCGTCGACGGCCAGAGCGCGGTCGACGAATCGATGGTCACCGGTGAGTCCGTCCCCGTCGAGAAGGAGGGGGGCGACGAGGTCGTAGGTTCCACGATCAACGAGAACGGCGTGCTCGTCGTCGAGGCGACGAAGGTGGGTGAGGACACGGCGCTCCAGCAGATCGTCCAGACGGTCAAGGAGGCCCAGTCCCGCCAGCCGGACATACAAAACCTCGCCGACCGCATCTCTGCGTACTTCGTGCCCGCCGTCATCGGCAACGCTCTCTTCTGGGGTGTCGTCTGGTTCCTCTTCCCCGAGACGCTCGCGGGATTCGTCGAGTGGCTACCGTCGTGGGGACTCGTCGTCGGCGGGCCGACCGTCGCCGGAGGGACGGTTTCGGTCTTCGAGTTCTCCGTCATCGTCTTCGCCTCGGCCGTACTCATCGCCTGTCCCTGTGCACTGGGACTCGCGACACCCGCGGCAACGATGGTCGGAACCACGATCGGCGCACAGAACGGCGTATTGTTCAAGGGCGGTGACGTCCTGGAACGAGCCAAGGACGTCGACACGGTCGTCTTCGACAAGACGGGGACGCTCACCGAAGGAGCGATGGAGCTGACGGACGTCGTCGTCTTCAACGACGAGGACCAACCGGTCGCGGACGGCGGTGACGCGACGGTAGACAGTACAGTGGACAGTGGACGACCCGTCACTCAGGACTTCCTCTCCGAGGACGACGTTCTCCAACTTGCGGCTTCCGCCGAGAGCGGAAGCGAGCATCCACTTGCCCGTGCGATCGTCGAGGGCGCCGAGGAACGCGGAATCGACGTGATCGATCCCAATGACTTCGAGAACGTCCCCGGCCACGGAATTCAGGCGACGATCGAAAACAGCGAGGTGCTGGTCGGGAATCGCAAACTGCTGCGTGACAACGGGATCAACGCTGATCCCGCTGAGGAAACGATGGAACGGCTCGAAAACGAGGGCAAGACCGCGATGCTGGTCGCCTACGAGGGTGAACTGGTCGGCGTCGTCGCCGATGCCGACACGATCAAAGAGAGCGCGAAGGACGCCGTGCGCCAACTGCAGGAGCGCCGAGTCGACGTGATGATGATCACGGGCGACAACGAGCGAACCGCCCGCGCCGTCGCCGAGCAGGTCGGCATCGACCCGGAGAACGTCCGCGCGGAGGTCCTCCCGGAGGACAAGTCCGACGCCGTCGAGGCTATTCAGGACGAAGGACGTAAGGCGATGATGGTGGGTGACGGCGTCAATGACGCGCCCGCCCTCGCCGTCGCGTACGTCGGCACGGCCATCGGCTCGGGAACTGACGTTGCGATTGAAGCAGCCGACGTGACGCTGATGCGCGACGATCCGCTCGACGTGGTAAAAGCCATCCGTATCTCGGATGCCACGCTCTCGAAGATCAAGCAGAACCTCGTCTGGGCACTGGGCTACAACACGGCGATGATTCCGCTGGCGTCGCTTGGACTGCTGCAACCCGTGCTCGCGGCCGGCGCGATGGCGTTCTCTAGCGTGTCAGTCCTCACGAACAGTCTGCTGTTCCGCAAATACACGCCCGATCACGACTACAAACTCTTGGGCTGGATTCGCTAATCCTCCAGTATGTCTGATATCACTCGTCAAGCGGTTCGTGAGTACATTGTTACGACGGCCGATGCTGAACCGACCTATCTTCGAGCCCGCGAAATCGCGAGTGAGCTCGACTCCTCGCCGAAGGCTGTCGCACAGTATCTTCGACAGTTACAGGACGAATTAGGAGAGGTATCGATCGAACAGTGGGGTCGATCGAAGAGTACGACGTGGCGGATCAAGAAAGCTAGGGCGTAACTCCCCACCGAGTCGGGTATCGAGACAGCGTTCTAAGCAGTGGATCATATTTTCACGTCGTGTTCGTCATCTCGTTTGACAACACACATCGGAGAGGTTCATCACATATACACCTTCTTACTATGCGGGGGCTAAGATCCGTTCTTTATAACACCCACAGCTTACATTACAACACTATATCTGTAATAGGCGCAAGCAGCTTATCTCTTGGGGAGTGGGACTACTAATGCATTAGCCAAGGTTCGGTTTTTAACGCCATATTTTGCAGGAAATGACTGAATTGGCCCACATAGCCTGTGGGAGCAGCGCCTCAGATAATAAGGCTCAATGTCTATAAGTAGTGTCCCTGCGCTAAATTGCTGTCGTATATTGAGTATCACGACTATTAACTTCCCGTGCCGTCGTACTCCCATCGATTAGTGTACGATTCGGCCAATCGTCGTCGAATCCCGGGCGTGGTAACGAGACGAGTGAGTAATCTCGGTCGCTGAAGAATGCGCTGATAGACTCGCCATGGATGTCGAGTCACGACATCGACAGTCAGACCATCGACTGCCGCTGCAACTTGAGCAACTAGCTGGACGTCATCGGTTTCCTCTAGAACGCCTCGCATCAACGTTGCTAGACGGTACTCCGACTTCATCTGTTCATACAGCCGCTGTGGATACTCGTGTTCGTGGTCCTCCTGGACCAATCTTGCAAGGAAATATGACGAACGGATCGCTTGACAAATGCCCTCGCCTTGGTACCGATTGGCGATGCCGGCGGCATCACCGACGAGGAACACACCCTGTTCGGGATAGGTGAGTTGGGGATCGAGATTCGGACCTTGCGGAATCGTATCTGCGTTGATATCCTTACGGTCAGGTCGTGGAGCGTTCGCTCGGTCGCAAGCGTTCCAGAAGGCTTCTACATAATTATCGGGACGCTCATCACCAGCCCATCCGATTCCGACGTTCGCACGAGTTTCCGTTTTTGGAAAGCACCACCAGTATCCTACGTACCCCTCGAAAACGATTCGGGGACGATGGAGAGACGCAGAAAAGTCGCCTCTAACGTCAGCGTTGAGGGCGAACATACTGCCGGTGTAATTGTTGGTTTGGTTTGCTGCCTTGGTCGTGAGCGACGGGTAGCCCGTTGCATCGACCACGTAGTCATACGCTTTGACGAAGTCCCAATACCGTTCGATCGAGATATTGACGTTGTCACGGACATCGACTGCGGGACCCTCCTCGCCGTTGGCTAGTCGCTCGGCCCATCGACGCTCGATGACGTTCCTATCAGTGATATAACCGCACCCGACGTCGATAGTCGATTCAGTAATAGGTGCCTCGCTCCCGCGGTCTGTGGTGGCATAGATTTCGAGATTGAACTGCTTGACGCGATCCAAAAACCCGTTCTCGGCCGTCTCCTCAAGGGGAACGAGGGACGCTTCGTTGATGGCCTCCCCGCAGTTAACTCGTTTATCGTCGTAGGATTGGCGCTCAAACAGAGTTACGTCTGCAAACTCTCGAAAGCGTTCTGCAGCCGCAAGACCCGCAACCGCGCCACCCAGCACTGCGACCGCCGGTCTCTCCAGTGCACCCCCTTGTAAATTCGTCATGGGATGTCTCTCATTATGAGCGCAAGAGGGCTATGTCTTTTCCCACACTTTCGCACGATAACAACTGAGTAGCAGTTATTCATAGATCGTCGCCATCGAATTTAGCAGGTGGAACAAACCAATGTATCGGTATGAAATACGCCTCGGATCAGGCTCCATGATATTCGCTTAATAGCCTGTGAGCAGTGTGAGTGAAAAAGATATTCGTTCAATGCTTCTCGTCTGATAAAGCAGGAGGGAAACCGTGGCGAGAATCGGTCCGAGATTCGATAGTCCTCTATTATCACGGTACAAGTCCTTGGTTGGAATCCGAATTATGTCATTCAAATTGAGGCAGATGTTTTTATATACTGGCGTAGTACGGCCGTTGCTATGGCCTCCGAACGAACTGACCTAGGGATGACTGCTCGGAAGCTTGCTCAGACAGAGGTGGTCAGTGTCACTCCGGACGCGTCGATTACTGAAACTGGCCAGACGATGCTCGACCAAACCGTTGGTAGCGTCCTCGTAATGGAAGATGACGAGGTCGTCGGTATCGTTACAGATCGAGATATAGCCGTCAAAGTCGTCGCCGAGGCCGGCTCGTCAAGTCTTGCCCGAGAAGATGTCGATCTGGACACGCTCACTGCACGGGATGTGATGACGACGGATCCCATCTCAGTCGAGGCGGACGCGAAAATCCAGCGAATCTTACGGGCGATGAACGATGCTCACGCCCGCCGCATACCAGTTCTCGAGGACGATCACCTCGTCGGCATTGTCGCGTTCGACGACCTCGTCCTTCACCTCGCAGGGGAGTGCACCCATGTCTCTGCGCAACTTGATAGCCTCGCAGAAGTCATCCATTCCGAGTCACCCCCAAATTAAGGTGAGTTATCCACGTATTATCGTGGCTGCAATGCTGTATCTGACGTTTTCGATACGCCATGGACTAGCTCAGGGTTCGCTGAAGGGACGTTCAATCCCAGTTCGAAAGTACAGAGTGCTTGAGTTGCGTGTACGATAGATAAGCCTGGCCGACTCACCTGAGCAAGAGTAAAGACTCTCACGCGCGTTCTTGCATTACGAGTACTATGGGGGGAATGAGTCTCTGGTCGTTCAATCCGGGTGTGCTGTTTTTCGTTGTATTCGGCTTCGCAGTTGGCATCCTCTTCGGATTCTTTGGCCTCGGCGGGAGCTTCTTCGTCACACCAGCGCTACTCGTGCTCGGCCATCCTGTCGAAGCAGCAGTCGGCTCTGGGCTAGTATTCGTCTTCGGAACGTCGGTGACCGCCGTTGTCACTCATCGTCGCCTAGGCCATATCGACTACAAACTGGGAGTTATCCTCATCGTCGGTATGGCGACAGGATTGGGAGTCGGGAAACGACTCCTCTTCGAACTCTCCGATATTGGACTCGCGAACTTCGTGATTAGCGTCGCGTACGTCGGGTTGCTGGCGGCAGTTGGACTATTCGTGTTACGAGACGCCCGTACGGTTACTCCCGAAGACGACGACGTGGTCGACGCGACCCCGTTACGACGGATGGGCGCTATTCGAATCCCGCCGATGCTGTCGTTCAGTGGCGGTGTCACTGCGTCAATGTGGGTGGTGATAGGAATCGCTTTTGCGACGGGAATCCTGGCTGGCCTTCTTGGCGTCGGCGGCGGCTTTCTCGTCCTACCAAGCCTGATGTATGGACTGACACTGCCCGAGACGATCGCGGTCGGAACCGATATCTTCCAAATTGCGGTTTCGAGCGGCTACGGGGCGTTCCTCTATGCGCGGGCAGACGCAGTTCATCTCTCGGTCGTTCTCCCCCTGCTCGGTGGTAGCGTCCTCGGGGCATCGCTTGGCTCGCGGTTGACGGAGTACATCGTTGCGGCAAAGTTCAAGGAATACTTCGCACTGATCTTGTTAGTCGATAGCCTCGCGGTAGCGAGTAAAGTAGTTAGCCACACGTACGGCGTCTTTTCCCTTCATGTCCTCAGTATCGTTCTCCTTTTTGGAACCGCATTGGTCATGAGTGTCGTCATCATCTCCTTTGGTATTCGGAATTTAACCTATCAGTCAGATCGTCAGTGAGACGATGCCTGAGAGAATGCATATAAAATAATTATATATTATATATTCCTATTTATACAGATGGGATAGATTGGACCGCAACCAAGTACCCTTTTCCAATGCTCTTGAGCAGATCAAAGATAGTCGATACTGCTTTCTGCTTGGCAGTGGTAGTCTTCTCCATGACCACAGCAAGCCAGAACGATTCATGGTTGCGGCTCATCGTTGTGATACTCGCGATCATCCTGCTCGCACCGATGCTAATGATGGTCTTCGCATTCCCGATAATGGGTGGCTGGATGATGGGACCCGGATATGGAGGACAAATATCAGTCTGGGGCTGGGGAATGATGCTTGTCCCGTTGCTGTTCGTTCTCGGTTTTGGGTACGTCCTCTATCGAGCACTCACTGGAGAGAATTCCGGCAATGATGCTGCACTCGAAGAACTACGTATGGCCTACGCCCGTGGCGACATCTCCGAAGAAGAATTCGAGTCCCGTCGCGAACAACTCCAGTCAGAACGGTAGCGTCAAACCGCACTCCGTCTCAGGAGTAGAAACGACGTCTCGACCAGATTTCTATTTGCGAGGCTATTCTGTTATCAAGAGAAACGTTAGAATGACTACTAACAGCGTCTGTACGGCCTTGTCGAACAGACCGAGTCGAAGGTACGGCAGTCCCATCTCGAACCAGAGAATGATCTGTGCGATGGTGTACGGAACGCCCAGTGCGTACAGCCAGCGCCGCTGTACATCGAGTGCGAACAACGCGACGCCACCGAAGAAACCAGCGCCCGCAAGGAGAAGTGGGATGCCGCCGTACCCTAGTCCCTTGTATATGTGAATCGACCCAGTGATAACGGTAAGAACAAGTGCGATACCCTGCACCGTGCCGATACCGTTCCCTCGAGAGAGAACCTGCTCGGTCGTCGTCATCGGGGCCCTCCTGTACTTTTGAGTGCCGTTCTCGTTTGCTCGTTGAGGTCCGCCAGTTTCGTCTGAGCACGCGATGGAAGCGACCGCGACGGTGGTTGCAACCCTGGTTGGTTCGATACGTCGGGATTCCCGACGACGACGCTTCCGATCATTCCCATCGGTTCGTGTGGTGGACAATAATAGTCGTAGACGCCTTCGACATCAAACGTATGTGAGAATTCGCCGCCTGTCAGTGCACCACTGTCCCACGGTTTCGCACGTTTTGGAATCCGATTCGGCTTCCCGTGATTCGATGGATGGTACGCGACAACGGCATGGCGGCCGGACTCGTCTTTCCACGTCACCGTCCCACCCTTCTTTACGTGGACAATGTGCGGATGGAAGTGGTTTCGATTCTTGGTGAAGTACTTTGAGAGGCTCATCCCCCCGGTGAGTACGTCCAGAATACTTCCATTGGTGTTCATGGCCACTGTCGCGTGAGCCGTCGGCTCACTAATCCCGCCACTATGTCCCTGGCCACTCCCACCGCCATGCCCGTCGTTGTGGCCATGGCCTGATTCTTGTTCACGTTCGGTCGTTTTCGAGTGACCATTGTCCGTGGTCTGACCGGACCCGTGGCCGTGACCACTCATGGTTGTGGTCTCGGTATGATGGCCTGTTTCAGTAGTACCGTGTCCGTGACTTTCGCTGTGGGTAGTCGCTGCCGTCGTGTTACGATGGCTCGTTTCGGTGGAACCATGTCCGTGGCTATCGTTGTGAGTGGTCGTTGTCGTCTCGCCATCGTTCGCGCCAACACCCGTTACGCCGATCGCAGATAGAGTTGCAACGCCTGCGACTTTCAATACGGTTCGTCGGTGCGGTGGTTTCTTCCGTGCCATTGTTCGTTCCAACATACTTCGATCGGAGCCAAAAGTGTCCGGAGTGTTTTCACTGGATTTAATCGGCAGAATATTTTAAGTAGTACAGAAACATTATATACTATGTAGTACATGGGAGAGAAAGAGAAGATCGTGATCAAACTACCCTGTAGCTGCTAACACGCATTTCTGATCTCAAAGCATATAACAGTCGACACCGTACCGACAAAAGACGGATGGCGGGACTGCTCACACGTCTTCAGCAGACCGAGCGAGCGTCCAGGTCACCGGTATCGCCTTGGATGGCGCGTCTCGCACGGGTCGGAACCGGAGGCTTCGGTGTCGCGGTCGGACTTATCCTGCTCGCCTTCCTCACGAATATACAGCCGTTTCCGTACTACGAATGGGCCACACTCCCAACAACGGTACTTCCCTCCCAGCCTCGTCTCGGTCACTACCCCGTCTCTCTCACGCTCGGACTCTGGCTCTGGGAGTTTACCTTTCCATTCGTCCTGATCTTGATAGCCGATCGCTACGCCCTCGGATCCAAACAAGGGCGTGCACTCATGTTCATCCTTGTACCCGCCATCTACGCCCTCGCCTTTCACCTCTACTGTCGATTCATCTTCCCACAGCCCGACCCGACGGCATGGGAACCTGCAGTGACAGCAGTCTGCTATTTCTACTGCCAGACATACACCCTCTCGTGGAGCTATATCACGATCGGGACTGCTATTCTGGGACTTCTGGTAGCCGCTACGCCAGCAAAGAAGACGATCGGATGGTACGCTCTCGTCATTTTCGGAATTCTCACGTTCCCACTCGGAATCGCACCGCTGTATGAGGCTGCTGTACGCCGAGAACAGTCATCACATCGTGCATCGATCGGCAACCCAACGTAGACACGCCCTTTTTCGAGACGAGAGCGAAGACATCGCATCGACTAGTTCACAGAATGGTCTGCAACAGCAGCCACCATCGAGAAACCACCTGCTCGAATCATCCTCCCCGAGATGGTGATGTCAGACGTACTCGACGACGCGCGCCATGCCCGACTCCAGGTGGTAGAGGTTGTGGCAGTGGAACAGCCAGTCGCCGGGGTTGTCCGCCAGGAAGTCGAACGTCACCGTCCCCATGTGACCCGGTACGACGACCGTGTCCTTCATCGCGTCACCGACCCGGAAGAAGTGCCCGTGCAGGTGCATCGGGTGGAGCACCGGACTCCGGTTCGTCATCCGGACACGCACGTGCTCACCCTCACGAATCTGCAGCGGATCGGCGTCCGGATACGCCTGTCCGTCGATGAGCCAGCCGTACGATCCACCCATCGCAGGCGACAGCGTCAAGTCGAACGTTCGGTCCGGACTCCCACGAAGTTTTTCCGGAATCCGCTTTGCGTGCAAATCGCTGTATTCGAGCGTTCGACCCCACGAGTCGAGCTGCGTCGGCGACGCCGACGCGTCACCGGACTGAAGCACGGCACGGGCCGGGCGTTCGTTCGCATCGAGCGCCTGCCCTCGAATCTCCCACGCACCCGAGTTAGTCACTTCCACGACGGCGTCGTACCGCTCGCCGGCGCCAAAGACGAACGAGTCGACGGTCACGGGGTCGACCGGACGCCCGTCAGCGTGTGAAATCGTCAGTTCGTGTCCGGCGACGCCGACCCGGAACGCCGTCGCGCTGCTCGCGTTGATAAAGCGCAGGCGGACGCGCTCACCCTGCTTCACGTCGAACGTGGCCGGGTCCGTCGGAAGACGACCGTTCACGAGCAGGCCTGCATACGGTGGGCGTCGGTCGCCCATCATTCCGCCGTTGCCCATCCCACCGCCACGTCCTCCGCCACCGGGTCCCCCGCCGCCCATACCACCACCGCCCATTCCACCACCGCCGCCCATGCCTCCCATACCACCGCCGCCACCACCGTTCGACGAATCGCCGAGCGGTTCGGGCGGTTGGGTCAGATAGTCGTCGAACAGGAGCGTGTACTCGCGGTCGTACTCGACGTGCGGCGATTCTTCCTCTATTATGAGCGGTGCGTACAGTCCACGGTCGAGTTGGAGACCGACGTGGCTGTGATAGAAGTACGTCCCCGGCGGTTCGGCCCGGAACTTGTACGTGAACGTCTCGTCGGGCTGGACTGGCTTCTGAGTCACCCCCGGAACGCCGTCCATCTGATTCACGACGGGGAGGCCGTGCCAGTGTATCGTCGTCCCCGCCGAGAGGCGGTTCTGTAGGTCGACGCGGACGACGTCGCCTTCGCCGACGCGAAGTTCCTCACCGGGAAACGCACCATCGTACAGCCAGTTTCGCGCCGACGTATCGGCTGGCGACACCTTCCCGGAAGTCGCTGTCAGCGTCTTTCGTGTGTTTGCCTGCCCTGAAACAGTTGTTCGTGAGGCAGCTGAGTTTTCGTTGCTGTCTGGTTGTGAGCTGGAGTTGGAGGCACAGCCGGCGAGACTCCCGATTCCGACAGTTCCGAGACTATGGAGGAGAGCACGTCGTGAGATATGCCGATCGGTCATTGGTCGTCGTATGAGCTGGATACTTATAAAGTACAGTAATGGGTATATTGTACACTTCAATTTGAGCCGTCATAAACACTACGACAAGCATTGTGAGAGTGGGATGGTTATGGCTGTCGACCGTACAGTGAATAGAGGATGGCCACCATTCCGATGGCAACGATAGTAGTCTGTATCATCCCAGCGTAGAAAATAGAGAGATTCATGACTTCGTAGAGGACGGCCTCGATAACCGCGCCGACACTGATAATCGCGAAGCCAATCGCGAGGTACAACATTGGACGGTTCTCGTAGCGAAGATAGGCGCGGTAACTCTGGCGTGCAATAAGCAAACCAATTACTACGACGACGATCTTAGCGATGACGAGTCCGATATGTATCACGAATCGTCCTCCCGAATATCGCTCCACATCTGCATGAATCGATCCGGTGCGTCATCTTGTTCAACAGTATCGACATCGACGACAAATTCACCATCATCTAAACGAACGGTAGCGCGTTCGAGCGCCGCCTCGTACGTCTTATAGTGGTTGCCATCAGAGTCGATCTCGTTCCGTTCGGTGAGAAGGTCGTGCGTTACCATAGCTTCGATCCGTCGATAGACGGTCGGTAATGAGACTCCACAGGCATCACTCAGTTCGTCTGCAGACCGTGGTCGTTCGCTCGCGGCAGAAAGCACAATTTGCACGTGTTCATCTCCTAAAAGGGCGAGGAGTTCGAGTGGACGGCTATCCTCACACACGGTGAAGACTGATTGTGGCCTAAATAAAATGTTATGGGTTTTCTCGACGGCTGAAGAACCGGAGGGTCGCTTTCGGAATCTGGAATTCATTTGCTCATAGCCCACATAATCAAAGGCGAAACGGCAAAAAGTGATTGTCCCTAATACCTACCGTATGACGAGTGAACTAACCGTCGAAGGAATGAGTTGTGGCGGCTGCGAGCAGACGGTCGAATCAGCACTTGAAGAGATGGCGAACGTCGAAAGCGCCAGTGCCGACAACGAGTCCAACCGCGTCACGGTCGAAGGGAATCCGGACGACGACGCCGTCGCACAGATAATCGAAGACGCCGGGTACACCGTCAAGCGGTAGTCGTCGAGCGTGCTTGGCAGCGACATTTTTTCGCAGCGGTAGAAGGATACGGCCACACTCGCACACGGATACGTGGGTACAGAACCGCGGTCAGACGGCGTTTCTTCGCCGTTTTCGCCGTTCTGTGCACGTCGGTATCTCACTGGTAGTCGGTTCGTCGGAGACGGATCGACGAGGACGAGGCCCAGACATTCGTCGGCCACTCTTAGACTTCGGAGAAGGAGTGAGCGGTAGGAAAGGCTTACGTCAGTACTCGGCGGCGACGTCGTCAAGCACGCGGTCGAAGCGATCGTGAACGTCTCCGGCGATGTCATCCAGATTCGGATTGTCGACGACGCTGAGCAACGTCTGCGGTTCGACCGCGCTGATGACCACGTCGCCGTCGTCGGCCTCGTAGACGACGACGTTACACGGCAGAAGCGCACCGAGGTCGCGTTCGGCGTCCAACCCCTGCTCTGCCAGCGGTGGATTGCACGCGCCGAGGATGCGATACTCCGGATAGCCTTCGAGATCGAGTTTCTCCTCCAGTTTCGCCTGTAGATTGATGTCACTTAGGACGCCGAACCCCTCTTCTTCTAGTGCCTCAACGACGGAATCGACGACGTCCTGGAACGGTCCGTCAACGCGGCGAGTCATCGTGTACTCCATAGCCACTCTCTCAATTCGTCCGCCATTGGTATAGTGTTTAAGGCACAATCACAGCCGTCGTTCTCCCTCCGTTATCGACGATGGGATTATAGACGAAGTGAGTCGAAATACCATTCTCGCTCGATGAGAACGAGCAATTCGATATAATATACTACTCGTCGTAGTAGTAGATAGAAGGGTGAACTCCACATGACTCTACTCCAGCAACTCCGAACCAGAATCGTAGTACTCATCACTACCGCTACGACGTCCGTCGCAACCACGACTGGGACAGCCCTCGCCGACCCGGTCAGTGGCGGCCACATGTGGGGTGGCGGCAACATGTGGGGAGATGGCTGGATGACCGGGTTCGGATGGATGGGCCTCTGGGGCGTCCTCTGGATGCTTCTCCTCGTTGCACTCCCGATCGCGCTCGTCTACTTCCTGACGAGCCGTCGAGAGCCTCAGCAAGGGACTGATACTGCAGTGGCGGCGCTCCGAGAACGGTACGCCCGCGGCGAAATCAACGACGAAGAGTTCGAGACGCACCGGGCAAAACTTGCCCGTCGTAACAACGCTGATCGTAACTAAGACACCTCACTGCAAAAACTCGCTTTTCACGTATATTTCGAACCAATCGAATCCTAACAGTAGCTACTATATGAGCCTCTTTATAGAGTGAGTCGGATCCGTCCCCAATCTTGCACGAATGAGCGAATGTGAACTTTTGAATCAGATGTGAAAACAGCGATACGGCGTCTAGTCTGCCGGTTGCGCTTCACGAGGCGCAGAAACACCCGGTAAACTCGGGAAATCAAGATCAGTTCGGCGGAGGAACTGTGCATTGATCGCGACGATCACCGTACTGAGCGACATGAGCAAGGCGCCGACCGCAGGCGAGAGAAGGATACCAATCGGGGCGAGGATACCTGCTGCGAGCGGCAGTGCGAATACGTTGTAACCGGCAGCCCACACGAGGTTCTCTTGCATTTTCCGGTAGCTTGCTTTGCTCAGTTTGACAAGACGAATAACGTCCATCGGGTTGTTTTGGACGAGGATGATGTCCGCCGACTGCACGGCAACGTCCGTCCCGCTTCCGATCGCAATTCCGATGTCTGCACGCGTCAGCGCAGGTGCATCGTTGACGCCATCACCAACCATTGCTACGAGTTTGCCCTGTTCCTGGAGTTCAGTCACCTTCTTATCCTTGTCTTCGGGGAGCACTTCGGCGAAGACGGTATCGATACCGAGGTCAGCGGCGACGGCATCGGCAACGTCCTTGCTGTCCCCGGTCAGCATCGCCACCTCGATACCGAGTTCGTGAAGCGCATCGACGACTTGGTAGCTCTGTTCACGGATGACGTCCGCGAGGGCGAACGCTGCGACGAGTTCTCCGTCTCGGACGAGGTAGACGACTGTTTGGGCGTTTTCACCGGCCTGTTCTGCGAACGCCGTCAGTTCAGATGGGACGTCGGCGTCGAGAGCCGACAGAAGATTCGGGCCGCCGACGTGAATCGTCTCACCGTCGACGATTGCACGAACCCCACGGCCCTTGAGTGCCTCGAAGTCCGTGGCAGTTGGAGTCTCTATATTCTGCTCGGTTGCGGCTTCACGAACTGCCTGCGCGATCATGTGTTCTGAATCACTCTCGACAGCTGCGGCGAGTGCCAGTGCCTCGTCTTCGTCGACATCCTTGACGGTCGCCACGTCGACGATGCCTTGTTCACCTTTTGTGAGAGTCCCTGTCTTGTCGAAGATGATCGTGTCGAGTTCCCGGGCCTGTTCCATGGCGATTCGATCGCGAATCAGCATCCCGTTCTGTGCGGCAAGCGAAGTATTGATGGCGACGACGAGTGGAATAGCGAGTCCGAGTGCGTGTGGACAAGCGATTACCAACACAGTTACAACTCGTTCAATGACTGTGGCATTGAACGAGACGGCGATAGTCCACGCAATAGCGGTCACAATCGCCACAGCAAGGGCAATATAGAACAACCACCCTGCTGCCCTGTCGGCGAGCATCTGTGTTCGGGATTTGCTCTGTTGGGCCTCCTCGACGAGACGCATGATGCCTGCCAGTGTCGTTTCATCACCTGTCGCACTGATCTGGACTCGGAGGCTTCCGTCACCATTAATCGTTCCGCCGATCACCTCGTCACCAAGGTCCTTCGACACTGGTCTGGACTCGCCGGTGATCATCGACTCGTTCACGTCGGAGTCACCCTCCTTGACGACGCCGTCAGCGGGCACGCTCGCTCCCGGACGGACGAGTACGAGATCACCCTCCTCCAGTTCGCTCACCGGAACCTCCTCAGTGTCTCCTTCGTCGGTGATACGCTCGGCGGTGTCGGGGAGGAGTCTCGCCAGTTCGTCGAGGGCGCTCGACGCTCGGCGGACGCTCCGCATCTCGATCCAGTGGCCGAGTAACATGATATCGATGAGCGTCACTAACTCCCAGAAGAACGTCGACGCCGTCGGAACGACGACGCTCGCGAGGCTATAGACGAACGCAACAGTGATCGCCATCGAGATGAGCGTCATCATACCTGGTGCTCGACCCTCGAGTTCCGGGACGGCCATCTCTAAGAACGGTACTCCACCGTACGCGAAAACGATCACCGCGAAGACCGGGTTGATCCATTCGCTCCCGGGAAACGCCGGAACCGAGAACCCGAGCCACTCCCGGAGCGTCTCGCTGTAGAGGAGCACCGGTATGGAGAGCAGCGTCGAGACGAAAAAGCGTCGGCGGAACATCTGCTCGTGGCCTTCGTGCATGCCATCCCCTTCGCCGTGACCGTCGTGGTCATCGCTTCCACCGCCGTGGTCGTGCTGCTTGTCGACCTTCTGTTCGGCTTCGTTGGCGTCTTCAGCTTCTTCCTCGAGTATCGATTGCTCAACGGGAGGGTCTTCCTGTCCGGCAGAAGATGCCTCGTAATCGTCCTCAGCGCCGTTATGATTGCCGTGATTGGAGTGATGGGCAGACTGGTCTTCGTCGCCGGGCGTGTCTTTGGGGTCGTCCATACGTCATCCTCGTCAACAACGTATGTCCCGACAGGTGAAAGGTGTGTGGCTCTTTTCTGAATCGCTAACCACCGAGACCATTCTATAGCGCACATTCCTATAGTCTATTACGCTGCCGCGTAAGGTTCGACGGGTCCGTCCAGCTGTGACGAAGGTGTCCTGACGACGCGAGATAGTCTTGTCCCAGATAATCAAAACGGGTACAAAGGCTGCGAACAAATAACTGCATATGAACAAACGAAACCTAAATTGGAGGTGGACCATATGAACCGGCGTCGAGCCGACGGCATAGTTGGACTGCTAACGACAGCTATCCTACTTATCGGAGGTACCCTTAGTTGGCAGGCATACCAACAGAACCGCCTCCACAACCAGATGATGGGATCGATGATGGGAACATCGATGGGGACCAGCCCCGGCACGAGTTCGCTCTGGTACATTCTCGGGACATTCCTTATTTCAGCCATCGTCGTGGGGCTCTATCTCACCGTCCGTGATACTCTCCCCACTACTGACGTAAATGACCGGCCGGTGAATGAGAGCCGTCATTCGCTGAATACGGAAGCGGCGGAACTGGCAGATGTCAAATCGCAACGAAACGAGTCGGCTGATTCTGAGGAGCGACCGAACGAATCGGCCTGCTCAGATGTTCAGACGACCAAGTCGATTGATCCGGAGGAACAACCCAAGGCACGTATTCTCGATCTCTTACCGGAGGACGAGCGCCGTATCCTCAAACCGGTGCTTACCTCTCCTGGTGTCACCCAAATCGAGCTACGGGACCGCTCCGATTTTTCGAAGAGCAAGGTAAGCCAAACTGTAAGTGCGCTCGAGAAGCGTGGTCTATTGTATCGCGAGCGGCAGGGACGGACGTATCGAATCTATCCAAGCGACGAACTGCACCAAACTCACGATTAGCATCATCTGCTTACCCCTTAGATATCTCTCAAGATTGGAACTTTATATTCCGACTTATTCCTCGATAGAATCACATCGGATAGGAGAAGTTTTGTCGTATGCTAATTCAATATCCCAAATTTATATCATCCAATACGAATTCTAGAAAAGCCGCGTCTCGAGGATGGCAAAATTCAGCAGAGATGAACGGTAGTAGTCCAGCAAAACGATTAGGTTGCTCTATACACGCTCTCGAGCGTTCTCCTATGTGTGTTCACGCCCACATCGCTAACCCCTGAGCCGCTGTAGGAGTAACTGAGGCGAAAGACAATGCCTGACCTCAAGACTGGACGCTGGCTGCTCGTGGCGCTCGCGGTCGTCGGAATCGCGATTGCCGTCCCTGCCGTCAGCGCACATGGTGACGAAGCGCCTGCTCAAAATACATCCGCGCAAGACAGAACCGAGGCCGACTGGATGAACTGGATGGAAATGCAAATAACCAGCCACATGGGTCCAGACACCGTTGAATGGATGGAATCGCACATGGGTGTGACCATCGACGAAATGCCCTCAGAGACCACTGAGGACAATCGCGGCGATCACCGGACAGCCGATGATGACCGCAGCAGTCACGGGATGGCTGGTAGTTCCCACGGCAGTCATAAGAGGGCCAACGGTAACCACGGCGGGCTCGGACCGTACGGTCAGGAACACGGTCAGTAACTCCTCCTGACCACTCCGATCTATCGAATTGAAAAACAGACGTCCACAGAACACAATCCAATCATGATACAGACAGACACCTTCGGACGTACGACTCGTCGTCTTACAACGTTCGCCATCACCCTGCTGGTGACTGCAAGCGGGACAGCTACTGCCCACGGCGGAGGAAGCTACACCAGTGGAATGATGGGCGGTGGCGGCTGGAGTCCATTTGGAGGGCTGATGGGGTTCTGGGGACTCCTCTGGATGGCGCTTCTGTTCGCCATTCCGGTCCTCCTCGTCTATGCGTTCGCGACACGCGGATCGAAAAAGAGTGAGAGCCGATCCCGGTCAGTCCTTCGCGACCGCTACGCTCGAGGAGAGATCTCAGACAATGAGTACAAACGTCGACAAAAGCAACTCGAATAGGGAGAATAGACCCAGACCAGTCAAAGTGTATCGACACTAACGGTCGTCACGGAGGGCCGCCCTGACACCGCTGTTTTGTCTAGAAATAAACCTATAGTTAATACACCGTATACATAATTTTACCGGTAAAAATATAAATTATATAATTATATTGTTATTATTAACGGAGTAGAGTTAATGTCGTCTGTGTCTGTGTTTGCCGTGATGGTGGGGCTTGTGTCGCCGGGGTGCGTTCTGCTGGTTGCTATTGCGCTTTCCGCTTCTTGCCTCAGTCGTAGCGTCGTGATCTACGTCTAACCGAGTTTCGGCGTCGGCAACCGTCTCGTTCTTGAGTAACGTCTCTACTCGACGTTCAAATTCTTCGTCGTCGATCTCCCCGGTTGCATATTGCTGTTTGAGAACGTCCAAAGCGTCTTCCTTGGTGCTCGCTTCATTGTCTCTCCAGTGCGAGCCGGTATTCTCACCGTTGGATCTTCTACTCAGCGAGAGCAAGGTCGCGCTAGCTATGACAAGAGACACAACAAGGAGCCAGGATATGTTGGCACCGCTTGCTAGCGCGACAACGCCGCCGCCGAGTACCACTGCCCCTATGATGGCAGAAGGGCTATCTATAATGCTTGGTATTGTATTCTTCACACATTACTATTGGGTTCGGGGATTCAAAAGAGATGCGACTCAAATGCTGATGACATACTGTTACGATGCAATTCACTAAATGGAGGTTAAACCAATATTGTGTATCACAAGCAGAATCTTGTCTCTTCCTGGTAATCGAAGTCGTCTATTACGGTCAAAACTCCTATGAAACGGCGGGAGTACTTTCTTCGACCGGAAACGCCTGCTCTGATAGGTTCTGCCGGCGGAGCGGGCCGAGTGCCACGGGGCTTGACCCCCCGGGGCGTGTTCACCGCGGTACAGCGCGGAAGCCACCGAGTTCACTCGTGGGAGGAAGCGCGGAAGCGTGATTGGACTCCGGGTGGTACGGTTAATCGGTCTCACAGGCCCAGAAGCGGTCGGTGAGACGGGTTGTCCGTCAGCCAGCCCCAGAGTCAGGGGACGGTGAACGAGTCCCTCCGACTCCCGATTCGGAAGTTCCCTGAGAAAGCCCCTTCTTAGAAAGGAAAGGGGCGGGGGGCTTTCGGAGCGGGAGCGCGAAACTCGGGAGTTCCACTGACAAGCCCACGACTTCAGTCGTGGGTAGCTGACACCCTCGTCCCAATTGCTATCGTTCGGCTGGTCTATAATACTCCTTCAACCATGTCGCGATTCCATCGAGACCAGGGAATAGCGTTCGATGATTGATGTTTGCCTGATCCAACTTGTCTCGGAATTCTCGTTTACGCTCGGAAGGAATTATAATTTTCCAGTAGAGGTCCGGATGGCGTTTGAGCCATTCGTCTATGGATGTCCGGGGATTAGCCGTACTCGAGAAGAGTGCCGCTTGATTGACGATGCGCTGATCGATCGACGGGGGCTGGAAGAAAACAACGTAATCTTCGCCACGCTGTTTCGAGAATTCTTCAATGATGTCTCTGACATCAAGCATCGGAAGGGTCTGGCGGTCGGATATCCGACCGCTTTCTTGCTCGGACTGCGAGATCACCAGTCGCATGAGATCATCGAGCATCTTCGCATTGAAGACGTCCGTTCCTAATTTATCGAGAAACTCTTGGAAGTGATCAGGGAGTAGCTGGTGGGCCGCTTTATAATCAACTGCCCACACGACACCATCTTCGTCAGACGAGCCACGGGTCGCGAAATATGTGGCAACTGTGGGAGAGTACGTCCAATCGAGAAGCCGCGTCGGTAACCCATGATGTTGAGCGAGTGCCATGAGGTGGAATGGTGACTCAGGCTGGTCGATTTCCTGCAGCGCATAGTGGCGGAAATTTCGGAGGAGATGAATCTCGAGGTCCCATTCCTCTGAATCACCGACAAACTGCTGGAGCGACGTCTTAAGATTGTAGTCAGTGCTGGTCAAGCCCCTGAATACGTACGGTGATCGGTGACGGCCAATCTCTTCGTTCCAAGAATCTCGATACAGAAGTTGTTGAAGTGTCGCCCAATCGTCGGCAATGAACTCGTTATCTTCCGCACCAGTCATACATGGGGGTACCCATCAGTTCATATATAAACTGGGTTCGGTCTCTGACGGCAAATGAATGTAATTCAATTGTATCCATAGATGAAGCAAGAAAAGATTCTAAAAATCCACTGATAGTGATTCGGATGACTATCGCAGTGAAACTGCTAAAATCGCAGTGAGAGGAGAAAAAGACGCGATAGACGTGCTCAAACTCGACGAATCGATAGGGAGATCGTAAGCATCTATCTTGTTGCTTGAAGATGGACCTCCTTCGGTGCTAGACAAGTACATTCGATTAGCACACCTCTTGTGAACCGTAGGTTTCCCGGGGAGGCCTACCACTCGCTGGCGGATGTGGGTTTCGTGCTTTCCGGAGGGCGGCAACCCGGCTGTTTCCACTTCCGTTTAATGATCTAATCGGCAGTACACCAGACACCACCACTTCCAATGTAACCACCCGCCATATCGGCTCTTACCTCTGAAAACAGCATTTCTAGGGTCTATAAATCATATGCTGCGATAACAAATTGCCTCGAGGCAAGTTAAGCTGGATCTTGGAATCAAGTCCTGTGAGAGCGGCAGTATTCAGATAAAGATGAAGCGATGAGACTTTGTGATGCTTGATCTTCGAATTCAACCGCCTCACCGAATGTGAGGGCTGGTCGATTTAGAGTTTATACAACGAGAGACGACGTCGAAGTCACTGATGCAGCTCTGTCTCCACCTTTATGCGGCAGACTTATCATCCCCAAATACTGTCTACACATTAGAGCAATCGGACGCCGGGCACTGTCTAGTTGAGCCAGTTTGAGAAGGTGAGGAGTTCTTGTTGCGAGTGTCCATGACGCTCGAAGAACTCCTCAGCGAGAGCTTAGACGCGGATTTAGAAGAATCTTGGGAGAACGAGCGGACGGCGACGCCCGTCAGGGCGTTCACCGTCCGCCTCCACGCCGCCGGTTGTTCACTCAGAGAGACAAGAGAAATACTTGCACTCTTCGGTATAGAACGGTCACACCAAGCGATTTTTCACTGGGTACATCGCGTTGCTGACAGCGTTTCCGACCCGCCGTCGGCTTCACCGACGCGGGTCGCGGTCGACGAAACTGCTGTCAAAGTGAACGGCGAGTGGTTGTGGGTGTATGCTGCAATCGACACCGACACAAAGTTGCTGCTTGATGTTACCGTATTTGAGCAGCATGGCACTGATCAAGCGGCTGTGTTTCTCGGCCAGTTGGCCGAGAAACACGATCTCTCGGACGCTGAGTTTCTCGTCGATGGCTATGGCTATCGGACTGCCGTCTATCGAATTGGGTTGAGCGGTCAGCTTAACTATACGGAGCGAAACCTGATTGAAAAATGGTTTCACACGCTTAAACAGCGTATTGACCGCTTTCATACGTCGTGGGTTGGCAGTCAGCCCAGCGTCCAA
Source organism: Halomicrococcus pelagicus (assembly GCF_050954125.1). Lineage (NCBI taxonomy): Archaea > Methanobacteriati > Methanobacteriota > Halobacteria > Halobacteriales > Haladaptataceae > Halomicrococcus > Halomicrococcus pelagicus. The sequence goes on along the minus strand of NZ_JBPBWC010000021.1, from coordinate 45,953 downwards.
CGGTGGCTTGAACAATTTGTACATTACTATAACCATCAGCGACCGCACCAATCGCTCGACGATCGAACACCTGCCGAGGAGGAGCTAAACTAGACAGTGCCAACGAACTCAATTTTTCGGATAGCTCTCACTTCCTCACAGACGGTCGGTTTTTCCACGTACACAGCACTGCTGCGGGGAAAGCAATGCTAGCAGAGTACTCAGAAGAGCGGGTGCGAAAGATCGTTCAACAAGTAGGATTACCGAAGAAGACGGAGGACACGATCACGAGTGAAGAACTATACGAAGAGCTAGAAGATATCCGTGAGTGCGGATACGCCACAAATGACGAGGAAGCCATCAAAGGGTTATGGGCAATTGAGAAGACAGTGAAAACACCGATAGGGGACATCTGTGGATCATTGAATCTTAGCGCGCCGACGTACCTATACACCGAGGACATGGAACAGTCAGCAGTCGAGACACTCAAACAGCAGGTTTCAATCTTTGAGGACCGAATCAAGACACAATTCGACGAAATGTACGGATGAGAGGAGACCAACGGATTTCCTGAACCCACAGAGACCGAGTAAATCGTCTTAAGGTCATATCTCATCGTATTCACCTCAAAGCGTCGGCGGAGGAACCGGAGAACACGCCTCGTTTTATAGTATAAATATGAATAGAGCGGGTGAATTCGATTACAATCCTGGAACTGTAACGTGGGTTCACCTCATTCAATTAGTGATGCAGCTAAGAGTTCATAGGTCACTGAGGGCAACGGTCCGGCTGAAAACCTCGGAGCAGAACCATCATCCCACAGTGGGCTGCTGTATTCCCCTGACTCATTATATCGTTCCTTGGGGAAAGAGCTTAGCACCTCTTCCGGGTAATTCAATTTCGGTTAATCGAGAGTCACAGTTTCAGAGTCTAGGTTTTGATGCGTGCCTTGGCCAAGGACTATCACCGGATTGCCGCACTTGATATTAATGGCGACAACGTTCTTGACGTTCAAGACCACAAATGTGTACTTCACGGTCGGAAATGAACTAGATGAAATCCACGATACAAGAAGAACCGAAAGTTAGAGTCCGCACTTAGACTTCAGTCACACGCTCATAGCCATCATCGAGGGCAGCGGCGTCCTCCGGGAGCAATGCCGTGACGAGATAGTCGGCGTACTCACTGAAATAATCCACGAGCGCAGCGATGCGGTCGGAGTCGATCGCCTCCAACGAGTCCAGCAGAATAAATGGAACCTCTTCGTACACACCGTGGACGAGATACCCCGCAAGCGTAAATACGAGTCCCGTCACCTCACGTTCAGACTCACTGAGATGATTAATCGTGTCTTCATACGTCGTTCCTGACTCCGTACTTCTCACGACATGCATCGTCAACACGGTCTTCGAGACCTTCCGCCGCCCTTCTCGGACCTCTTGTTCGGTGTGCTCGATCCAGATGCGATCGAGATTCTCATAGTCCAGTATATCGAGGACTGTCTCCATATGCTCGTTGAACTCCTCGACAGCTTGGGCCTCGATCTGGTCAACGCGCGTTCAGAGCTCAGTCAGAGACTCCTGCACGTTCTCGCGCTGCTCTTCGAGATCATCCCAGGTTGTCAGCTCCTCTTCGACCTCGCTAATTTCGTCTTCCACAACCTCAAGATCGTCTTTAATACGGCCGATCTTGACTTCCAGCTGGTTAGCTTCCTTGTGGAGGTCGAGAATATCACTATAATCGCCCTGTTCAAGTGGTTCAACCTCATCTTCGAGCGTTTCAATTTCGTCGGTCAGTTCGTCGCGCGTCGCCTGGAGGAAAGACGTTCAATTTGTCGAGTTGCGACTGGTAAGAGCGGTCACACCAGGGGAAAGAAACCTCCATCTTGCCTATGCTACCAATATTTTTGACGCGTAGGGTAATTTGAGCCATATCTTTCTGCATTAGCTTCATATGTAACGGTTATCCCTGGTATAAAAGCGCCATAGCCGGTGACATATCTTACAATACTAGTATTGTAATACTATGGTGGTTCATACTCAGTGGGTGACGTATAGTCGTCAAATAAGTAAATATAATTAAGTAAAATCAACATTTGGCATATATTGTTAGAAAGTGGATTAGCCACACCCCCAGAAGATTTTCGATTGTCAAAGATAAAAACATTAAGTACTGAGAACTCCAATGACGTATGCCGATTTTGGCTACCTCTATCGAAAAGCGATGTTGAGTTCAAGTTCATTTGTCGCGCCAAGTAATAGCGACGGTAGTTCCTCCTCGAACCACTCACCTCGGAATCGGTTGATGGGGCCGGAGATGCTAAGTCCGCCAATGACCGTTCCGTTTTTGTCCAAAACCGGCGCGCCAATAGCCCGAAGTCCTTCGATGTATCCCTGGTCGTTGATACTAAACCCCCGCTCGCGGATCTCTTCGAGTTCACTGTAGAGTTCGTCGGGTTCCGTTATCGTCTCGTTCGTTAGGGATTCGAGACCATGCTGATCGATGATGGTCTCGATTCGATCCGTCGGTAGTTCCGAGAGTATAGCAAGGCCGGCGGCGCTGGCGTGAATCGGAATGCGTTTACCGATGTGCGTGTCAGCGGTTACGGCGTGACTTCCATTTGCTCGGTAGACGTATACTGCTTGACCGTGTTCTTCGACGAGAAACTGCGCTCGTTCGTCCGTTTCCGTTGCGAGCTCGACGACTGTTTCCTCTGCAAGCTGATACACGGTATCCCGCGTCCGCGTGAACTCCCCTAAATCGAGGAACTTGAGGCTCAACGCGTACCCTTCAGGTTTCTTGATGACGTACTCGGAGCGTTTAAGCGTCGAGAGGTGTCGATGGACGGTGCTCTTGGCGAGATCGAGTTCTGAGGCGACTTCGGAGATGGATGCCGTGTCGGCTTTCCGGAGGTACTCAATTATCGACAGCGTTTTTTCGACCGTGACAACCGAATTAGGTGGGTGAGACATTATCACGCAATTTCTGTTCCAACCTCAAGAATGTTCCGCACAATCGAATTCCAACATATAGGTATAATAATGTACAGAAATGGTGTTATCTACTTGGAACCACCTGCTCTCCGTTCACAATCGGTTCTACTGTGTGGAACGCGGTGAACTTTGCTTCGTTCGATTTGATTGCGACTTGCCGACCAATCTCTCTCAGTAGTTCGTTCATCTCCATTCATTCGTCAATAGAATCGATTATTAATGCCACCCTCTATGGCACGTTCTCAAGTCTTCTGTGATGAATACTCTGAAGATGTTTCGGAAATACAATCTTTCAACTAGTTCCCTTTGTAGTGCCAATCTAAGATTGTTCAATTCTGAGGAAGTTGTGAATGGAAGTCGGTCGAATGTTCCATTGAATGGAACGCTGAATTTACTGGTTCCAAGTTGAAAAGGTGGCGAAGCGGTCGTCAGACGTTCGTATTTTAGGTACGCCAATTAAGTACCCGTCTATTTCCATTCTTTCGAATTATACCGTTAGCTAAATTACATTCCGATTGTAACAATTATGATCGAATAGATACAAAATAGTTAAGAAGCACGGACAACACGCGATATGTGGACACGCAGCACATGAAATCCAGACGTAAGTTCATCCGACGGACAGGTGTAGCTGCCGCATTGGCGAGTACCGCGGGATGCCTCGGTGACTTCGGCATGAACAGCGGCTCCCAAGGCAAGAATAATAACTCGTCGAACAATGCTCAAGAAATTAAGGGAAAGAAGGGGGACGTCCACTTCCTCTCGGCCGAGAACAGCACGTCGTTCAAGAATTACTACAAGAAGTGGGCACAGAAATTCCGGGATGAAACGGGATACGGCGTCAAACTGGAGTTCGTCGGTGTCGGATCAAGCCAGTCGGCTCGCATTTCGAAGCTCCTGCAGACGGGAGATCCGCCCGAGTTAACGACGACGGCACCGGAGAAAGGCGGAGGATTGGCACTTCAGGGCGTCCTCGCCGACTTGAGCGACGAGGCGCAGTGGATGGAGAAGAAGTACGGGTACAAGTTCAACGACGACTTCCTGTTCAAGTTGAAAGGAAAACAATATGTGGTGCCGATCTGGGTCAACATGACGATGGATTGGTACCGCGTAAACACGTGGAAAGAGCACGCGGGAACGCCCCCCCGAAATCCTACTTGGGACGAGTTCTTAGAGGGTGTGAAAGCCATCGACAAGAAGAGCAACCGCCGTGGCACCGTGGTGCCGGCGGCGCAGTCGCTCATGAGCACTGAGTACTATATCGACCACATGTTCCAAAACGGTGGCTCCATCTTCGAGCGTAACAACGGGAACGTCGAAGTGGTTATGGATAAAGGCGAAAATCGGAAAAAGTCCAAGGAAGTTTTAGAGTACATAAAGAAACTCAACAAGTACTCGATCAACGGCAGCGGCTACGCGTACGACCAACAGATTGAGTCCTACTGGTCGGAGCAGGCTCACGAGACGAAGTATTTCGGTGCACGTCCACTACAGCAGGCCGTCGAAAACAACAAGAAAGTGGCGAAAGATACCGGACTAATGCACCCACCCAAAAAGGCGGAGAGGACACATCAGGCATTCTCCGAAGGATGGGTTATGTTCGAAGACGCGAAGAACAAGGAAGGTGCCCGCGAGTTCGTCAAGTTCATGTCCCGACCCGAACCGCTGTACGAACTGCTTCACATCGCACCGTTGCACAACTTACCACCGTTCCCGAAAGCAGTCAAGGACAAGAAGTTCCTCGACAACGAATTCATCGACAAGTGGGTTCGTCCGAACAAGCACATCGAAATCGACCACGTCGTCGAAATGGTCGATTCGGCGAAAACACTCGTCGGCGAGACGGAGCCAAACAACGCGCTCGCCTCTCCGGTCTTCTCCGAAGGAGTGTTCGGGAGTATGCTGTACAACTACCTCTATGAGGACAAAAACGCCGACCAAGCCGTTGACCAAGCCGGAAAGAAAGCACGTAGCATCATCAAGAGCTTTGACCAGGGTTAGTATGATCGGGATGGTACATCAGATCGACCGGAGGTGAACAGCGTGAGCGTCACCTCCTCGATTGCACGAAACTTGGGTATCGAACGCCAGTACGACGTCGTTCGGAATCGCATCGCAGAACTGCTCGAAAACGAAGTCGTTCTCGGATATGGGAGTCTCTTCCCGGTGATGGCCCTGTTCGTGTTCATCGCCGTGTTTCCGATCCTATGGGCGCTCGCGGGCAGTTTCTTCACCATCAACTCGTTCAACCCAGTGTGGGAGTGGGCGGGCGTTTCTAACTACGTCCACCTTTTCACTGCAGACGGACTCTACTGGTCGGCGACCGTAAAGAGCGTCATCTTCGGGTTTGGATCTGTAGTATTACAGATAATCGTCGGCGTCGCGTTCGCGTTGATATTGCGCCGGTCGTTTCGCGGTAACGCCTTCGCACGCGCCGTAGTGCTACTCCCGTATCTCATTCCCGTTATCGTCGTCGGCCTAGTATTCTCGTGGATGATGGATCCCAACTATGGCGTCTTCAACCTCGTCCCACTGCAACTCGGGCTCATCAACGAACCAATCAACTACCTCGGCAATGCCGACCTCGCCATGTACGCGCTCATCGTGGCGGCGAGCTGGAAGTGGTCGATCTTCGTCGTGATGATGGCACTGGCACGGCTGGAGGCCATTCCAGAGGGATACTACGACGCTGCACGGGTGAACGGGGCCAACGCCTGGCAACGTTTCCGGGATATCACACTCCCGAACCTGAAAGGAATGATCATCCTCGTCGTCCTGCTTCGCGGCATCTGGATGTTTAACAAGTTCGACATCATCTGGATCATGACCCGCGGCGGGCCGAGTTCTGCCACCACGACGCTCCCGGTGTACGCGTATCGTGTCGCGTTCAATCAGTGGCACCTCGGCGAGTCGCTCGCCATTGCGTCGACGCTGTTCTTCACGCTCGTCGTCGGAGCCATCGTCTACTTCACCAAGTTCAACCCCTCACAGGAGGTGCGAGTCGAATGAGTACGCAAACACGGAACACATCCATCATTGAGCGAACGATCGACTACTACGTCAAGCGAGTGCCGTACGAGACCCAGCGGACGCTTTCGAAGTGGTTCTTCCGCTTCCTCGTGTTCGTCACGGTTCTCGTCATTGGATTCCCGACGTATGTGATGTTGAAGGCGTCGCTCCAGCCGGAACTAGAACTGTTCTCCCACACGTTCCTGTTCGTCCCACACCATCCGACGTTGGAGAACTTCCAGAACCTGTTCACACAGACGTCGTTCATCCGATTCTATCTGAACAGCATCATCGCGGCCCTGGGGACGATGATCCTCAGCGTCGTCTCCGCAACCCTCGCCGGCTACTCGCTCACCCGATTTTCGTTCCCGGGAAAGGAGCGGATGGCGCAGTCGGTGCTGTTCTCGTACATGTTTCCGCCGCTGCTCATCGGACTGCCGATGTTCATGATCTGGCGGAACCTGAGCCTGCTGAACAGCTATCCGGGGATCATCCTCGCGCACACCGCTCACGCCCTCCCGTTTGACATCTGGCTCATGTGGAAGTTCTTCCAGACGGTGCCGATCTCCTACGAGGAGAGCGCATGGGTGTACGGCGCTGGACGACTACGCGCGATGCGCGACGTCGCCATTCCGATGGCACTCCCGGGAATCATCTCGGTGGCCATCTTCTCGTTCGCCATCTCGTGGAGCGATTTCACCTTCGCCAATCTCCTGCTCACGCAGGAACCGATGAAGACACTTCCCATCGGGATGCTCGGGTTCATCGAACAGCAGGCGGTTCACTGGGGACTCATCATGAGCGCTGCGGTCATGATGGCGTTGCCGGCGTTCCTGTTGGTGTACTTCCTACAGAGCTACCTGCTCCGCGGGTTCAGCGTTGGAGGGCTCGGATGACACCCGTCGGTCGACACAGTACGGTCGCGTTGCTCGCTAACCAATTTCGGCAGAGATACCAGGAGACCACCGAACAATGTCAGAGATAAAGGTAGAAAACCTGCGGAAAGTGTACCAGGTACCGAACGGTGAGGAGATAGCCGTCGAGGATTCGTCGCTTCGCATTCCGGATGGGGAGTTCCTGACGCTCCTTGGCCCGTCGGGATGCGGAAAGTCGACGACGCTCCGTTGTGTCGCGGGGCTGGAATCGCCGACGGACGGCGAGGTGTACTTCGACGACGATCGGGTGACCGACGTTCCAGCCCAGGAGCGAGACGTGAGCATGGTCTTTCAGGAGATCGCGCTCTATCCCCACATGCGGTGTATCGACAACATCGCGTATCCGCTCAAGGTACGGGGCGTTCCGAAAGAAGAGCGATACGAACGGGCCCGTGAAGTCGCCGAGATCGTCGAAGTGGAGGAACTGATTGAGAAACACCCCGCCGAGCTATCTGGTGGACAACGGCAACGGATAGCAATCGCTCGTGCCATCGTCAGGGAACCGCGGGCGTTCCTCATGGACGAACCCATGACGGGGTTGGACGAGAAGCTGAAAGTTCGAATGCGAAAGGAGCTGAAGCGAGTCGTCGAACAGACCGAGCAGACGGTCGTCTACGTCACTCACAGCCAGGAGGAGGCGATGATGCTCTCCGACTGGATCGCCGTGATGAGCGACGGTGAGATCGAACAGTTGGGGACGCCGAACGAGGTGTACAACGAACCCAACAACCGATTCGTCGCGACGTTCGTCGGGATGCCTGAGATGAACATATGGACCGCGGAAACCGACGGCGAGATCTGCACAGTCGAACTGGGTGCGAGCGATGTCGACCTTACAGTGCGGGACGATGCCGCCGACGCCGAACGAAAGTCTCGGAGTAACTGGGACGACCGAACAGGAAACGTCGTTGACGTTGGATTTCGACCGCAGGCGCTGTCGCTTGTCCCCGAGGGACAGGGTGGCTTCGACGCCGAACTCGAATTCATCGAACCGATGGGCGAGAACAGCCTCTGTTATCTTGACTCGAATGTCGGCGAAATTCGCGTCGTCGAATCCGATACGAAGGCGTTCGACGAAGGGACGACCGTTGGAGTTCGCCTCGATCGGATGAGCGGATACGTGTTCGACCGCGAAGCGGGGTGGACTATCGCTCGAATCGGCCAGGATGTCGATATGACCGCAAGTGATACCGCGACCGGTACTGCGGGTGACGATTAGCGCCCCGACATGATTCGATCGCCCACCATGCCGACGCATTGCTCGCCGAGACCCGTTGGAGGCGAACGAACGTGAACCAACAAATCGCTATAGTCGGGGCTGGAATGACGACGTTTCAGACCGATGCAACCGTTTCAATCCACGAACTGATGGAGCATGCAGCCGAACGTGCGCTGCGGGATGCCGACTACGAAACGGATGCGGTTACTTCGGTTCACGTCGGTAACATGGCGGCCGAAGAGTTCAACCAACGGTCGGGCCTTGCGAACGCGATCGTCGCGAGTTTGGGCGTGCACGGCGCCAGTGCGGATCGCATCGAAAACACAAGTGCGAGCGGTGCGAGCGCGTTCCTCCGTGGCTACGAAGCTATCTCCAGCGGTCAGTCGGACGTCGCGCTCATCGTCGGCGTCGAGAAGATGTCGGCAGCGGAAACGAACGACGCGACGGAGATTCTCGGGCGAATACTCCACGAACGAGAGCAAGCACAGGGACTCACGTTACCGTCGTTCGCGGCGCTGGCGGCTGACACGTATCTGCGACGGTACGACGCTCCGCGTGACGCCCTGACCGCCATCGCGATGAAAAATCACGCCAACGGTGCCAGAAATCCGTACGCTCAGTTTCAGCGACGCGTTTCGGTTCAAGACGTGATGGACTCACCGCTCGTCGCCGATCCACTCCGATTGTACGACTGCTGTCCGATGAGCGACGGATCGGCTGCGCTCGTACTCGCCCGAAAAACGCCATCGGACAACGATGTGATCGTCGCAAGCGCCGCCAGCGCGACCGATACCCACGCTGTCGCCGAACGAGAGGATCCCCTACAAATCGACAGCGTTCGATTAGCCGGTGAACGAGCGTTCGAACACGCTGACGTCGGGCCGACGGAGGTCGACGTGGCGTGCCTACATGACGCATTCACGATCCTCGAACTGCTCGAACTCGAGGAGTTAGGGTTTTGCGAACGTGGAACGGCGTGGGAAGCCACGCTGTCAGGCACAACGCGACGCGATGGCTCACTTCCAGTGAATCCGGGAGGAGGATTGAAAGCGCGAGGGCATCCTCTCGGGGCGACCGGTGTTGCACAACTGGTCGAACTCACGTGGCAACTCAGCGATCAAGCTACCGATCGACAGGTGTCGAATGCCGAAACGGGACTCGGACTGAACGTCGCCGGATTCGGCAACAACAGCGTCTGTACAATACTTCAACGATACAATGAGTGATGATGCCAACACTCGATTACGGTACGGATTTGAATGTAAAGAATGTGACAGACGATGGTACTACGACCGTCATTGCTGTCCGAACTGCGGTTCGACACGATTTGGCGACTGGCGGCTCGGAACGGGTGAACTCGTCGCCAGTACTATCTCCCGTGTCACACCGCCGAATGTTCGCGACAAGAATCGATTAGGATTGGCGGAGTTCGACGACGTTCACGTTATCGCACAACTACCCGCCGACGAGGAGTCACCAGCGATTGGTGACATCGTCGAGCTCAAAGGAAGCTTCACCCTTCGCGATGACCGTGACGAAACGACAGTAGGGCCGTGCTTAGTCCCTGCAGACGGAATAGATTCAACCGGAGAAACGCATTCATGACCGAACCCGAAGATGCCACTGGCACTAACCGGCTGCGCCAACGTCGCCCGACGACCAACGATGAACCGCTCGTATGTGATTACAGACGACTGATCGTCGAATGTGGTACTCGTTCGCGAACCAATAATCGGCCACGAATTCACCAGTAACAGAAAGAATCCATGTCAATGAATAAGATACTCGACGACGTAACGGTGCTCGACCTGACAACGTTCGTCACGGGTGGATTCTGTTCGTTGATGCTTTCGAACCAAGGAGCAGAAGTCATCAAGATCGAACGTCCGGACGTCGGTGATGACAATCGTCATTCCGGTCCTCCGTTCATCGACGAGGAGTCGCCGTACTTCTGGACAGTGAACTACGACAAAAAGAGTATTGAACTCAACCTGAAAAAGGACGCAGGGAGAGAGGCATTCTACGATATAGCGAGCGAGGCCGACGTCGTCATTCAAAACTTCCGTCCTGGTACCGCCGAAAAATTGGGTGTCGATTACGAAACCGTTCGCGACCATTGTTCGGATATCGTGTACTGCACTATCTCGGCGTTCGGCGAATCCGGTCCATGGAGCAAACGTCCTGGCTACGACCTCCTAATACAGGGAATGAGTGGCATCATGAGCGTCACCGGCGATCCAGACGGCCGACCCGCCAAGGTTGGCCTTCCGATGACAGATTTGATCACGGCTATGTGGGCTGCATTTGGTATCATGAATGCACTCTATCGTCGCGAACAGATCGGCGAGGGAGATCGCATTGAACTCGGGATGCTTGACGCAACCTTACCGTGGCTCACGAAACAGGCCGGCAAGGTGTTCGCCGGAGAATCGCCGTCGCGTATGGGGACGAAAGACCCGGTTCTTGCACCGTACCAGACGTTCGAAACGGCTGACGGATTCATCAATATCGCTTGTCTCAACCAAAAACTCTGGCGGCAGCTTTGTGAAGCTATCGACCGCCCAGATTTGGTTGCAGACACTCGCTTCGAAACGAACGCAGATCGAGTTGAACACATGACGGCACTCGAAGCCGAACTCGAAGCGACGTTGGAACAGCGGACGACCGATGAATGGTTATCGATTCTCACCGAGGAAGCAGGCGTTCCAGCTGCCCCAGTTGTCGACGTTGAGGCGGCGCTTTCGAACGAACAGGTAGCTGCTCGAGAGACTGTGCAAACGATGGACGATTCGAGTCGAGGAGAAATCCCGGTCATCGAACACCCACTCAACTTTGCGCGTGCCGATAGCGGATTCGAATCGCCACCTCCGAAACTCGGCGAGGATACGCGGACGGTACTCAAGGAAATTGGGTACAGTGAACGGGAGATCGACGAGCTGGCGCGTCAGAGTGTCTTCGGGGAAACCGATCGCCAAGACCTATCCTAGGAGCACGAGGCAGATCGATAACAAGTGAATAGTTATATTCGCTTGCCCCACATCACCGGATTCGCCCTCACGATACCGGCGAATCCTGCGATTCGGTTCGATGGGATACCACCGTGATGTTGGAAAGAAACGACGAAAAACGAGAATGGTCGATTACACGAATCGTGGGGAGACCGATGAACACCGATGACAGGCTGCTGTCGGTCTCGAGATGGTTGTCACATGATATTTCGCGCGTGCGAACTTTCGATCCCAGTATTTGTTATCGCCTGGCCCTTTGTTCTTCACGAGTGCGATGCATCCATTAGGGTTTCGCACTCGGGCCGAAGCCATGATCTAGTCCCCTCAATGATTCTACGCGATCGGAGTGCGGACGGGTCTACCGATGGACTTCTAGCCCATGCATTGAGAGGACCTGTCTCAACTTCCGAGATACGATAACTCCATATCGCGAATACTGGTTTATCAAGGCCTCTGGAATTCTATTGAGATTTCGGTATGGTGAGCATCACCTCCATCAAAAATTTTCTTTATTATCTGATCAGGTAGAGTATTCCATATTGTCCAAATAATCCACGATATCTTCACAATCTGCATTTTGTACGTAATTCAGATTATCTTGTAGTTGTATTCATAATAGATGAAATAGAATATAGTTATTCGGTTGCTCGTTTACTGAGCATTTCGACAATTTCCTGTACTTGCTCTTTATCAGCCTCAATACCGCGTTCACGAAGGATTTGGAGTGCAACTTCATCACCATGGTCAGCAATAACTTGAAGACACGCGTCTTGGAATTCTCGTCCTTCAAACTCCGAAACATCGAACATCGAGCACGCCGCGGTTACCGATGAACGCATCCGCGTAATCTGCCGCCATGTCTCATCTCGAACATAGAATCCATGCATGTCCGTCTCATCAAACGAAAATGCTGGGCCACCGTCATTTGAGTCATCCAAATCGTCTTGGCCTTCAGTCGAGGACGGGTCCTGATCTGCTTTGTTAACTGCTTCACTGGACGATGTTGTGTCGTCCACCGCATCAGTTTCGTCATCTCTGTCAGCTTCCGTTTGTTTGAGCTGTTCAGCGACATCGCCGAATCGGTCGTCTTCGTCAGGCATTGCTCTGTTCCTCCACAAGGTCAGCTAAATGGTCGAAATTCGGGATCTGATCACACTCATCATCGAACGCTGAGACAGGCATTCCTTGCTTAAAAGCCCGTGAAATAGCTGTACGCTCCCGGATTCCTGGCTTCGGGATAGACTCAACGGTCTGATTTCGATCATCGAGAGCGTCAAACACGTCTGGATCGACTCGAGCGTACTCCGGGACAAAGGATCCAAACTCTCGATTAAGATTCTCGAGTAGCGTACGATGTTCATTATGTTGGCTCATCGTTTCACGAATCATGTTTGGCGTGACGGCGAGAATATCTAATCCGATGTTTTCACGGATCGGGGAGATCTGCCGTTCGATCATTTTATTTAGTCCATTAATTGATCCTGCGCGGGGAATTAAGGGGATGATTACCTTTTGGAGAGCGATAAGCGCATTATCTGAGAGTTTACCACGACCACCGGCGGCGTCGATGACGACATAATCGTATCCATCGTCAATAAGTGGTTCAACGACGTTTCGTCGGAGTTTTACATCTGCAAACCGCTCGTCTTTCAGTCGTGTCTCAATATTCTCTAACTCGTCACTGGACGGAAGGAGGCTGACTCCGAAGTCGGTCTCGAGAAGAAGTTTCTGGGGGTCTTCACCATCGATAAGCGCGTCGCCGAGATTGGTCTCGCGGTCATATGCTTCATCATATCCTAATTGGGTAGTCATGTGACCGTCTTTGTCCAAATCGATCAAAACGGTCTCATGGCCTCGTTCAGAAAGTCGATCTGCGATGTTGAGCGCAATTGTCGACTTGCCTACTCCACCCTTGAGTAGCGAGACGGCCACACCAGGAAGACCATCGAACTCGCTTGCGCTCATTGGCACGACCCTCCAGCTGTAGCAGACAATCCACATAATGTAGATAATCCAAATTTCCACAATTGTGGAGATTCTCCACCTTCGGTGGGTTTTTTGGATAATCTAGGTTTTGTCTGAACCATAGTCGATTCGTCTTCATGAGTCCCCTTAATTCTACGTCAGACAAATATCGCCCACAATATACAAAATGCAGATTTTGTACATAATTCGCGTTACTCGCGTCATCTCAGTTTTTACAAACCCTAATCTATAGAATCTACCCAATATACAGAATGTAGATTTTGTACATTATTCTCGTCACTCACACCACTACGGCTCCACTACCCTAGTCCACATAATCTGCCTAGTGTACAAAATCTACATTTTGTAGATTATCTCCGATTCGCACATTATTCTCGGAATGCTAATCGGGGAGTCAATACTAATACGTTAAGCAAGAAATCTCACTAACTGAGCGTTAGCGATGTCTACACTTCTAATTCGGACACAGCCGTACAATAGGCCAGAGAACAAGAATGGACTCTTATCCTTACAGTCGAGGGAAATCGGCGTTTCATGAGGATCTCAATTTACGGACGGGCTGTACGGTGAGCGCTCGGGTAGTATATTTAGGTAAGACTTTTGGTTGTTCCCCGATTATTGGTAACTACTAGATGTACGAGGTCCTCGATGACACGGCGGCGCAAGTTCTCCTTACCCTCGAGAGTGGCGACTCCATTCGTCAGGTTGCTCAATACCTTCATACACCATACGAGACTGTACGTCAAGCCGTCAATCGACTCGAAGACGCAGGGTTCGTCACCTACGACGATGGCCTTGTTGTCACGGATAACAATGTTCGAGACGCGGCACGCGAGCTCGTGGCTGCAAGTGCTGGCGTCAGTCCGCCATCGATCGACGAAGCATATGTAATCCCCCAGTTCGGCGACTGGCCGTTCGCGTTTACTCGAATTGATGCTGTCTACGTATGGACCCAGGGTGGGTATCAGGTTAGCCGCGATCCCGATGACTATCCGTTGTTCCTGGCAGTTCGCGAGGAAGACGTCGAAGCGTGGGAGGGATTCTTCGAGTCGTTCAGCCTCCCAACAGCATTCGAACGCCTGCCTAGGGAAGAGCTCGGTGGGCCGCTGCAGATCGTTCTTGATCCACAACCGTCGCTCGATATTGAATACGTCGAGGGCTATCCGGTAGTTCCTCGGGAGGAAACAATCAGCTACATGCGCGAGCACTATGCGCAGTTCCAGTCAGGCCTTGCGATGCTCGACCGCATGTACAGTGATATTGATCTGGATGTTGCCTATCGAGAGAGTGAGCGAGGCCAGCCATGAGCTTCAATAATCGAAGTGACGCACTTATCGAACTCCTTGAGGAACTTAACGAGAACGACTATCAGTACGTTCTTGTCGGCGGCTATGCAGTGTCTGCATTCAATGCCCGCTTCTCGACGGACCTCGATATCGTCGTTGCACCAGACACAAAGGCAGAGTTCGTGACGTTTCTTGAGGCGCATGAATTCGAGAAGACGGATAGCCACACGAAGCAGTGGTTCTATGACACGGAAGTTATTGAGTACGAAAAGCGACTCACTCCCCAGCAACCGATCGGCTTTGATCTACTAGTGAATGGACTGGGGTGTCGCCAAACTGAGTCCCAGTGGTCGTTCGACTATTTGCACGATCATAGCCGAGAACAGGAGGTAACCGGTGGGACAGCGGCAACGACCGCTAGAGTCATCGATGGAGCTGTGCTTGTGGCAGCAAAGCTCCACAGTGGCCGTGAGACAGATCTCCGAGACGTCCTTGCAGTTGCCGAAGAGATCAATTTGGAAACCGTAACACCTCACTTACATCGTGGAGATGAGGAGGCACTTCGGGAGCAGCTCGAGCGTGGATCAAATATTTTGGAGAGCGAGGACCTCAAGCACGGATATCGTAGTGACTTCGGAGCGTCAGTAGTCTCATCGGAAACAGTTGCGAGACTCCAGCACTATTTATCTAACCAAATAGAGCGGCTAAGCTAAGCGGCATCCTAGAGTCCGTAGATCAACAAAACCACACAATGTCGGAGGAAACAGATCGGACGTAATGCAGTAAGAGTACCCGAGAAACTATCCTCGCTCCACATTTCCGTCGTAATTTTCGACTTCCATGATACTGTATTACCCCGCCCCTTCTACAGGACAAGTGAATTATCCTACCTACTCCGCAACTGGCGTCGATTCGTTGAGGGCGGGGTTTCCTGCTTTGATGACGTTTCGTTGGTCGGCCCACAGCGGTTTTCCTGAGTTATTCAGTGATGCCGCGAACATCAATATTGGTCCATTGGAGATTCCGGTCGTCGAAAGCGTCCTTTACTTTCTGGGGGACAACATCGTCACTGAATTCGTGTTCGTTCCACTGTCCGCCCCCAACGCCTTTGTTGTGATCGATGGTGTTGACGAAGCCGAACATCACGAGTTTCGAGAGGTGGTTGAACATTCCTCGCTGGGTAAGTGGATCTTTGCCGCGCTTTGTATTGTAGGAGTCAACGACACGGGAGTAGGCTGTATGTATGGTGCGCGTCCGAGCTGGAGTTAGGCCTGCCTCGTCGAGATGGGCGATTGCCTTTAGAATATAGAGTTTCTCGTCGTCTTGGTCGACGAGCGATTCGACGATATTCCCATACTCGAGGTCCTTGTCAGCTTGCCGGATGTGGGTCTCTTCGACCTGCTGTGATCCGTCTTCCTCTGCGATTTCTGCGGATCGACGCAGGAGGCGAATCGCTCGTCGAGCACTTCCTGATGCTTCCTGATACGCGAGTGCGGAACACAAGTTGACGGTTTCCGTGGTGTATGCGTCGTCGTAGAGCGCCGATTCGGCCCGTGTCCTGAGGATTTTTCCGAGTTCTGCGGCGTCGTATGCCGGGAACTTGATTTCGGTTTCGCATAGGCTGTCTTTCACTTTCGGTGAGAGATTCTTGCGGAAGGTGTAGTCGTTACTGATGCCGATGACGCCGACTCGGACGTTTTCGACGTAGCCGATGTCTCGGGCACGGGGGAGTTCGTAGAGGAGTGTATCGTCGTTCCCGATTTTGTCGACTTCGTCTAAAATCACGAGGGCTGTTCCATCGAGTTTGTCGAGCTCCTCGTACATGATATCATAGACGTCCTGCGGGGCGTAGCCAGTGCCGGTAATGCGGTTGCCTTGACTTCGAAGTCGATTGACGATGCCGACTGCGACTTGATAGGATGAAGTTTTGTGGTCTCCAGTAGTGAAGTTCTCGCAATTGATCCAGATGATATTGAGCGAGATTTGCTCGGATTCAGAGAGCTGTTCGTTCTTCTGTTCGATGTCTTGTTCGAGGTTTTTTCGGAGGTACTTTGTCGCAGCTGTCTTTCCAACGCCTGTGTCTCCGTAGAGAAAGGCGTTTTGTGGAGGACGACCTTTGTAAATCGGTTTAAAGACGCTTGTGTATTGTTCAAGAACGTCGTCTCGACAAATTATTTGTTCGGGCGTGTAGTCTTCTTCGAGTACGTCTGCGTTTTTGATCAGTTCGACATCATCGGCGAAGATTGAATCAACGTCATCCATGATAGGTTGTATTGTCGGTTCCAGCCCCATTAACCTTTCCCGAGTTTCCTTAGTTTCCTGAGTTGGCGGAGAAGCATACCTCTCACACAGCAGTTTTCCTGAGTTAGCCACACAAAGAAGGGGTGTGATCTGATCAAGTACCGGATCTCACAGCAGTTTTCCCGAGTTAATCACAGGAGGGAAAGAAGGTCCGCTTCATCTCGATGAGCGAAGCCTATTATTATACTATTTAACTATTGTGTTAGTAGTAGTAGTATCCTGTTCTGGTTTCATTCGAAATCGCCATACATCGATACGTCTGACAGCGGTTTTCTTGAGTTAAAAGCAATCATGGTGACACTATTTTATATATAGAAGAAAGAACGGATGATCTTCTACTAGCCTTCTCCATGACTGGACTCAGGAAAACCGCTGTGTGAGAGTGAGCCGAAATCGTAGGTAGAACAGTTAGTATAACATGCTAACCTTCGTTGTCCGCGATAGCAAACTGCTCTCGTCGAATCGTCTCAAGATCCGCCGCCAACCGCTCCGACTCGCCGTCCGCGAGCACAAGCATGTTCGGGGCGGCCGTACAGGCCGGCTGATCGCCGACGCGAAACCCAGCGTCTTTGGCCGGGGGAAGCTGAACCTGATATCCATTGCCGGCAATCTGAATCGAGGTATCCATCACCCGATGCAGTGACGACGTATCGCGAGCAGCCGTCGCCGCCAACTCCGCCACATCATCATCGTCAACACGGTCAACATCCGTGAGGAGGAGCAGCCCATCGAACGCAAACACGCGGACGTCGGCCTGCCGCTCTGGGTTCCCATCCTCATCTTCCTCGACGAGTCCCGCCGTCCGGGCCGGCTTCGTGGTTTGGAGTGCAAGCCCATCGCCGGATTGCTTGATTTGGTTCGCCATTGTGGGTTAGTATCCTATACTAACTAATGAATCCTTGGCTCAATTTTGGCTGAGTACGCAATCACCACCATAGCAGCTCCGAGACGTCTAAGCGACAGGGTGATATGCGAGCAGCAGCTAGTAATCCCAGACTGAATGACGAAAACTGAGGCTGGAAGCGACCAAACTGAGCGATTGCGCGAAATCTTTCAGGATATCACTGACGAATCAACCGTCACCGAAGAACAGCAGGAATCCCACGGGACACTCCAACAGGACTCCGCCGTGGATGAGACGCTTCGCGAGATTATCCAGGAGATGCAGGCAGCATATGAGTTCCAAACCTCACTGTCGACAGCTGAACTGGTAGATCTCGTTCAGCTGTACTTCGACGACTACTCGGACACAGCAATCGCGCGCGAATTAGGAAATGCAAGTCGAGACAAATCAGTCGCGCGAGCGCGTATCCATCTGCAGCTGTTCCGTGATAGAGACTTTGACGCTCCGTTTGACGTCGATCGACTCCGTGCATTGCTCGATGACGAGATGTCGACAGCCGAGATTGCGGACAGGCTTGCTGTGAGCACGAGTACGGTCCGGAAATATCGACGCGTTGTTCGCGCTGAGCATGCCGCTGAGGACGTGGATCATCGCTACCGGCAGCGCTTCGAAGACGCGCTTGCTGACCCTGACCAAGAGGACTCTCTTCGGGAGTCGCTTGCCGATGGCCTCGACGATGCACTTGACGACTCACTGGCCGAGAATTAATCCATCACCTGGTGAGCCATCCTATTCTAAACCGTAGCGCTTTCTGTTTCTGACAGTCGGATCTGTCTAATCATGATCGGTATATGGCCTCTTGTCCACAGCTAGTAGTGCCGTGGCACCGTTGCACAACCAAGCCGAGGAACATCCGTCTGTCAGTACTGTCTCCGAGTAGACGCCCATCCAGCGTCTGCTTTCAGACGCACTTCTGCGGCCGCCCCAAAACACGCCCTGTTAGAAGTACACTTTGAGCTCAGAGCCCAATCTGAATTGGGTCAGCTTTCAATCCGTTACTCGGGTCTTCGACCTCCTGGCGGAATTCATCCGTTTAGGATTCTTACTGAGTGCAAGCCGGCCCTCTAATATCTGTCTGTTGTCTACCTCGAATTCGGGTCTCGACTGCCTCGTCTAGCGCCAAATGGAGTTATCGATTCAGCTGCTTTGTTAGTTCCATATACTAACCTCTCTATCTCTTACTTCGTCTTTGCCTCTCCAATCCTCTCAAATCCGACTGGAAACGAGGTTCTACTTTTGCCTTGGTTGGATTACTGCTTTAACTATCGCTATCAAACAGTGGAATGCAGTCGCCGTAAAACCGGATAGCGTGAACAGTATCAGTCATCTCACCCCAAGCCCCAAGCTATCACGCTGTCTGGTTTTTCCCTTGTGCCAATAACCCGATCATCGTCACCCATCCTTGTAAGGCAAGCAGATAGGTGGGCCGTGTTAGTGCTTCATGATGACTTCTCGCTACGAAGAATGCAGACAAGCTACTGGAGCATCGTCACCACGCTTGCTTTAGGAAGATTCTCTCATGCCTGAACAAGCCGGGACTTTCGAAACACTGCTTGCTGCCCATCTTAGCAGTGTAATCGAGCTCTCTCATGACGAGAGCTAATCAAGCGAATTTACTGGAATGAACTAGAGAGTATGTTAGCTTGTAGTTTGTGACAGATGATTCTGTCTGATCACAACTGATTTGTGCATCCCCTCACTACTTGGTTGTGCCGTGGTACCGTCGCACAAATAGACTGCCTCAGGTACGTCCGCCTGTCACGTTTTGCCCAAGCAGACGCGCATCCATCGTCTGCTTTCAAATCCTCCCGTACTTTTGCAGACAGGGGCTTGATGAGATAATTTTAATTTCTATGTGGCGCGCTCATCCTATTCCATTATGAAATTGAAACTAACTTAGTGATGTCTATTCGCACTTAAGTCTGATCCCAATCTGGAATTTCTCGGTCTATGAATTGGCCATATCCCGGCTCGCCAACGATTTCCCCGTCATCGGCTATCAGCTTTCCTCTAACGAATGTTTTCTTCACGCGTCCTGTCACTTCACGATCCTCGTAAATAGAAAAGTCAGATTTGCATAGGTTATCGTCAGCGGTAATTGTGTACGATTCTTGTGGGTCGAGCAAGACAAGATCCGCGTCAGTACCGGGTTCGAGCGTGCCTTTTTGAGAGAGGCCAAAGGTATGGGCAGGGTTAGTCGACATCATCTGTACGACAAAAGGTGCTGAGAATCCTCTTCTGTTCACAGCTTCATCATAAAAGATAGGAAGACTCACTTGAAGCGCGTTCGCGCCGAATGCACTGTCCCACCAGTTTTCAGTTTGCTTCTGATCTAGGCGGTAGGCGCAGTGGTCAGTCGAGACGACGCTTAGACAGCCATTTTGAAGATGTTCAAACATCGACTCAATATCATCTTCTTTCCGAATCGGTGGAGCTATCATCGGCAGATTGCCCATCTCTTCATAGACCGAATCGTCAAGCGTACAATAATGTGTGCAGGTTTCTGCCCGTACTAAACTACCGTCATTCTGGAAATGATCGAGAATGTCGGCTGATTTCCGACAAGTAGTATGTATTCCATAATATTTCATTCCTGCTTCAAGAGCCATTCGAATGGCATCTTCTGCTGCCATCGCTTCGGCATAATCAGGCCGAGATTTAGGATACCATTTGGCGTCGCCTTTTCCCTCCTCCTGAAATTGATCAGTGAGTGTATCGCAAATAGAAGGATCTTCTGTATGGCAAACACCAACTGCATCTTCGTCAGCGATATGTTGCATGGCTAGATTCATGAATCCATTTGAGAGGCCATGTTCGTAGGCGGTAAACATTTTAAAAGAAGTCACTCCAGCGTCAACGACATCTGAGATCTCATCGAAGACGGACGGATCCTCTCTCGTCAAAGCCCCGTGTAAACTATAATCTATTAATGCCTCCTCTCCTTTCCTTTGTTTTCGTTTCACACCCTCAAGCAGACTGCTTTCTTCGTCCCAAATCCCTAACTCTCCAACCCAGGCTTGCCATGCAAAATCGATATAAGATGTAATCCCTCCTGCTGCAGCGGCTGCGGTTGCAGTCTCATAGCTATCCACAGAAAACATATCGTCAACGTGAACATGGGGATCCACGGCCCCAGGCATTACTAGCAACCCTGATGCATCGATAGTCTCAGACGCTTCGGGGAGCGTCCGCTCGCTTCCGATATTCACGATCTCTCCACGGTCGATTGCGATACTGGCATTTGTCTCTCCAGTTGGCGTAACAAGCGTACCTCCCCTGATAATGGTATCAACTGGCATGGTTTCATTACCACTAAATATCATAAAAAGGTTATGGAAAATAGATGAAAAATGTTCTGATGATACGGCGAAAATACGGATGCTATCCACCACCGATAGGTGGGTTAGGGATTAGACTCGTTTGTACTCGGAGAAAACGTCAATGACTTCCTCTACGTTATCACCTAACGAATAGAGGACCGGTTCAGTACACCCAGCATCACAGTAATCTTGGACACGGTCAACTACCTCTCTAGGCGTACCCGCTGCTACAACATTTGTTACAATATCATCATCAACAAGCCTACTAGCCCGCTCGACATCTTCCGCACTGGCCGGCCAACTCCCTAATTCATCTTCGACTTCGTCGCCCAATTCTGGAGCAATTCCAGACGCCTTCTTGATATGTGGCTGCTGTCCAATATACTGTGTCACCAAACCGCGAGCCTCGTCAATAGCAGCCTGCTTATCCTCATCCATAGAGACAGCAATCAATTGAGGCCGATCAACATCTTCGATTGATCCTCCCTGCTTTTCAACGCCCTCCTGGAGCTTTTCCATCCCAGTCTCATTGTGTTCTGGCGGAATAAGATAATTCATAAACACGCCTCCAGCAATCCCTTTACCAACCAATTCACCCGTCAGTTTATGCATGGTCGGGCCAGTAGCACCGATGTAAATTGGGACATCACGAGGGGAAGCCTCCGAACGGACAAGATCAAGCTCGATATCTTCTACGCTAAGAGTTTCTCCCTCGTAAGTTACGTTCTCTAGATCAAGCAAGTCACTAACAACGGTACAGTACTCCCACATTCGTCGCAGAGGATTTTCTCTCTCGATCCCAACTTTCTCAGATAAGGGATCCCACCACGCCCCAATTCCAAGCTTCATACGGCCTTCAGAGAGCTCGTCCAGCGTTGAAAACGTTTGAGCCATCAAGGCAACGTTTCGCGTATAACAGTTCGTAACTCCGGGCGCAATATCTATGTCATCCGTTACCTGCGTGTACGCACCCATAATCGTCATCGCATCTCGAACCAGTCGAGATTCGCCTTGCCAAATTGAATCCAATCCCTTCTGCTCAGCATACTGGGCGTAATGTAATTCATCTTTAATATCTTTGCGTTCCCAATTCCAAATACCAACCCGGCCAAATTCAGGTTCACTCATGATTCCACCTCCATTTCTTGTGCAAGATCAAGACCGGCGCTTGCGAGTGTATTCGCCGCTTTGTAACAATGATCCCAGCTAGTGAACTCCTCTTCCGTATGGCTTTTTCCGTTCTCACTCACCGCAAAGACCATTGCAGTATCCATAATATCAGCAGTGTGAGTTGCGTCATGGCCCGCACCACTGAAGATCTTCATGGCGTCATAACCGAGTTTGTCAGCTGCCCGCGATATCGCTTCGACATTGTTCTGCGCAAAGTCGACCGACGAAGCACGCATTCGCTCTTCCCATTCCCAATCAAGTCCCTCACGATCTGCCGCTGCTTCCGCTTCAAATAACACTCGATCGAAAGCCTCCTGTACAACTTCATCGTCTGGATCTCGAAATCCCCATGTAAATGTTACTTCACCTGGAATCGTATTGATGGAATTTGGCTGAGCGTCTACATATCCTGTTGATCCTACTGTCCGCTCCCCCAGCATGCTCGGAATTCGCCGTATTTGTGTGATCACATCAGCAGCTCCAACGAGAGCATCGTTCCGATAACGCATCGGAGTTGGACCAGTATGATCGGCTTCTCCATAGTACGTAATTGCACCCCATGTAAACCCAACAATACCCGAGACTATCCCAACGTCTTTCTCTTGTTCTGCTAAGTAGGGACCCTGTTCGATATGAAGTTCAAGATAGCCTTCGTAGTTCTCAGTTGGTTCCGCTGGAACCTCTCCCTTATATCCAATTCGTTCTAATTCATTCTCAAACTGATTCCCCTCCTCGTCAGTCTTCTTGTATTCGTTATCTATATCATGGACGCCAGCCCAAACGCCGCTTCCTTGCATGGCAGGCTGATATCGCGACCCTTCTTCATTTGTCCAGTTAACGATCTCAATCGGATGTTTGGTCTGAATCCCTTCGTCATTGAGGGTCCGAATAAATTCAAGAGCCCCAATGACTCCGAGAGCTCCATCATAGATACCACCGTACGGCTGGGAATCAAGATGGGATCCAATTAGTAGAGCCCCTTTTTCTGAATCACTTCCTTCACGTCGTCCAAACATATTCCCGAATTCATCTATACGAATGTCCAGCCCTTCCGCTTCCATCTGATCGTAGAACCAATCTCGTATCTCTTTGTCTTCGTCTGAAAGCGTCAACCGATGTAATCCGTTGTTCTCCGTAGCACCAATCTGAGCTTGCTCCTCCATCGTTTCTATAAATCTGTCTCGGTCTAATTCGATGACCATAACCATTGATGCCAACACAAACATTATTAAATCTTCTCCAAGCATAGAGATACAGAATACTAATTTTAATCCTAATAATACACAGCGTACTATTACTACCCCTAGGACTAAATACGTGTATGTCATGCCGTGGAATATGCTGTCAAGAAACACGGTGAGCGATACATGAGCAACCAAACGCAAGATAATCCGGGGAACAACACAGACTTAGAGGGACTAAATCCGATCCCTGCAAGCGAGCGAACAATG
The DNA here is from genome assembly GCF_050954125.1 of Halomicrococcus pelagicus. Taxonomy (NCBI): domain Archaea; kingdom Methanobacteriati; phylum Methanobacteriota; class Halobacteria; order Halobacteriales; family Haladaptataceae; genus Halomicrococcus; species Halomicrococcus pelagicus. Next base: position 22,392 of record NZ_JBPBWC010000021.1, on the reverse strand, counting down.
GGGCTTCTCCATTACATCCCAGTCTGGTGGTCCTCGCTAATTATTGTCCAAGCTTTTGCTGTCGCATTCTTCGCCGTCTATCCCCACGGCAATTTGAATCTCCTCCAAGCAGGGGTAGCAATCGCGATCGGGACCGGTATTGTAACACTATTCTTCATTTTGAATGGGTTCCCGGGTTACGAAAAAGGCATTCCATTTGTTGTTCAAACACGCTCTGCCTTCGGCATTCGTGGCGCAGTTATCCCTAACTACTTACGAATTATACCTGCAATTGCGTGGCTGGGAATTGGAAATTGGATCGGCGCTCTAGCCATCCAGACGATCACTACATCATTATGGGGATTTGGCAACGTCTGGCTGTACTTTGTACTTTTCTTGATTCTGAACGTCGGGTTAGCTCTAAATGGCGTGACTTCCATCAAATGGTTTGATTCAATAGCAGCCGGCGTACTCGGACTCTTACTATCATATACCGTCTATATAGTCCTCACTACACAACAAATTCCTTCGGACGTGATCAATCATCCTGGATCCTGGGGTATGCAATTCTTTGCAACTATCTCTGCAGCGGTCGGATTCATCATTACCGGAGCACTGAATGCCTCAGACCTCAGTCGCCATCTCAAAGAAAAGGGCGGCTCTCGAAACCATGTCATTGGCCATCTACTTGGTATCGCACCCCCGATGATGTTTATGCTCCTTGTCGGGCTTGTTTTTGGTGTTTCCACAGGGAATGCAAATCCGATTGAGGCGATCATGATTGTGGCACCCAACCCCATTATTGGCAGCGCAATGCTCCTATTCGTATTAGGAGCGCAAGTTTCCACAAATCTCACGCTTAATATTCTTCCTCCTACTCACGTTTTTCAGGACTCTCTTGGCCTCTCATGGAAACAAGGAGTAATCCTTACAAGCGCACTCTCTGTTATCTCGTTCCCCTGGTACCTCTTCTCAAGTGGAATATTCTTCACTTTCATCAATGTCTACTCGATCTTCTTAGGGCCTGCACTCGGCGTTTTGATGGCTGATTATTGGATTGTTAGAAAACGCGACACGGACCTTACGTCCTTGTACTCTACTGAGCGAGGCTCAAAATTCTGGTTTGTTCGAGGAATTTCCGCTGCAGCAGTTGTGAGCGTGCTTATCGGATCGATAGCGAGTATTCCGTTTCTCAGCATCTCTTGGATGATTGGACTACCCCTTAGTGTTCTTTCCTATTCAATACTCAAATACAACAAATTTGATAAATATATGACGAAGACATTTTCGAGTACTTCATCCGCATCTATCGAGAGCAGCGATTAGCATAGAATACTAACTTATTGTACCACGAGACCCTCATCAGAGGCCTTTTGCGAAACACCGATCGTGTAATTGTGGCCCGGCTCATAGGAGTCAATGACAAGATCGTCGAATCCGCCTATAATACCAATATCTGAAACCATATCACCTATCCAATGAATAGCACCTTCTCGAGAATCAGGCGTGAGAAACGGGGTAGTAGATGACGTGATCTCTCTTATTATTTCGCCGTCAGTTTGCGACTGTGGATCGATATCGAATGTAAGAACCTCTCCTTGGTGATGATTTCGAAGCAGAAGTCCTGTTCCAGATTCACGCGGAGCAATTCTGATAGCACCATCGCCACACTCAACGGGTTCACTCACTGATGTCCGCGTTGTCTCGCCTGTCTCCACAATATCTGTGGTCCGAAGTGCCTCAACTAAGGTCGGATTATGGAGCCCTGCCGGATGGCCGACTGCCCACTCAGGTCCGACGTTTTCCGAGTAGCAGAATCGGTGTTCGGGACGAGCGAAATCCCAGTTTTCAGTGATGCCGGTGACTTTTGCTGCTGTAATTCCATACATTCCGAGCACGGAAAGGACATGTTCAGCGATGAACGTCCGGTCATTGTCCTGAACCAAATCAATACGGAACACAGGAACGGCATTCCCCAGCTCGGCTGGAATTCCATTTATTAGGATACCCTCGGTCTCTTTCGGCTCAACTCGCACTTCGGACCCAACAACCGGTTCTGCGATCGTTCTCATGTCTGATCACCCATCTTATGAGTGATACTAGAAAGAATATTTTTCATCTGAGTGTACTCTTTAGCAGTAAATGTTGTTGCGCCGCGTTTATCTATGCCACAAGCTATCTTCTCGTTCGTATTAAGTGTCGAAAATAGAGTCGGCCTTGGAAACCACTCATAACTAACGCTTTCTAAAACGTCTGAATGAGCATTCTCAACCGCTCCTCGGAACGGTTTCGAGGGCGTAGATTTCTCGAAATCAACGCTCGATTTGAACTCAACTTCTTTGATACAGTCGATCGACTTGAATTGGTCAGTAACTGATTCTTTATTGGTGGTTGGAATTGTTGAAACATCGAACGTAGCACGTAGTGTTGTTGGGCAGTCCTCTACTTCCGCAAGAATGAACGTCGTCAAACCAGTTGAGAAAACTGTTCGGTCGGCAGGGTAGAATAGATGGGAGGCATCTGCGGCGCGGCGGACAAGGGTGAGACAATCTTGGAATCCAGCGTGGGTGTTTGACGATGGTTGGCGGTGATGCATTGTAACGGTTGCTTGCGCCTGGCCTTTGTGAACCGTTGCAATTTGCCCTCCCAATGGTTCAAGGACGAGCCACGGTCCCTTCACTTCTTTAATTATCTCCGGATAATGGAGGAAGACGTTTTGATCAGTGGCTTCAACAGCAGCAGCGAGGCGGCCGACCACGCCTGCATCTTCGCCTGTGTATTTTGTTCCGTCGTATTCTACGTCTGGGTTATCAGGGAATTCCGAAAGAACGAGATTGAGAGATCTCTCGGACTTTTCCAGTTGTTTCTGGGTCCGATTTCCTTCAATCTTGGCATGTTTCAGCACCCAGCCGGGAGATGGGAGTCCACTTTGATCTGCAGTTTTGGTCGTCGTAGCTGCCTCAGTTTTATCGTCTTTATCAGCCCAATCCAGTCTCGTAAAACTCGTGCCTAACCCAAATAGCTTCAGAGCGAGTCGTCGACTAGCATCTATCATCATTTTTTCTCCTCATCATTACATTATGTGAGTAAAGGACTACTATCATATAATTATTTCGTGGGATGGTTGTTTTAACTATGAGAGCAAGCGTTTACTCTGTATCTCAGTAGAACAAAATTCAGCCTTTCGATAGTATCAGGGACTATTTTGACCGGTATTATTATTTTTCAGTAAAATATACTTTCAACTATGAGCACACCGAATCAGCCGATCAAAGACGTATACGATCTTCACATCGGAGGAGAGTGGGTTTCGTCGACAGACAATGAACGATTTGACACGGTCAATCCGGCAACCGAAAAACCACTCGCAAAAGTAACCGCAGCAAAGGCCGCTGATGTTGACCGCGCAGTCCAAGCAGCACGAGCGGCATTTCCGACCTGGCGTGACACCTCTCCAGATGAACGCGGACGAATTATCTACCGAATTGGACAACTTGTTCGTGAACATCGTGATGAATTGGCCTTACTGGAGAGCCGTGACCAAGGGAAGCCTATCTCACAAGCAGAAAGCGATATTGAAGGGGCTGCCCGATACTTCGAATATTACGCAGGGGCAGCCGACAAACTAGAAGGCACGAGTGTGCCAGTTGGTCCTGATCAGGTGGACTTCACCGTACGTGAGCCATACGGAGTCAGCGCACAAATCACTCCCTGGAATTTCCCTGCTAACCTCTTTGCTCGTGGTGTTGCTCCAGCACTCGTTGCCGGTAATACGACGGTTGTCAAGCCTGCCGAACAAACACCACTTTCGTCACTCCGGCTTGTAGAACTGTGCGCGGAAGCAGGTGTTCCCGATGGAGCTATCAATGTAATTACGGGATTTGGCGACCCTGCAGGCGAGGCTCTCTCGTCGCATCCAGACGTAGACACGATCACGTTCACTGGAAGCGTGACGACTGGCCAAACCATCATGAAACAGGCCGCAGATAACATAACCCCGGTTACGCTCGAACTCGGTGGTAAAAATCCGGCTATCGTATTCCCAGATGCCGATTTGGAACAGGCAGCAGATTGGATCACGAAAGCGATTTTCACGAACGCTGGACAAGTATGCTCGGCCGCCGATCGAGTTCTCGTCCACAAAGAGATCCACGATGAACTAGTCGAGCGGCTTGTTGACCACGCTAGTAGCTATGACGTTGGTCCAGGCTCAGATGATCCTGATATGGGGCCACTTGCCTCAGAAGAGCAATTGGGGAAAGTAACACAATATATCGAGCTTGGTCGCAAATCGAATGCTACCATTGCAACTGGCGGAAATACACTAGATCGTGAGGGATATTTTGTCGAGCCGACGGTGTTCACTGATGTTGAAAATAATATGCGTATTGCTCAGGAAGAGATCTTTGGACCGGTTCTCACCGTTATTCCCTTTGCTGACAAGTCGGAAGCACTGGAGTTAGCTAATGATATAGACTATGGCCTCGTAGCAGGGGTGTTTACGTCTAATGTTAGTCGTGCTCATCGATTTGCCCAGCGATTAGAAGCCGGCAACGTGTATATTAACAAATGGTTTGGTGATACAAACCAGACTCCGTTTGGCGGATACAAGGCAAGTGGTATTGGACGAGAAAAGGGTCTCGAAGCGTTCGATTCGTATCTCCAGACGAAGAATATCGCCGTGAATCTCACGGATGATAGCGGTGGTGATCTCCCTGGAGCTTGAGATACCATCCTTTCTTTTTGACCTGTAGAAGAGACATTAGACCACTTCATTTACTTATCTTACAACCATATAGAAAGAGCAGAAGAGCGGCTAGGGTAAGAGGAAATATTCCAACAAGGGGCGGGATAGAGTGAATAGCTTGCAGTGAAAGGCAATTTCTCCGGGATAGCAATGAGATATTTAGGAGCCTATGGATCATTAAGAAAACCAATATCTATAAAAATAGGCGGTGTGATGTGTTGTGTGAGCTCATGCCAGTACTCGGAATGCCATTGGACATGTTCCTTGTATTCACAGCCACACTCATCGCTGGAAGCTTGGGTGCATTACATTTCATCGTAGTGCACGTCATCATCGGCAAGCCAGTTGACGAATCGGGTTTAGAAGAAAAGGTAGATAGCAGAGGTGTTCAGTAATATGGTGAACTACTTTTACCTCGGTGCATTCGTGGTGTACCTTCTTCTGGTCCTCGGCATTGGCGCGTGGGGATACCAGAAGACAAGCACTGTAACCGACTTCTGGGTCTACGGCAAAGACCTCGGCCCTTGGCTCGCTACATGGTCGTACGTCGCTAACTTCGTCAGTGCTGTCAGTGTCATCGGCTTCATTGGCTCCGTCTATGGCGGCGGCTATTCAATCATAACCGGTATCGTCCTTGGACTCATGCTCGGTGTCACCGCTCTCTACTTCGTTGTTGACAAAGTCCGGGAACTCGATCAGGTCACGTTTCCCGACCTGATCGCTCATGTTACTGGCCGAGAGTGGGCTCGTCCGGTCGCGGCTGTCCCGCTTCTCGCCAATGCATGGGTATACCTCATAATGCAGTTGGTGGGCGCGAGCCTGCTCGTCACGACCATCACCGGTGTCCCATACAAATACATGATCTGGGTCATCGGATTCGTCTTCATCGCCTACACGGTCATGGGTGGTCTAGTCAGCGTTGCCTGGACCGACCTGATCCAAGGAACACTGATGGTCACGACCGTATTCGGTGCCTTAATCTACATGATGATTGATCTCGGCGGGATCGCAACAATCAATAATCAGTTCGCAGCTATGAGCACAGCAAATGTGGCCCCACTCGGAGAAGGCGCATACACCCTCATTGGTGTTCTTGCCTCGATTGTTGCGTTCTTCGGCACGATTTTCACCTCCCAGTCAACAATTGTCAGAATTAACGCAACAAAAGACATTCGCACAGCAAAATTCCATCTTGCGGCAGCCGGCCTCATTCTCTCCATCTTCTACATAATGCTCGTCTGGCTCGGTGGGGCGACGACAGTCGCTCTTGAAAACGCTGGATTAGCCGTCGATAACGTCGACCAGGCGTTCCCCGTACTGATCACAGAGTACGTTCCGACATCCATCGGCGTCGTCATCATCTTGGCCGTGATGAGTGCCATCCTCTCGACCACCGACACCCGTCTTCACTCAACAGGTATCACTACTGCACGCGACCTCTATGAATACTTCCGTCCTGAGGCATCTGACCAGAAGCTCCTGAAAATATCGCGATACTCGACGATCTTCTGGGGTCTCACCGCGACAGCTATCGCAGTCAATCCACCAGGCACCATCATCTCACTGTATGAATTCCGCGCAATTCTTCTGACGAGCGCATTCCTAATTCCGATCTATGTCGCCCTCTACTGGCGGGGCGCAGCAGGCACCGCGATCATTGCTTCGATCGTAGCCGGGACACTGCTCGGTGTCGGCTGGCGACTTGGCGGCGGATTCTACGGTATCCCTCCTACCTTCGTCGGCGTTGGAGCAGCGTTGATCACGCTCGTTATCGGCAACTTCGTGTGGAGCCGTGAGACATCACCCACCACACCAACTACTAGAGGCGACTGACTTCCAACTTCCTTATCCTGCAACCATAATCATGACTCAACACCACTCACAGACGGACGAGGAACTGACCTCCGTAATCACTGAACTGGTCTCGCGCGAAACAGAAAACCCACCTGGCAACGAACAGCGAGCTGCCGAGTTCATTCACAAATGGCTGACCGAACGCGAAATTAATGCGACATTGGTCCACGAGCCATACGAAGATCGCCCCCAGGTTGCAGCCATAGTCGGTGACGGTGACCCAACCGTCGTTCTCAATGGTCACATCGACGTCGTTCCAGACGGAAACCGCGACAAATGGTCTCGGCCTCCCTATGCTGCTGAAATCAGCGATGGGAAACTCTATGGACGCGGTAGTGTCGATATGAAAACCGGGGTCGGCATCGGGATGAAAGCGCTTGCTGATCTCAAGGACGCTATCAAGTCCGACGATCTCACAGGTTCGCTTATCTTCCACGCTGCAATCGGTGAGGAGACTGCAGAACCGGGAACAAAAAAGCTCCTTGAGAAGGGGTACGATGGCGATTATGGAGTGGTTCTCGAACCGACTGCAATGCGGACTGCAACCAGTGAGAAGGGGCTGGCCTGGTACGAAATTACAGTTAGCGGAGAGCCATCACACGCGAGCCGGCCCAACCAAGGCGACAACGCCATTTCGAATGCACGCCCAGTCCTTGCCGCGCTCGAGAACTACGACGACCGTATCAGCGAGCGAAAGCACGATCTTGTCGGACAGGCTCATGCAACTATCACTCAACTTGAAGCCGGAACCAAGGAAAACGTCGTACCAGAGGACGCCATAATCACCATCGACCGGCGGTTTCTCCCCTCTGAATCAGCCGAACAAATCGACAGCGAGATCAATGAGCTACTCGCCGAGGTCGAAGCAAGCCATGATATCGAAACATCGTGGCAGCGGACACGTACATACGAATCAGCGGCAATCGACGTCGACAGTCATCTAGCACAAATCTTTCGGGAGAAATCAGCCGAACACGCCGACATCTCAACGGATCCATGGGGTGTCAACGCTTCGACGGACGTGCGAAACTTCATTAACGACGCGGATATCGAGGCGATTACGTGGGGACCAGGCGACCTCAGACAGGCTCACACATATGATGAGCATATCGATTTGGCTGATGCAGCGATAGGGCTCCAGACGCTGAAGACTGCGCTTCGAGAGTTACTCACCAAGCAATCAGGCCAATGACACAGGATGGAGATAGTCTGGAATTCGTTACACTGACCGGGAGCCCATATGATCGAGGCGTCACACACGGGGACCGATTCGCGACTGAAATTGAAGCCAACGTTAACCGATATCTAGATAAATTCGCGCATTACGATATTCCGGCTAAACGAGCACGGGAATTAGCAAATGAATTCATTCCGTTAATTGATGAGGCGGCACCAGCATACGCGACTGAGATGCGTGGAATTGCGGACGGTAGTGGTGTTCCGCTGGAGGATATTTCGCTCCTTAATGCTCGCTATGAAATCACGTATGGCGCTTACGCGGATGCGGCCGATGATACATCTCCACGCCGAACTGATGGCTGTACAAGTTTCGGACTTCGAGGACCAGCAGTAGATGATGAAGGACCGTATATCGGCCAAAACTGGGACTGGATACCTGACATCGACGTATTCATTATGGGTGTCGAGCAGCCAGACGCACCCAATCATATCGCCCTTACAGAGGCCGGCATTGTCGGCGGAAAGATCGGTGTCAACGAGCACGGAATCGGCATGGTATTGAACGGCTTAGTTAGCGCAATGGATGGCGAGCAAACCTTCCGTACTCCCTACCACGTTCGGTTTCGGAACGTGCTAAACGCGACACGGCTGAGTAAGTCAATCGGAGCACTCATCGAAACTGACCGTGCCTGTTCCGCAAACGTTCTCCTTGGCAATGACGTCGGTGAACTCGTTAACCTCGAGATCCTCCCTGAATCTGCTAATTACCTTTATCCGTCAGATGGCGTCCTTACACACGCCAATCATATCGAAGGCGGCAAAGGGGATAGCCAACTTGAACGTATCCTCCCGGATACGATTTGTCGTGGACCGCGTCTTCGCCGCCTCTTCACTACTGCCCAGAGTGATCTCTCCATGCCGGATATTGAGGCTGCGTTGCGTGATCACGTTGATAACCCTACAAGCATCTGCCGGCATCGCGACCCGGCCGCGCCCACCCAAGAACGGAGTATAACGCGTGTAAGCGCTATCCTTGGTCTCACTGAGAGACAGATATCTGCGACCAATGGCCCGCCATGTCAGGCCTCATATCAAGACTACACTCTCTCTGACATCTAAACGCCCGTCATTCACGCGAATATGAACGGCAAGACTTGGTCGTCTTGCTTGGCAATTTAGCCATAATCTCACTCCCCACCCTATCTCGATTACTTTATCTTCTCTTCTAATCTCCCGACTTCGCATCTGTACATAACACTCCCATGATGCCCTCGTTTGAATTCTATCCGAGATATTTCTGGTCTAGCGTTTATTTTCCGCACTTTAGAGTTCTTGTTTTGAATCTATGCGATAATTTGATAGGGTGAAAGGCCGATTATGTGGTATGACGCTTAGTGACAAAGTGGCAGCTATTACGGGTGCAGGGTCTGGAATGGGACGGGCAACTGCGCAACTATTTGCAGAACGTGGCGCCGATGTAGCGGCTATTGACCTTGATACTGACGCGGCTGCGGAGACTGCCTCTGCAATTAACAACGCTGAAAATAGTGGATCGGCGATTTCAATAACTGCAGACGTATCTAACACTGATGACGTAGCAGCGTTTGCTGAGCAGACAGTAGCTGAATTTGGTCGTATTGATATTCTCCATAACAATGCAGGAATCCCTCAACAGTCAACTCCAGTTGAAGACGTGACAGAAGAGACATGGGACCAGATACAGGATGTAAACCTAAAGAGCGCATTTCTCGGCGCAAAACACACAGTGCCATACATGCGTGACCAGGATAGTGGCGTCATCTTGAATACAGCTTCGACAGCCGGTATCCGTCCACGGACAGGACTTTCAGCTTACTGTGCCTCAAAGGGCGGGATGATAACCCTGACAAAACAATTAGCGCATGAACTAGCCGAGGACAACATTCGTGTCAACGCTATCTGTCCAGTAGCGACCGATACAGACATGCTGCCGGAGTTTACGGCAGACAGCCTTAGTGTAGAATCAATGCGCGAAACGATTCCCCTCGGTAGGTTGGCCGAATCTAAAGACATCGCGCACGCGGCAGCTTTCCTTGCTAGTGATGAGGCTGCCATGATAACAGGGACTGCGCTTGAAGTCGACGGTGGGAGGGATATTTGACTATGGTTCAGAAGACTGAGATTTACGCTGCTATCGACAACCGCCGGTCAGAGATCATCGATTTCATGCAGGAATTCGTCTCGATTGAGACAGAGAATCCACCGGGTCGAAACTACGACGAGGGCGCAGCATTTCTCGCAGATGCGATGGTTGAGCGAGGCTACGAAGTAGAGAGCGTTGAGGTACCCGAAGACACAGTGGCCGAGAACTATCCTGATCGGACTGCCCACGAACGAGTGAATGTCCTTGGACAGAAGGAAAGCGATCAATCTGGTCCGGATATCCACTTCACGGGGCACTTTGATGTCGTCCCCGCAGGCGAAGACTGGAGCTACGACCCCTACGATCCTGTTCTCGAGGACGGACGTCTATATGGCCGGGGAACTAGTGATATGAAATCAGGCATCGCGGCCAGTCTTTTTGCCGTTGACGCACTTGAAGCAGCAGGCGTCGACCTCAAGGGGTCAGTCACTCAGAGTATGACTGTCGACGAAGAAACAGGTGGATTCACTGGCTTAGGCTACCTCGTTGATGAAGGATACATTTCGCGAGAGAACACTGATTACTGTATTTATACGGAGTGTTTTGACTCCTCGCGAATTTGTCTCGGCCACCGAGGTGTCCTGAAGTTTCACGTTATTGCTCATGGCTCAAAAGCTCATGGCTGTATGGCACATGATGGCTCGAACGCTGTCATGGCGCTAAATGACTTTCTTGCTCGCGTCGATAGCTACGAAGACGAACTTCACGAGCGCACGACCGATCTTCCGGTTACGCCTGTAGAGTCGCGGCAAGCCGATATTTCAGCAACGATGATTGATGCCGGTTATTCAGAGAACGTTATACCAGACCGTTGTCAAGCAACATTCTACCGAGTGCTTGTCCCGGGAGAATCCGTCGAAAGTGCTCGAGAGGAGATACACGAACTCATTTCGGAATCTCAGAATGCAACGGAGACGAAGTTCGAGTATGACGAGATTATGTTCGCCGAGCCGGCGAGTGTCTCTGAAGATTGCACGGTGAGCAAAACATATACGGAGAATATTCTTGATTTCTATGATGAGACCGACCCGGTTGTCTCACCAGGGTCCGACGATCAGCGATTCGTCGTGAATGACGCTGGTATTGAAGAATGCATTGTCTACGGACCTGGACTCTTAGAGCAAGCCCACGTGGTTGACGAGTATATCCCTATCAACGAAATAGTCACTGCGGCGAAAGTAATGGCTGCGTCAACAACTGATCTTATGGAAACAACCGAATCACCGACTCACGGCTAGCAGTATCGATCCCGATATCAGTTCTTTTCTGAGCGACATTAGTCACAACTACATATTCATTGATCCCCGTATACTTACTATTGGCAGGCCGTAAGAGTGCTCTTTTCAATACCGGAGCACTGCCTTTAGTTAAATTCAGTCAATATGGAGGGCTCTGTTCTAGCTCTTCGCTCAACAACGAGGTTTTCTTGACGGAAGCCCTCTAAGTGGGTTATATGAGCGGCACAGATCACACGGCTTCAGATCTCGATGAGACTGATCTCGCCATTCTTGAACAAGTAGAAGACGATTTCGATGTCAGTCTCGAAACACTGGCTGACAAACTCGATCTCTCGAAATCAGCCATTCATTACCGGCTCAACAAACTCAAAGACAGCGGTGTTATCCAGGGGATCACTGCCGATATTGATCCTCTTGCTTTCGGATTAGAAATGGTATCGATTACAGATGTCTCTGTCACACACGAACGAGGCTACTCCGAAGATATCGGCGAGGCATTAGCCGATCTTGAGGGCGTCGAGCAAGTCTACTATACAATGGGCGATGTCGACTTCGTTGTGATTAGTCGTGTCCAAACTCGCACCCAATTGAATGATCTTATCGATCGTATAATTGCAATCGACGGAGTTAACGAGACCTCATCTCGCTTTGTGATGCGAGAATTCGAAAACAAAGGTACTGTCAGCTCAAACCTTACTGAAGCAGCGCGAGAAGCGATACTTGACCCATCAACCGATTAAGCACGCTCCGTACCATTGGAATTTATTACAAGCTTACATCTTGGAATAGGATAGGGGCTTTGCGCCTCTCAAGTGGAAGAACATACAGTTATAGCGGCGATAATATCTTTAATGGGCTAACGAAACGTTAGTTGAAGATACTAAATGAATCCCTTGTCATGAAGCTTCTTCCTGGACTCCACCGCGTTCTCCTTGCGATCAAAATTGTGTTTCAGCTCTATTGTTAAGAACCAGTGATATCAAATGGCGGTTCGGTTCCAGCCGGTAGCGGCGTTTCATAGCTCTGCTCGCCTGTTATCTCGTCGAATTCTTCCTGTGCTTGCTCGATGATGCTTGGGTTATCGATGAGAGTATAAGCAGTTCCGCCGAGAACTTTCGCAGCATAGACCGCTCCTTTCTTCCCAAAATCCCCGTTGGCTGCCGTTGCCTGCCAGGTATGAGCTGGTGTCCCAACTGCCCACGTTGCTGCTCGGAACTGACCAGTCGGCGTAATCCAGCTAACATCGCCTACCTCAGTTGAACCGCCACCTGCCTCTCCTTCTGCGTGTGGCGGTATTGGAGCGTCATAGAGACTTGTTCCGCGTATCTTCTCTGTAAACTCCGAAGGGACATCCTCAAGGCTTGCAGTAACCTGTTCACGGGAAATAGTGTCTTTGAGATCGGACGCAAATGCCCGGTCATCGTCTGAATAGTCGACGTCACCGACCTCCTGCATCGTTTCCCAAATAACATCCGTCACCGTTCTGTTTGGAAGGTAATCCCAGCACCCCGTGATATATCGTCGCTCTACGTCCGTCTGTGTCATCATGGCAGCGGCTTCAGCGATATCAGCCAACCAGTCGCTGATGTGTTCGACTTCAGGACGCGTTGGTGCACGGACATAGTACCAGACAGTAGCTTCTGCCGGAACCACATTCGGGGCTGTGCCCCCATCTGTGATTACATAGTGGACTCGCGCTTTCTCAGAGATGTGTTCGCGCATATACTCGACGCCGGAATTAAGCAGTTCAACTGCATCAAGTGCACTTCGACCAGATTCAGGTGAAGCAGCTGCATGTGCGGCGACACCTTCAAACGTGAATTGTATCGAATCCAACGCAAGCGACCGTTTGAGTGTAGGGGTGCTGAGGTCTGCCGGATGCCAAGTTAGTGCAGCATCAAGATGATCAAATACACCGTCACGAGCCATGAAGACCTTCCCGACAAGCGTCTCTTCGGCTGGACAGCCGTAAAACTCGATGGTTCCGTCAAGTTCATCGCGTTCGATAGCACGCTTGACTCCAATTACTCCGCCGACACCGGCAACCCCAAAGAGATTATGACCACAACCATGACCTGGCGCATCGTTTTCGACTGGGTCTTGTTCTGCTTTCACTTTCTGAGAGAGATTCGGTAATGCATCATACTCACCAAGAACACCGATAGTAGGCTCTCCCTCTCCAAACGATGCCCTGAATGCTGTCGGCATCTCTCCAAGCCCTGATTCAATGTCGAAGTCTTCTTCTTCTAATGTCTCTATCAAGATTTGTGCTGATTCTTCTTCATTAAGGCCTAACTCAGGATTCTCCCAGATTTGCTGTGCTATTGTCGTGAGCTGTTCTCGCTGACGCTCGACCTCTTCGAACACTTTGGTTTTCGTCATAATCATTGATTCACCCGCCGAAATAATCAATATTCGCTTCCCTGTCGACTTTCACCGGTTTAGCTGCGAAGCAGAAAGTCCCAAAATACCGCTTCTGAGTGCTTTTCTCCTGAAATCCTGAATTATTCTACTCGCGGATATTCCTCTGGAATGTTCCTCATTCAATTTAAACCGGTTGATCCGAAAGGTTTATTTGGCATGCCATTCCTTGGCAGGGTAGGGAAAATGTGCATAGAAATAGCCACTAATACTAATATTGTACTCCGAAATTCGACAACAAGAGGAAAATATTCAGAGAGAGGGGCCAACAAATGATTCCTGGTTTGGATCTCGGAACGATAGTGCTCCTCTTCGGCTGGATACCGTTCTGGTGGGGAGTCGCCCTCTTCTCACTCTACCGCATGAACAAAAACGACGAACAAGCTGCCCAACAAGACGAGGTGGAAGCTATATGATCAACTGGGCACTTGTCGTCCCGTTCGTAGTATATCTACTTGGTCTCCTCATCTTCGGATATCTCGCAAGCAAGAAATTAGATGACCTGAGCGACTATTTACTCGGCGGACGAACGATCGGAAGCGGCGTCACAGCCCTCACGCTCCAAGCAACATCCATGAGCGGATTCATGTTCATGGGCGGGCCCGCACTAGCATTTAAGCAGGGTCTATGGGCGCTCTGGTATGCTGCCGGTGACTTCGGTGGAGGTCTCATCAACCTCGCTGTTCTCGGCCGGAATCTCCGCCGAATCACCGAGGCACTTGGGTCACTCACACCGATTGAATGGCTTGAAGATCGCTACCCGCATCCAAGCATCCGAATTGCTGGCGCAACAATTTCAATCATTTTCCTTGCTGCGTACGTCTTCGCACAATTTATTGCAGCAGGGAAAGCTATCGAATCAATAAGCGGGCTTCCATTTATATATGGACTTCTCATCGGAGCAGGAATTATTATCCTCTATACATTCGTTGGTGGCTACCTCGCCGTTGCCTGGACCGATGCATTCCAAGCAATCGTAATGGCGATCGGCATCAACATCATCCTCGTCGCAGGTATCCTCGAAGTCGGCGGGATCAGCGCTCTCTTCAGTGAAATCGCAGCCAAAGATACAACGTATCTCTCCATCTGGGGTAAAGGACTCACGCACCTCGGTGAATGGGGCGTAGTTGCCGGCGCCGTACTTATTTATGCAATTGGCTACATGGGATTGCCCCATGCCGTCGTCCGTCACCTCAGTATGGATGACCCAGATACAGCAAAAAACGCTACCATTTGGAATATATTCTATAACACATTTTTCGTCTACCAACCGTACATCCTTGGGCTAGTCGCGATTGTCCTACTCCCAAATCTTAATGATCCCGAAATGGCTATTCCGCGGCTCGCACTCTCGCTGCTACCCGGTCTCGTCGCGGCAGTGATCCTTGCTGCTTTAATGGCGGCAGTTATGAGTACCGCCGATTCGCTGTTGATTATGGCTGGATCCATTTTAGCACGCGACGTCATTCAGCGGTTCGGCAACGATGATCTCACTGATGACCAGATGTTCGTCTGGTCACGGATGCTCGTGCTCGCTATCGGCATTGTCGGTGTCATCGTCGCTGCTGTCCAACCACCTGGCGTCTTCGAACTCGTTATTTTTGCCTTCGGCGGACTTGGCACAGCGTTCTTGATTCCAAATGTTGCTGGTGTCTACTGGGACCGAGCAAATTGGCAGGGGGCACTCGCCGGGATGATCGGTGGCGCAACCACGAATATTGTTTGGACAGCTCAAAGCCTACAGGAGACTACCGCAGTCCATCCTTTCTTTGCGGGGCTTCTCGTTTCTGTCTTCCTACTAGTTACCGTTTCGCTCATCACCGAACCACCGACTGGGGAAGTTGTCTCCATTGTCCAACGCGTTCGTCGGTCCGGTACTGCACCCTCAGGAACTGTCCAGCAATCAGCACGCTCGCTTGCCCCCGAAGCTCGGTCCATTGGCGAGCACCTCGCTGCTGATAATACGACGCCACAGACAACCGATAGTCCCGCTCTCGATGTCTATCCAACTGACGATTAGTTAAGACAATGGCTAGCACTCAACCACGAACAACCATCACGGTGTTCGACACAACCATCTCAGTGGCTGAAGCAGAGCAAACGCTTCTGGAAACTGATACAGAGATGGCTGATACAACGGCTGATGGTTTAGTCTATTATCCGTACCGAGTATTCGGGTTTAACCTCCACGCAGAGGCATTCCTTGATGACTTCAGTGATCAGGTGTACTGTGGTGTCGACCTCTGCAACGGGAAAGAGATGTTTATTGAAGAGGCTCCAGAAACAGTCGATCAAGTTGTCGACGAAGATGCGGTTGTTCCAGTGGATGCCGATATTGAAAATCCCAAGCGTACTGCGCGCCACTATCTTCTCGAACTCGCACGGAAAGAACTCCGTGTCGGCTCACCACCAGATCTTCAAGTCATCGAAGACCGACGCATATATCGACCATTCCATCTTATTAAATGTGCGACAGCAAACGAAATCTCTCTGACCTACATCGTCGACAGTATCACTGGCGACTTTCATCGAGTTTACCTAAATTAATATTTTACTTTACTTAAATAAATTAATAATATTCATCCGATTCAATAGCAAGAGACATTTCTGGGCTAAATCCTCCAACAGAATGCGCTGAGATGCTTCTGAATAGATAGGAACTGATGGAAGAGGAAAATAAAGCAGTTTCTACTTTGTTTTACTGAAGGACCGGAAGTCAGTTATCTGGCCACCGCTCGATGTAGACGGTTTTGTCTGTATAGAAGTGAATCATATCTTCGCCTTGTGCATGGAGATCGCCGAAGAACGAGTCTTTGCGGCCCCCAAAGTGGAAGAAGGCCATCGGTGCTGCTGTCCCAGCGTTCACACCGAGATTCCCGACATCGGCCTCATGACGCACTTTTCGAGCGTCTGCCCCGCTGTCGGTGAATAAGCTTGCAGCATTTCCAAAGTCACTCCGGTTCAACACATCTATTGCTTCCTCAACGTCGCTTACGGATATTAGTCCAAGAACTGGTCCAAAGATTTCTTCCTGAGCAATCGTCATTTCAGGGTCAACATCGCCGAAGACAGTCGGACCCAGGAAATTACCGTTCTTGTAGCCACTCACTTCGACATCACGGCCGTCAAGGAGCAATTCAGCACCTTCATCTTCACCCGTCGCAATTAAATCCCGGACTCGATCCTCATGATCAGGTGTGATAAGTGCACCAATATCAGTTTCGTCATCAAGTCCGTAACCAACTGTCTGGGCTTCTGCTTCTTGGAGAACGCGGTCAACGAACTCCTCGTAGACATCCTCTTCGACAACGGCAATGTCGTTTGCAAGGCAGCGTTCACCGCCACAGGCACATGCCGACGAGATTGTTTTCTTCGCAGCGAAGTCAAGATCTGCTGTTTCTGTAACAATAATATGGTTTTTCGCTCCACCTTGGGCCTGCACGCGTTTTCCATTCTTCGCAGCGCGCTCGTAGATCGTCCTAGCGACGGGTGTACTTCCGACGAACGACGCGCCTTCAATGCCTTCGTGATCAAGGAGCGCGTTCACGGTGTCAACGCTTCCGTGAATGAGCTGAACGATTCCATCGGGAAAGCCTGCTTCGTCAAGGAGCTCAAATAGTCGTTCAGCGACAACAGGGTCTTGTTCGCTTGGTTTGAGAATGAACGCGTTTCCAGTTGCGACCGCATATGGCAAGAACCACAATGGGATCATCCCTGGGAAATTAAATGGCGTGATAGCTGCAAAAACACCAAGCGGCTTCCGCACTGCCGTCTCATCAATTTCGGGGGCAGCATTCGGCAGTGATCCTGCTTGCATCATCGACGGAATGCCACACGCTACTTCGACGTTCTCGATGCCGCGCCGAAGTTCGCCATTTGCTTCTGCAAGCGTTTTCCCGTGCTCTTGAACAAGCACTTCTGCCAACTCATCCTGATGCTCTTCCAGCAGCTGTTTGAATTCAAACAATGGCTGGATGCGCTCTTCAACTGGTGTTGAACGCCAGTGTTCGAACGCATCTTGTCCAGCACTGACGGCCTCGTTGATATCCTCAGTTGAGCTAAAGTCTACGGACGAGATGGATTCACCGGTAGCTGGATTGACGATGTCTTGGCCGTTATCGCCTGATGGCGACTGCCAGTCACCATTGATATAGTTCTGTACGTCGTCCCACGGCGGATTGGTACGTAGTGACATTCGACATCCAGACATCTAGCCCTCACGCCATAAGTCTTTCCGACTTTTTCCTAATCTGAATACGAAGATACAGATACAATCCTAGAAGAGGGTTTATTGAAGAACATTGTGCGAGATTTCTCTCTGTAGTGCAAAGATTAATCAATCCTAAGCCAATAGGTGACATACACCGATGTCACAGCAAGAGACCTCTGCAGACGACCTCAACGAAATCGAACAGATGGACAGGGAGCACGTCTTTGGAACGTGGTCCTTCCAGAAGGAAGTTAATCCAACGCAGATCACTGACACAGACGGTGTAACCTTCACTGATGCCGATGGCAACGAATACATCGACTTCTCGAGTCAGCTCATGTGTTCGAACCTCGGCCACTCTGCAGACAAAGTCAAAACAGCTGTCTCCGAGCAAATCGACGAGGCCGCTTACGTTGCCCCCAACTATACAACCGAAGCACGCGCAAAACTCGGCAAAAAACTCGCGGAGGTCACGCCCGGTGATCTCTCTAAAACATTCTTCTCCACCAGCGGAACAGAAGCAGTTGAAGCAGCAATCAAAATCGCACGGTTCTACACTGGCAAACAGAAAATCATCTCCCGATACCGCTCGTATCACGGAGCTACCTATGGTTCCATCAGCGTCACCGGCGATCCGCGCCGTCTAGAGTCTGAACCCGGTATTCCCGGCACAATCAAAGCTCCCGACCCCTATGCATACGGTTCGACACTTGACCCGATGGAGAGTCTCGAGTACATTGATGAAATGCTTGAACTAGAGGGTGACACAGTTGCTGCCGTCCTCGTTGAGCCGATTGTCGGGTCGAACGGTATCCTAGTCCCGCCGGACGAATATCTCCCTCGGCTCAAGGAAATCGCCCATGACCATGGCGCGCTACTCATCTGTGACGAAGTCATGAGTGGATTTGGCCGTACTGGTGAATGGTTCGGTAGCGATGTCTTCGATGTTGAGCCCGATATTATGACGATGGCGAAAGGACTGACTGGTGCCTACCAGCCACTCGGTGCCACTATTGTCAATTCCGAGATTGCAGAGCACTTTGAGGGCAATATGCTCTGCCACGGCCACACGTACGCCGGTCATCCTGTCGCAGTCGCAGCCGGGCTTGCAACGCTTGAAACGTACCAGGACGAAAACCTCATTGAACGCTCGAGCGAGATAGGTGAGTATCTCGCCGACCAGATTGAGAACTTGGCTGAGGACCACCCGAGCGTCGGCGACACTCGAGGTGTTGGCCTCTTCCGTGGCATTGAACTCACGAAAAACTCAGAAGAGCGCGTTCCTTTCGGCACTCGAGAAGACAAAATCAGCAGCGGAAGTACCGTTGTTGACGAGGTTTCGGCAACGGCCGCTGAGAACGGGACCTATGTTGCGAACATGATTAACACGTTGATTATTGCACCGCCACTCACGATCACAGAAGACGAGATCGATGATGCCATAGAAGCACTCGACGCCGGCCTCGAAATCGCTGATCAAGCAATGGAAAACTAAATCGGGACATCTTGGACAGGCCTCTCTATTTAGCAGTTCTACCGTGTTCTAAGGTATCAAACAGTTATTTCGCTCCTTATCAGGAGAGATTTATATGCCTTCGTCAACCTGTTTTTTCACGAGTAGACCGAATCTGGTCGAAGTGAGGATCATCCTTCCGCATGTCAGGAATTACTTCCTAGAGTGCCTGCAGGACGACAATCCAGACTATGTTTCGAACTTATAATGGCTATTTTAGTATGCTAACTACAGGATTTTCTTTTGCGATTCCCATTACTGTTAGGCAGCGAATCCAATTCCACTTTTACTCCGGTTGGCTCACGTCTTTTACCACCGGGATCAAATAGTAGACTGCGGTCGCAGTGGCATACCAGACGACACTGCCGCAAGTCATCCTAAGCCTCGGCATATCCCGTCGTCTGGTTCTGTTCCCCCTTTGCTCACTGGTTCACATCCTTGCCCTAATGACCGAATTCGACTGAGGGTTTACCCGTCGGCTTCCCAAAGCTAGTCATATACATGGCTTCGAATGGTGAACCGTCGCTGCCACCATTGGCCCAAGAGGCTCTTGACGCACTCATCGCTGCAGCGCCGCATGACGACAGTTTCAGTTACGAGCGCGCCTATACGATTCTCGCCGAAGCGGAAGATCTCAGTCAACCCGCCGCTGACGATATTCTCGAACGGCTGCTATCGCGGGGATTTCTCTACGAGGTTGAGGGTGAACTTCGACTCACCGAGCCGTGATGGTATTACGACGACGGTTGGTGACCAGTCGCTGGGGGCGGCATGGTACTGGGTGAGGAACTTAATATAGCCAGTAGTAGGGCGCGGAATGATTATCGAAAATTGGTCAGACAGTCGGCGTCGCAGAGTGGGTATTGGAGTAATATGGTCTCATCATCTTCTCCTGGTTGAATTACGGAGAGGCACTTGTGTTGGTGCTGAAGCTGAATCTCTGCGCCGCAATTTGCACAGGCTGTGATCTTAGGCTCGGCAAGTACACGGGTTGAAGCGTGTTCAGTTCGCTGGTCTTCTTTTGATTTGTGTCGTTGGGATGCAAGAGCCATTTGCGGGCAACGTAGTGTGGCATGGGTATGAAATAAGTGACCACGGCACGTTTTGCCACTGCACGAGTCGTACTACAATTAGGTGCTGCAGTATCGGGGTCATTGTCGCGTCTTCTCCGACAGCAGTTGATGATAGAGTCTCATAGCGACTGAAGAAGTTGTAGTGACGTGTTGAATGTAGAGCGCGTATCTCGTACCGATCGTTCTACTGGTTAGATAACAAGGATGTACTCGAAGTAGAGGGTTGCTTCATCTTTGTCAGATAGTGTCGTTGGATCGCAGTTCTACGGTCCCGAGATATTATTATTCACGGTTGAATCTATTTACACCCATGGCATCCAATAGCATAGATTCTCCTCGGCTTCCCCCACTCGCTCAGGACTCACTTGACGCACTGACCGCGGCGATTCCAGCAAACGAGGGATTCAGCTACGATCGTGCCTATACGATCCTTGCCGAGGAAGAAGACCTCAGCCAACCAGCGGCTGACGATACCATCGAACGTCTGCTATTGCGGGGCCATCTCTACGAAGTCGACGGCCAACTCCGGCTCACTGAGTGGGCACAAGCGAACGAATAGGACAGGAGAGCTTATCCGGCGACTGCTTGTTCTTCGACGGTCTGTTCGATAACCTCACTGAATGCCACGTTCGGTTTGACTTCGGTGATTTCGACAGTGACGTGGTCGCCGTGCTCGGTCTCCGGGACGATAATCACATAGCCGCGCTCGACCCGCGCAATCCCGTCGCCTTGCTCACCGATAGCTTCGATTTCGACACGCCGCCGGTCACCAACATCGACCGGCGGCCCAGAGTCGTCATCAGTCACTGGCTGTGACTCGTGTGTGTCCTGGTCACTGCGGTCTGCTAGTGTATTCGACCTGAGTAACGCGACGCGATACACGCCATCGTCGTCGACGTCTCCCTTTTCGACTTCGCGCTTCGGGATCGTGACTGTATACGAGCCGTTCTGTTCGTCGAGATCCGCACTGAACAAACAGAGTAATTCGTCGTCGATCTCCATAGCGATGTCTCGCTCCATCTTTCACTTCACTAACAGAACCTTGAATCCACCGATTAACACGGCTTCAACGCCTTCATCCAGCAGATCGTTCCGTTCCATCTTGCTATCTTTAATCAGCGAGAGAATCCCGCCGTTCACGGCGGGCGTGAATCGCGTCATTCGACTACACAATCCATAGTCGATGGTAGGCCGGATATTCCACGCCGATCCACACTATTAAGTAGATTTGTCTACATAGGCTATGTATGGCGATTCAGGTCACGCGCACCTACGTTGGTTCCATCCAGAACCAGCAACAAGTGCAGGGTGGTCTGGATTTGCTCGGTGATTCAGCCTCGAAAATCTGGAACGTCGCACGCTGGACAGCAGACCGCGTATGGGACGCAATCGGTGAGATTCCCGACGAAGGCCCGCTGAAATCGTACATGAAGAACCAGTCGTGCTGGAAAGACTTGAACGCACAATCCAGTCAGAAAGTCATTGAAGAACTTTCTGACGCTTTCCAGTCGTGGTTCGACCTGCGACAGAACGACCCAGAGGCGAATCCGCCCGGCTACCGCAAACACGGCGACACCCGACCCCGAAGCACGGTAACATTCAAAGCAGACGGGTTCAAACATAATCCTGAGAACAACCGCGTCCGACTCTCGAAAGGCGCGAACCTGAAAGAGTCTTGGTCGGACTTCATCCTCTGCGAGTACCAGACTCGCCCGGACGTTGACCTCTCCGAGGTCAACAAGGTGCAGAACGTTCGCGCCGTCTGGAACGGCGAGGAGTGGGAACTGCACTTCGTCTGTAAAGTCGAACTCAAAACCAACGACTCCGCAGGCGACGGCGTGGCAGGAATCGACCTCGGCATCAAGAATATCGCCACGGTCGCGTTCCCCGACGAATATGTTCTCTACCCCGGTAACTCGCTCAAACAGGACAAACACTACTTCACGCGAGCCGAGTACGAGACGGAAGGCGAAAATGGGCCATCAGAGAAGTCAAT
>NZ_JBPBWC010000020.1:0-92363 GCF_050954125.1 Halomicrococcus pelagicus | reverse complement strand
GGCTGCCTTCGGGGACGCACGAACGGCGTGCTCTCCCACGAAGGAATCCTCGCGCTTCAGTGCGGGGAGGATGTCAAATTCGCCTACAGGATTCCACTCCCATCCTTGATGAGGCCTCAAGTCGAACTCCCTGTTATCGACTGATGTTCGACAATATCCTCGTCCCGACTGACGGCAGTGACTGTGCGCAGGCGGCAGTCGGTTATGCCGAAGACCTGGCAACGCGCTATGAAGCGAGAGTACATGCACTGTGTGTGGCCGATCCCAGAACGCTCGAAAACGCACCCCAGTCCGACCAAATCAAGCAAGAACGAGCGGAGACTGCAGAGAGAACCTGCAACGAGCTTTCGGAGAGTGGCGTCGAAGTCGAACAAGCCGTCCGTACTGACATCCCCCACAAGGCGATTCTGCGATACGCAACAGAACAGGATATCGATCTCGTCGTCATGGGGACTCACGGCCGGACCGGCGTCGAACGGTATCTTCTGGGAAGCGTCACTGAGAAGGTTGTCCGGCTATCGAATGTGCCAGTGTTGACAGTCAAAGCGAAAGACGACGGTGAAATCACGTACCCCTACACCGACATCTTGGTCCCGACCGACGGAAGCGAGGGGGCTGAGGCCGCTATTGGCCCCGCTGTCGATATTGCCAGCACCTACGATGCTCGCATACATGCTCTCTCTGTCATCGATACGATGGCGATGGGAACTGATGTCGGTTCGGGTGCAATCCTTGATGCGCTCGAAGAATCGGCACAGTCAGCGGTAGAAACCATCGAGGAGCAAGCTACCCAGGCATCCGTTACAGCAGTCGAAACTGCGATACAACACGGGTACCCATATCGAGCGATTCGCTCCTACGTTGAGGAGCACGATATCGATCTCGTCGTAATGGGAACTCACGGACGGAGTGGCATCGAGCGATACCTCCTGGGGAGTGTTGCCGAGAAAACAGTGCGGACGTCACCAGTACCTGTGATGACGGTTCGGCAGCCAGAGTGAACCAGCGGCTTTGGAAGTCATTGGTCAGTCTCACAGCATAGAGACTATCGTTCTCAACATTGACTCCGTCCTGAAGCGCTTCTCTGGTCGAAGGGCACCGAGTTTCTGTACTGACCATTGACCACTAAGTCGTCCCCCGGCGTACATCCCTAACCAATGGCTGTCTCCGCTTCGAAGGACACCGAAAGCTGGTATTCGCGGGGACTCGGCCAGATTTTCGACGCCCTTGAAGCCGAGCCAGGTGGTCTCTCGACCGAGAATGCCACAAACCGCCTCTCCGAATACGGACCAAATCGTCTGCCGAAAGTGAAGCCAGACACGGTCTGGCAGATCTTCCTCCGTCAGTTCAAGAATCCCCTCATCTACATTCTCGCTGTCGCGGCAATCGTCTCATTCGCTATTGGCGAGGAGACGGACGCCGGATTCATCGCTGCGGTACTGTTGGTCAACGCGCTCGTCGGCGGTATCCAGGAATGGCGTGCGGAGCGCAGTAGTCAGGCACTCCAGCAACTCATCCGCACTCGCGCGACGGTCATCCGAGATGGGGAGACACGCGACATCGATGGAGAGGAGGTCGTCCCAGGAGATGTTGTTGTCCTCGAATCGGGTTACCGCGTTCCTGCAGATATTCGTCTCGTTTCGACGCACAGCCTGGAGATCGACGAGTCAGCACTCACCGGCGAATCAGCCCCCGCCCTGAAAGACGAGGAGTGGGCAGGCGACGACCGGGCCGCGTTGGGAGATCGGCGCAATATGGCCTACGCGGGCACAGTCGTCAACCGTGGACGTGGCCGCGGTCTCGTTGTCGAAACCGGTGCCGATACGGTCGTCGGCCGACTGGCCGAGGACGTTACGGCCGTCGAGGGCGGGCAGCCACCTCTCGTGACGCGCATGGAGCGATTCACCCGTATCGTCGGACTTGTCGTGCTCGTCGCCGCGGCAATCACCGCTCTCCTCGGAATTTTCGTCCAGCAGTACGACGCCGTCGAGATGTTCCTGTTCGCCGTGGCACTGGCCGTGTCGGCGATCCCCGAAGGACTCCCCGTTGGTATCACCGTCGCGCTGGGTGTCGCTAGCCGGCGAATGGGAGGACGATGTGCGAGAGTTGTTTGAGGAGACTTCCGACCACTTCGGGCACGAGATTCTGGCGTTGGAGATTGCGGACGACCACCTACACCTGTTCGTCCAGTGCGACCCGAAGCACAGTCCTGCCGACATCGCCCAGCAGGTCAAGTCGTACTCGGGCAAGCACTTACGGAAAATCAAGGAGAAAGCCCCGTGCTTTAGCGCGGGGATGAATCCGACAACCCCTACGCAACCAACATTATCAAGTGGCCCGGCATCATACTGTAGTCCAAGCCAATCGCGTAAAGTATCAATCGGAAGACTCGGGGTCGCTTCCCGCCGACACGGACGGTTCCACGCCCACCACCTCGGTTCACAACGAGGTGGGGAGTCCGTGGTTGAGACTCGTTCGCCGTCCTCACAGAACCCGTAGCCCCGCTGGAATCGGGCGGTAACGCCCGTGTACGGGAGGGGGTGACGGCTTAACCAAAACCCGCCCCGTTCGCGGTTGCACTTCGCTACGAATCGGCGTGGCGGAGTTCGGTCGATGGCACGGCCCGTGTCACGCTCCTCGAAACGAAGGGTGTGAATCCCCCGCGTTCGCACAGTCCGCTTGGGACTGGGCGTGGGAGCGCCACAAGCAGGGCGACTCGCTAAGAGTCGGCGTCACCATGCGCTCACCGCCCTGACGTGGAGCGCACGAACCCGGTCTCCCATCGGTGGGAGGAAATTGCCCTCGGGGGCTTGGGAACGGTCCGATGCCCCACGCGGGAATCCTCGCCCTTCAGGGCGGGGAGGATGTCAAACGACGCAGTTCCCACCACTCGTATCTGATTCCTAACCCGGTTCCGAGGGTACCAGCAATGAGGACGGGACTCAGTATTATGAGCCCCCGCGGAAGGAGGGTTCCCCACACACCGAAGCCGAAGAGAACGAGCGGTGCTACCGCCAGAAGAAGAAAGCCCACGACCACTGGCGGCCAGGGCAGTGACCATTCACGTGCGTTCCAGTAACTCATCTGTCTTTCAATAAAATAGGTAAGTGAGCATTGACTATCACACCCACGCTCTTCCCCGTCGTCGGTGGTAGTCTCGTTCGTTTAACCGATACTCTGCCACCGACGGTGTCCGAACTCGTCTTGTTCGAATCTGAGGCGCTCATTTCCTGGATAGGTACTCTCTCGGTCGCCCTGTTCATCTCCCCCCGCGAAAACGGCGATGAGCGTTATTCGATTTCGAATTCGCCACCGTCCTCTCCGTCTTCCGGCCATTCGAGCTACTCACTCTCCGGTTCCAGCTTCTTGTTGGCCAGTAACCTCGTCCGGGGTGAGCTGGAAGAATCGGAATTCCAGCGTGAGGGGATGACTGTCGTACACGTCCACGAACGGGATTCTCACTCGCTGCATCACCTCAACGATGTCGGGGTCGAGTGCTGATTCCGTGATCTCGTCCAGTCTACCGGTTGCGATGACACTTCGCCAACCACGATCCGTCTCGTCGTACGTAACGAACGAAATCTCCTCGTCTTCATCGATAATTTCTCTCTTTCCGGCGTCCTCGGGACCGACGGCAAGCCGAAAATAGAAATCCCCCGTATCCGCATCGTATCCGTACGAAATCGGTCGGGTATACGGAGGGCCGTCGCTGGACGGAGCGAACGAGATGACACCCGTCCCACCACTACCCAAGAATTCATTCTGTTCTGCTGTGCTCATCTGTACCGAGCGAACGTCTTCCATACGAGTACTTCGAGTTGGACCGTCAAAAATCGTGTCTCCAAACTCTACCGAAGCTAAATGTGCGTCTTCACTTCTATCCCCCGCTGGTTTGCCTTCTCGGCAGCTGTCTCGACGATTTCTTCGGCTTCGGTGCGCGGTTGTCATCGCATCTCTGGCCTGTTCTTCGGGTGTTATTCGACGTTCCCGAACAGTCCTGTCGAAATCGGTGAGCTGGCCGCTATATGCGCCAGTATCGACCACGCTCAGTATGTGGACGGGCATGTCGAATTCGTCCGTAAGCCAGCGCTCGTGGTGAGCGGCCGCGTTCGCGTGTTGACTTCTGTCGACTGAATCGTGACGCGACACATGGTGCGCTCGAAGACGGGAAAGTGTTCTGTAGTCGCTCACTCAGCAGTACTATTGACGACTAATACTGGAACTTGGTCCGCTCGGAGGAGTGCCTCGGCCGTGCTTCCGAGGAGAATCGTCTTGAAGGCGGAGCGTCCTTTCGCGCCCACGACTGCGAGATCGATTCTCCGATTTTCGACGTACGTTAGAAGCTCTTCGTGCGGAACTCCCTCCCGAATCGAGGTGATGACGGAGACATCCTGCTCACCCTCTATGGCCGTCAGCGCTTCTTCTCCTTCCTCTCGAAGGTTCTGCCGTACGACATCGGAATCGACGATTGCATTATCGTACTCTGTTCTGGTTTCAATAACATAGACGGCGTGGAGTTCGGCTCTGTACTTCCGGGCCAGATCGAGAGCCTGGCGCGTAGCGCGTTGCGCATTGTCACTCCCGTCCGTTGCGACGAGAATCCGATCGTACATCGTATCCCAGTACGCGACAGGGAGCAAAGAACCAAGGGCTAGAACTCGACGCTCCTGAGTGCCTTCTATCACCCTCGCGCCAGAAGATTCACTACTAAGTTTCGTGTGGCCGTTCACGCCCTGGTTGCCCCTCGAACAAGCTATCAGAGACTGTCCCTACGCTGCCCGTTGATTCAAAAAAATGCAGGGAAGGAGCTGAGTCATAACGAAGAGACGAACGGGATCGGGTTGTAACGAGTGACCTCCTCCCCGTCGTAAACGACGGGGCTTCCCACAAGCCGAAGCCCGCTGCGTTGGGACCGTCCGTTTGCACACCGACGGGGTGCTGGCGGGGCCACGCCGCCGGTACTCCTATCCGGCAGTGGGGTTGGGGTTCTGCCCTGCTGACTCGGAGGTATCTTGGGTGTTTTGCGTCGGTCAGCACCCAGTCCGGTCACCGAACACGTAAATCTACCTAAGACGGCGATTCACGCCCGCCGTACACAGCGGTATTCTCTCGCCTATGAAAGATAGCCGGCAGCCAGAGGTTTTAACGTATCAAACGTTTGAAACCAGCAACCTCTGGCAGTCTGTGCTTCGGATACACTGTGAATTCCGTGCCATCCTCTCTGTCAACGAGCGTGAACGGTCCGAGGTCACGGCGTAGCGTCGGGACAGTCGCCCTGTCGCGTCGGGCACGCTCGTTTCTCACCCGCCTCAAACGTCCACGACACCATGATATCTGCGTTCGTGCTTCCGCCATGAGATACCTATTTTGCTCCAAATGAGACCTCGTTAACCTTCGAATCCGGACGTAGCCGGTCAGCCGAGGACGACCGGCCAGAGGAACCGGATGAGTAGGTACGCGACACCTGTCGTCAGCAGGATGACGACGGCGTCAAGCAGCGCGCCTGCACGGAGCATGTGTTCGCGTTCGATATACCCAGCACCGAAGACGATTGCGTTGGGGGGTGTCGCGACCGGCAACGCGAACCCGTAACTGGCAGCGATAGCTCCGGTCACTGCTAGAAGCACTGCTGCGAGTTCTTCCGATGTGCTGAGCGCTTCAGCGTACGCTGGTCCGATGTTGATGAGCAGCGGGGCGAGAATGGCGGCCATCGCGGTGTTCGACGCCAGTTCGCCGACGACGATCGTCATCGTGATCATGACGAGGAGGATCACGACGATAGAAGTTCCCGTGAGAGAACCGAGCGTCACTTCCGCGAGCCACACCGTCGCGTTCGTGTCGGCCAACGCGTTCGCCAACGAAATGCCGCCGCCGAGCAGCAGTAACGTCCCCCAATCGATGTCTGTCAAGTCGTCCCAGGCTGTCGCGCCGCTAACAACCAGTACAGGAATAGCGAGCAAGCCGACGAGAACGTAGAACAGCACCCCCTCGTGGCCAGCAGTTCCAAACACATTTCTCCCACCCCCGCCGAAGAGCGTGACGTACCACTCACGTGGGAGCACGTCTTCGAACAGGAATCCGAGCCCGCCGAGAAGCCACAGGAAGGCAGTTATTCCGAAAATTCCGACGGTGCGGCGTGCGCGAGTCGATAGCGCTCCCATCGAATGAAGTTGGTCACGGGCACGCTTCCGTGCGTGGCTTACATCGTACTGTTGGGGTGGGTACACGACGTACGTCAGGAGTGCCCACGCGACTGGGAGTGTGACAACTACCATCGGGAGCCCGATCGCAAGCCACTCGACGAACGTGATCTCGTAGCCGAGTAGTTGGTTCAGCTGGCCGACGACGATCGCGTTCGGCGGGGTTCCGATCAGCGTTCCGACACCCCCTAGACTCGCCGCGTAGGCGATCCCGAGCAACATCCCGATCTGGAGGTTCGATGCACCCGATCCGGGACGTCCCTCTCCTGCCTTCATCAGATCGGTGACGCTCTCGATGATCCCGAGGACAATCGGAACCATCATCGCGACCGTGGCTGTATTCGAGATGATCATCGAGAGAAACGCTGTCGCGACCATGACGCCGAAGACGAGTCCCCGGGCCGATGTCCCGAATCGGACGAGTAAAGCGAGGGCGATTCGTCGATCGATGGCGTGTTTCTGGAGCGCTTCGGCGAACATGAATCCCGCCAGGAGCAGGAAGATGACTGGATCGGCAAAACCCGCGACTGCAGCCCCGAAGTCTGGATAGACCCCGAACACCGTCAGAAGAATCGGGATAATCAGGGCTGTGAGCGGAAGCGGAAGCGCGCCAGTGACCCAGAGGACTGCCGCGAACACCATTGTTGCGACCGCATACTGGCCGGCAACAGTGAGTGACCCAGGGGTGGAGATAGTCGCAACGATACCCATCAAGAGTATGGCGAGCGTGATCGTCAGGACTCTAGTGATGTACTTCGATGACACAGGACTTACCTGTATGCATGTTAGCTGGTCGGTCGATGTTAGTATTACCTCTCCGCTGGTTCGTCACTCACCGACCCACAAACAGGAAGCGACCAGACCGACGTTCAGGACCGTCCCGAGCAAAACGAGAAGTACGGGTGCAATCTGACCTCGGTTCCCTTGCTACGTTGAAATCTGCACTAGAAATGGCGCGCTGAATAGAGGGAGTGCCAGAGTCAACCGCCTCGGGGTCAAGCCCCGTGGCATCCGCCTCGTACCGCCTGTGAAGACCGACAGTTTAGCTGAATTGAGGTGCTAAGCCGCCGTCCTCAACGAGCGAGCGGAGCGAGCGAGGAGGGAGGGGAGACAGCGCCGTCATCGTCTTTCGTACTCTCTCACCGACACACGTACTCCTCACACGGTCGAATTGTGGTAGTACGATGCTCACCACGATTCCGCCGGTGTTCAAGCGCGACACCAAGCGCGCATCGTCGGTTGTGGTCGAGTGTCCATTCGGTAGGAGTAGGACACTCCGAACCACCCGTAAAGGGAAGTCGCCTGCGGAGTCTGGAATCCCCGTGCCTTCGGGTACAGATCGATTGGTATTGTTCCACCTGTTTACAGAGCCGGCAAGAAGAATATCTCAGTTTGAGTTTGTTTGAACTACCTCCTAAATTGTTCATTTATAATAGTTAACTATTAGCACGATACAGATGGTAGTCCGTGATGTATGGTATCGCAAAACAAAGAGGGGGCGTATTTGGACCGACGCTCGTATCTGAAAGGCGTTGGCGGTGCGACCGCTCTGGGAATGACAGGACTGTCAGGGTACACGAGGCAGGATGACACACTCACAGTTGGCCTTTCGACACACTTCACGTCCGGAGCGTGGGTGACTGCAGTTGTCGAAGCAACACGATTCTACGCGGAAGACCAAGGATTTGACTACAACCTGTTTACCACCGGCGGAGAAAGCCAGAAACAGATTTCGGACATCCGCCAGATGGTCAATCAAGATTTCGACGGTATCGTTTTGATCCCGTTCAACTCCCAAGCGATTGCATCGGTTGTCGAAGAAGCAACTAACGCTGGTGTTCCAGTGTTCACGGTGGATATCGACGCTGCCACTGGTGCCGACAAGATGCACTTCTCGTGGGACGACGAAGCGGCGGCACGCCGCGCCGGTGAGATGCTCGTCGAAAATCTCCGACAGCAGAAGTCGGACCAAGACCAATACCAGGTTCTCGAAGTTCGTGCACCACCGGGACGCGACATCGCTCGCTTACGACATGAGCCGTTTGTGAACCTTATCGAGCAAACCGACGATGTCACTGTCGCTGATACAGTTGTTGGTGACTGGGTGCGTTCGACATCCAAACAGCGCACACAGGAGTGGATCAACGCTAACCAACCACCGGACGCTATCTACTCGGCGAATTTCCTGATGAGTCTTGGAGCCCTTTCGGCACTCCAGGAGATGGACTTGGCTGCCCCTCGTGGACAGGACGACCACATCGTGATGACGCAACTTGACGGGTCGCAGAACACACACGAAATGATCATGGAGGGATTCATCGACGGCGCCGTCGACCAGCCGAATTACTTCTACGGCCCGCTTGCATTGGCGTATCTCGAACGGTACGTCAACGAAGGGGAATCAGCGCTTCCGTCGGAAGGGTCGACCGTGACCTCGACGAAAGAGCCGGTTACCGAAACAGG
The DNA here is from genome assembly GCF_050954125.1 of Halomicrococcus pelagicus. NCBI lineage: Archaea > Methanobacteriati > Methanobacteriota > Halobacteria > Halobacteriales > Haladaptataceae > Halomicrococcus > Halomicrococcus pelagicus. The sequence goes on along the minus strand of NZ_JBPBWC010000020.1, from coordinate 83,700 downwards.
TAACCAGACCACGACGGCTACGAACGCAACGACGACTGCGAGTAATGGTGGTGGCGAGACGATCAGTATCGAACCTGCTCAGCATCGAGGCGTCGAACTCTGGCAGGCACCGATTTGGTCACCCGCCACGGTCGGTCGAGCGTTGAACCATCGTCAGTTCGTCACGAGTCACGTCGAGATCACCGAGGAAAACGCTGACGCGCCGTATCTGTGGGGGAACATCTGGGGACCTGACGCGTCTGTCGAGTGACGTCCCCTCCTAGCCGTATATTCACATCCATGAGCACTGTCGACGCCATCAGACGGTCGGTCGATATCGACGAGTTCCTGCTACGGATGCTCGAGAACATGATTTGGCCGATTCTGCTGTTGATGTCGCTGGCTATCTGGCTGGTCGTCCCCCGGACGTTTACGAACCTGCGGTCGTTCGAATTCATTCTCCACGGGTCGGTCGGACTTGGGTTCGTTGCACTCGCGGAAGCCGTCTGTCTCATTTCGGGGCACTTCGATCTCTCCGTCGGCTCTATCGCCGGGTTCTCCGCAATGTTGGCGGGGCTCATCGTCTCGGCGAACAAGTGGGCTCTCGTTTCGGATCCGTTCGTCGGTGTTCTCGTCATTCTCTCGATCGGGTTGGCTGTCGGTCTCGTGAATGGCGTGATGGTCGGGAAAGTGGGCATCAACCCATTCCTACAGACGCTTGCGTTCCTGATCATCCTTCAAGGCGCGAAGCTCAGCTTGAGTACGATTACCGTCACGGGATTACCGGAGGGGTACGTCGAGATCGGGAATTCAGCCGAGATTTCGGTCGGTCTGCTCGTCCTCACGTTCGTCCTCGTCGGGTTAGTGATGAAGTACACCTCGTTCGGACAGGCGATCTACGCAGTCGGGAGCGATAAGGAGGCGGCGCGTGCGGTCGGTATCAACACCGAACGGATGATAATCGCGGTGTATGGTATCAGTGGCGTGCTCTCCGCTGCTGGTGGTCTGATGCTCACTGGTTTCATCAGCGTCGTCCCGCCGACGATCGGTGACGAACTCGTCTTCCCGGCGTTTGCGGCCGCGGTCATCGGTGGCGTGAGTCTCTTTGGCGGTCGTGGAAAGGTCACGGGCGCGCTTGGCGGTGTACTGCTTCTCGGAGTCATTCAGGCCGCCCTGAACATCAGCGGAACGCCACCCGAGCAGGTAACGTTGGTGAACGGCCTCGTGCTCCTTGGCGCGATTTTGGTGTACAGCTCGCGGCGTCGGCTGCGCGAACGCATTCTCTCACAGCAGGTGGAGCCACGTGACTACGGACGATAATCTCGAAACAGCTGCGGTGGACGCTCGAGACGGTCCGTCCGAGAAAGCTCGCTTCGAGAACGTCACGAAACAGTTCGGACGAGTGATCGCCGTCGAAGACGTGACGCTGCCGGTTTACGAGAACGAAATCCTCGCCCTCGTTGGTGACAACGGGGCAGGGAAGTCGACGCTGATGAACGTTCTCTCGGGCGTCCATCGGCCGACGACCGGTCGCGTTATCTTCGAAGGAGAACCGGTACAGTTTTCGAATCCGAACGACGCCCGCAAGCGCGGTATTGAGACCGTCTATCAGGATCTTGCATTGATGGACGATCTCGACATCGCGACGAACATCCATATGGGGAAGTTTCCGACACGGTTTGGTGTTGGCCCGGTTGAGGTTATCGACTGGAGCCAGACGTACGATGATACAACCGAGATTCTGGAGTTTCTCCAGCAGGACATCCGACCGACGACTGAGGTGGCATTTCTGTCTGGCGGCCAGCGCCAACTCGTCGCAGTGGGGCGGTCGCTGCTGTTCGATCCAGAGGTGCTCATTCTTGACGAACCGACGAGTGCCTTGTCCGTCGCAGGGACCGAGTTAGTCCACGAGACGATGCATCGGTTGAAAGAGGAGGGGCATACCCAGATCGTCGTGAGTCACAACTTGGAGGACGTGTTCAGTCTCGCGGACCGCATCGCTGTGATGTATCGTGGGCAGCTCGTCGCAACCGTCGATCCAGACCAGACTGACAAAGCGGCGGTGGCCGACATCCTTCGAAGCGGACGACCGCCGTCTTAGCTGGATACAGGCGCTAAGCCCCTGTCCTCAACGATCAACGTAGGGCGAAGCCCGAGTAGCGCAGTAGGGCGGGGATATAGCGCCGTCATCATCCGTTCATACATGTTCTATTGCAGGCCCACGGCCCACGTCCACCGACGATTGTATACGTGTGGCGTGCATAGCATGCATTACGGTGAAACGGAAGACGATTACTATTCGGGAGGACCAAGACGAGTGGATTGAGGACCAACACCTCAACCTCTCGTCGTTCGTCCGAGAGCAGTTGGACGAACTTATCGAAGAACGCGAGTAACGCCATGTACTACGCCTACAAATACCGCCTCAAGCCGTCCGACGCCCACCGCGAGGCGTTGGACCGCCACCGCGATATTTGTCGGCAGCTGTACAACCACATGCTCTACCGCCTCAACGAGTACCAAGACGAACACGGTGAATTGCCGTCCATGACCACGCTACGGTCAGAGCTACCCGACCTGAAGCAGTGGTGGGATGGCCTCTCGGACGTGTACTCGAAGGTCCTCCAAACCGTCGTGGAACGGCTGTTCGACAACCTCAAAGGACTCTCCAAACTCAAGGAGAACGGCTACGGCGTCGGCCAACTCAAGTGGAAACCGCTACGGGAGTTCCGAAGTTTCACGTACAGTCAGTCTGGCTTCAAGCTCGACAAGAAGGGCGGTCAGACTGTCCTCTCGCTCTCAAAACTCGCGGACATCCCGATACGGCTTCACCGACCCATCCCCGACGACGCCACGCTCAAGCAGGTCACGGTCAAAAAAGAACCGACGGGCGAGTGGTTCGCCACATTCGGCGTCCAAATGGACCGTGAGACCCCCGAACCGCCCGAGAACCCCGAGCAGTGCGTCGGTATCGACGTGGGCATCCTGAAGTACGCCCACGACACAGACGGGTACGCCGTCGAATCGGTTGACCTCTCGGACGAACGCGAGCGGTTGGAACGCGAACAACGAAAACTCTCGCGGAAGCGACACGGGTCGAACAACTACGAGACCCAACGGCGGCGCGTGGCGGAGTGTCACGCCGACCTCCGACGCAAGCGCCGCGACTTCTTGCACAAGCTCTCGAACTACTACGCTCGGGAGTACGATCTCGTGGCGGTCGAAGACCTCAACGTGAAGAGGATGATGGAGTCGCCGTCGACCAGCCGCAACACTGCCTCTGCCGCGTGGCGGACGTTCCTCTCGTTGCTCGAATACAAGTGCGAACGAGCAGGAACACACTTCGTGGCGGTCGAACCAGCAGGGACGACCAAGGAGTGCGCGGCGTGCGGCATCTCGACGGAGAAGCCGTTGTGGGTCCGTGAACATTCGTGTCCGTCGTGCGGGTTCACCGCCGACCGAGACTGGAACGCGGCGTGGAACATTCTGTCTCGCGGTGCGAAACAAGTAGGAGCGGGACGCTCCGAATCACCGCCTGTGGAGACTGCGCTCCCGACGGAAACCACTACGGTTCCTGCAAAGCGCGTCATCGAAGCAGGAAGCCCTACCCTCAAGGAACGAGCCGCGTCAGCGGTGAGTGAGTAGGGTAGGGTAGTTCACCAACCCACCCACCGTTCACGGCGCGTTTCGCCCTGCAAAGTCGTGATTGGGTCGAAGAGCGTGGTCGATCGCTCCAGAGGACTTATGCACAATCGTGGGCGATGATAACGTGAACCATGACAGATTGGGGGAGTGAATCAGCGACCGAGATGGGGGATGAACCGACGTCGTTTCCGATGTACATTGCCGGCGAACCGACCGATAGTGAGAGCAACGAAACCTTCGCTGTCACGAATCCGGCAACAGGAGACACCCTCGGTGAGATGCCCGCTGGGACGCGAACAGACGCACAACGAGCGATTGACGCGGCACGAGATATCCAGCCAGAGCTCGAATTCATGACAGCGTTCGAACGCGCCGAACTCTGTCACGAACTTGCCGACGCCATCGATGTAAACAGCGATCGGTTGGCTGAATGGCTGACGAAAGACCAGGGAAAGCCACTCGCCGAGGCGAGAGTCGAGGTCGACCTTTGTGCGAAGGAGTTTCGGAACGCAGCTGAGGACGTCAAGCGCGACGAAACAGAGGTCATCCCGTCGGAAGACGCTGGAAAACATATCTACACTCTCCGAAAGCCGCACGGTGTTCTTGGCGTCATCACGCCATGGAACTACCCATTGAACATTCCGGCAGAGTATCTCGCGCCCGGCCTCGCCGCCGGGAACAGTGTCGTCTGGGTGCCAGCACCAACCACCTCAGTCGTCGCAACTCGACTACTCGACGTGTTTTCGGACACATCACTGCCTGACGGCGCACTCAACCTAGTTACTGGCGAGGGGCCGGTTGTTGGGAACGAACTCGTCGTCAACGATGGCACTGATGTAATTGGATTTACGGGAAGTCCCGAGACGGGTGAAGCGATTGCGAGGGATGCCGGAACGAAACCAACTCTCCTCGAACTCGGGGGGAATGGCCCTGTCATTATTCTCGATGACGCTGATCTTGATGCGGCGGTCGAATGTACGTCCTTTGGGTGTTTCAGCAATGCCGGCCAGATCTGTTCTGCGAGCGAGCGCATTCTCGTCCATGAGGATGTCCACGACGAATTTGTTTCTCGGCTTGCCGACCACGCACAGCAGTTGTCACTCGATGACCCGATGGCTGAGGGAACGGATCTCGGCCCGCTCAACAACGATGCTGTCGCCGACAAGATGGACCGTCATATCGCCGACGCGAAAGAACAGGGTGCGACAGTCGTTGCTGGGGGGAGCCGTGCAGAGAACATGCCGACGGATCGGTACTACCAGCCGACCGTTCTCGACAACGTAACAACCGAGATGGCGGTAAACTGGGAAGAATCGTTCGGGCCGATCGCTCCAATCATCTCGTTCGAAAGTTATGACGAAGCGATAGCAATCGCCAACGGAATCGAGCTTGGACTCACGTCCAGCGTCTTCACCAGTAACATCGAACTGATGCACTACTTCACTGAGCGCATTGAAACCGGCATCGTCAACGTCAACGATAGTAGTGCGTACTGGGAGATTCACACACCGTTCGGCGGTTACAGTGGCAAGAACAGTGGCCACGGACGAATCGGTGGGAAGTACTCACTCGAACAACTCTCACAGATCAAGACGATTGCTGTCGATTACGAGAACGCAAAGTCACCGCTCGATCAAGGCAGCGACACAGATTGAATCCAAATCAATTGGCGGATTAGGTGCTGGCCGTCGTTTGATCATGGATCTCCTGGATGATGTCTGCGAGAGCTTCGCAGAGCTGGTTGAAAATCTGCTTTCCTTTCTCTGCACTCGCCAATTCAGGGTCACCAATCACGCCGGACGACGAGTACGCCGTAAACGGTCGATAGACGGATAGTGATCCGCTTTCCACTAAGTCGACCGAAGCTCGTTCGTATGGTTCATCGGGATATTCGCCCTCGATGCTGTCTTCGCGAACGAGTTCGGGGCGAAGATGCATGAGAAGCGAAGTCTCGAACTCGCCTCCGTGCGCCATGCCACCGGAGTCGCTCTCTCGGATATCGTCGACGAACGATTGCGCGAGCTCGAAGTACGTTAGATCAAGAATTTCGTGGTCAGGATGCGTGACACCAATGGCACTGGTTGCAGCATCGACGAGTGATTTATTCCCCCCGTGGCCGTTGACCAACAGCAGCGCATCGAAGCCACTTTCCAGTGCCGAATCAGCAATCTCCTCAAGGACATGAAGGAGCGTCTCGTTGTCGAGGGTGATGGTGCCGCCGAATGGTAAGTGGTGAGGCGAGTAACCAGTCCAAACAGGTGGAAGAGCAAGCACGGGAAGATCGCCGGCCACTTGTTTCACACTCTCAGTGACGACGGCATCGACCAGGATTGTGTCAGTAGCGACTGGCAAGTGCTTTCCGTGTTGTTCGAGGCTTCCGACCGGTACGACGAGAATCGAGCCACTCTCGGCTGCAAGACTAGTGATTTCGGACGCAGTTCTCCCGGCCCACGAGACATCTATTTCACCGAAATGCTGGTAAATCATGTGACCGTAATCGGGCCGCAACTGCAAAAACCCGAGCGTCAATTACGGAAGTGCGAGGAGAAAGCTCCGCCGTAAACGGCGGGGGTGAATCCGACAACCCCACCACAGACCACGTTCGATGTGCAGGACGGCTGTTTTAACTCACCTAATCCCGTACTATTAGTCGACCGAGGCGGCCTGCCCGCCCACTTACTCGGACAGTATCGGGATTCCCTGATTCCACCCAGAAAGCATCCTCTTTCTGTGGTGGGACTTCGGGGTGCAGTCAGCAAAAGTACCTCCGAATCCCCTGCCGGGAGAGGAGTAACGGCTGATTGGCACAGCCAGTAGCCGTCCAACGCGGTGGCTACAAACCGTAAACATCCCATCCCAGCGGCGCGGTGCCGTGGGAATCCTCGCCCTTCAGGCCGGGGAGGATGTCAACTAGCACCTCGGCGATGCGGTCGGTCAGTTCCTTGGAGACGTGGTGCTCAAGTCTATCGGCCTCGTCGTGGACATCGGCCCAATCGTAGTCAAGCTGTTCGGTCAAAAACGCTTCGAGGAGGCGGTGGTGCCGGAGGATCTCGAGAGCGACGAGTTTCCCCTCCTCTGTGAGTGTCACGCCCTTGTACTCCTCGCGGTCGACCAGGCCGCGTTCTTCGAGCTTTTTCAGCGTGGAGGAGACGGTCGGCGCGGTGACCTCGAGGTGGTCGGCGAGAGCTGAGGTCGACACCCGCTCGTCGCTGTCGCTCTCGATGGCGTAAATCGCCTTGATGTAGTCCTCCATAACCGCGCTCAGTATTCCTGCCGACACGTCCGACTGTCCCCCTTGTCGCTTCGAGTGCGACCGTCACTTGGCGAGTCGCCATCACTGGCTGTGACCATCAGTCATCCCCCGTCCCGGTGCCGACATCGGCGCTGTCGGACTCAATGCTACCCATGTCGGGCGTGGCCTGTTCACCACGGACAGATTGAACTTTGCCCAGCGCGACGGCGCAGATGTAGATTCCTACGGCGACGAGGACGATGACCCCACCGGCCGTGACACCGCTGTAGTAGGCGACAGCAATGCCCAGCAACACTGCGAGTTCCGCGAGGACGACTGAGACAACAAGCGATTCGGAGAAACTACGGGATACCTGGGTCGCGCCCGCGACTGGAACCACGAGCATCGCCGCGACGAGGATGACACCCATGATCTGCATCGCGCCGACCACGACCATCGCCGTCAGCATCACCATCACCCGGTTGTACCAGTTGACGGAGATGCCGGAGACAGCGGCCGCGGTTTCGTCGAAGGTCACGTACAGGAGCTGATTGCGTGTCACGGCCACCGTCCCGACGATGACGGCGAACAGCACCAAGAGGATAGCTGCGCTCTGGGGCGACACCGTGGAGAGGTTGCCGAAGAGGAACTGATTGACGCCGACAGCGAGCCCACCCGCGTTGAGGCTGATGAGCGTCGTCCCCAGCGCAAACCCGGTCGACAGGACGATCGCCATCGAGACGTCGTTATAGGCGTCCGTGACCTCGGAGATGAGTTCGATGAACAGCGCGGCGATCATCGCCACGACGACGGCGGTGAGATAGGGCGACACCCCCAAGTCGATGACGGCGTTCAGGAACAGCCCGACGGCTACCCCGGCGAACCCGGTGTGAGCTAGCGCGTCTCCGATGAGCGCGAGCTGTCGGTGGACGAGGAACGTCCCGATGAGCGGCGCCATCACGCCGACGCAGAGCCCAACGAGTATCGCCCGGTGCATGAACCGGTAGCGCGGGTTCAGCATCTCCAGACCCGTAAAGTAGTACACCCAGTCCATCAGCCAGTACCACTGCTCCAGGAACCACAGGAGGACGCCGAAGACCAAGTCACCGATGGCGCCCAGCCCGCTCTGTAGCGGGAGCACGACCGACAGGTCCACGGTGGCGAGGACACTCGCCGTGAGCGTGGCCGCCACGCCTGCGCTCATTCGTCCACCCCCGTGAGAAACCGTACCTCGGTTCCGAATGCCCGGGCCAGCGCGTCGCTTTCGACGAACTCGTCGGTCGGACCGTCGAAGTAGACCTCGCGGTTCAGGCAGACGACACGGTCGGCGTGCTCAACAACCGCCCCAAGGTCGTGCTCAATAAGTATGATAGTGATGCCCTCAGCGTTGAGCGCCGCCAGCAGGTCGTAGAAGGCGTCAACCGATTCGGCGTCGACGCCGACAGTCGGCTCATCCAGCACGAGCAAGTCAGCCTCGCTCGCCAGCGCCCGCGCGATGAACGCGCGTTGGCGTTGGCCACCCGAGAGCTGCGTGACGCGCCGGTCGGCGAACGCACTCATCCCGACGGTCGCGAGCGCGTCGTCAACGATGGCCCAGTCCTCGCTCGACAGTCGGCCAAACCCGACATGCGGGAATCGACCCATCTTCACCACTTCGCGGGCGGTGATAGGCATCTCCTTCGCGGCGCTAGCCTGTTGGGCGACGTAGCCGATCCGCTCGCCGTCGTCGAAACGGTCGGCACGTTCGCCGAACAGATGTGCTGTACCCGTGTCGGGCTCAAGTAGACCCAACATCAGCTGCATCAGTGTCGACTTCCCAGACCCGTTCGGCCCCACGATGGCGGCGTACTCACCCGAGTCGATGGTCAGCGAGACATCCTCGACCACGGGTGTCGCTGTGTAGCCGAAGGTGACGCCCGCGAGATCGATGATTGGCTCGTTCATCGTGGTGTCCGAGTCAATCTCGGGGGTTGTCCGTTCGTCTGTGCCGGCCGCCGTCGCGGAATCGGTATCCTGTGTGCTCATATCGGTTCGAAGTTCCGCCACTGCTCGAGCCAGCCCTCCGAGGGGGCCGCGTCCTCGAGTGTCTTGTTGCCGAGGACAATCTCGAACGTGGGCATATTGATATTGTAGGCGATCTCCTCATAGCCCCAGTTCTCCTCGACCCACTCCTCACGGACACCGGCGTACGGCGTCACGGGGAGGTACGCCTCGACGTCCGTCTCGCGGACGAGCTGCTGGGCCGGGCGCTGGGACTCGAAGACCCCGTTGGCGATATACCTGATGTCGTTCTCGCGGATGACCTTTGCCGCCTCGCGGATGTCGGCGGGCTTAACGTCGCCGCTCGCCGCGAGACTCGTCACTAGCGGTCGCATTCGCACGCCATAGCGCACCCCGATGTACTGGAAGGCATTGTGCGCGGCCAGCTGGACGATGTCGCGCTCGGCTCGGTCGAAGATAGCCTCGTAGTCCGAATCGATTTGTTCGAGCACCTCGGACTTGTACGTCTCGGCGTTCTCGCGGAAGGCATCGGCGTGTTCCGGGACGACCTCGGCGAACCCGTCGGCAATGTTGTCGACGGACTGCTTTGCACGACGGGGATCCAGCCAGAAGTGCGGGTCCTTCCCGCGCTGGGCGCCGACGCCCTCCTCCTCACGATCGAGGGTCGCGGCGAGATTCACTAGGTCGATGCCCTTCCGGGCGTTGATGAGCGCCGTGTCCACGTTGTCTCCTTTGATTGTGTGGATGGCGCGGTCGGCCCAGGGTTGGAAGTCTTCCCCGACGTGGATGAACGCGTCTGCCTCGATGATGCGCTGGGTAATACTGGCGTTGGGCTCCCAACCGTGGCCGTGGAGTCCCGTCGGGACGAGGTTCTCCACCGTCAGCGGGGTCCCGTCGGCGATCTGTCGGCCGAAGTCGAAGAAGCTGAAGAACGAGGCTACGGCGATCGGTCCGTCGCTTCCGTCGTCACCGTCACTCCCGGTCTGTGCCGGTGCGCTCGGCAGTGCCGTGCACCCGGCCAATCCCACAAGTGTCGCCGCACCGCCAGCGCGTAGCGCGTTGCGTCGCGTCACTGCTCGTTCATCGTGCACCTTGCATGTCATAGACCACCACCAAAGCTATCGATTAGACGCATCTAATCTCTTTTTTCTAGCGGCGCACTTGTAGATTGTGATTCCAAAAAATATTGTGACCGGACCGCACGAGTCGGTACATCGTCCGTGCGAAAATACCGCCACTCACTCCGCTCCATCATCCGACCCGACCAAACCGTACTCAATCTCCTCTGCTCGGTCGTATTGGAGTATCTGAACCACAGTGCTCGACGACAACGAGCGCGGATCTTGAATCTGACGAGAAGGCACAGAAACGCGCGCAGTCCGAACAGTTCAGTTTCGCCGTCGACGCCCCCGGAATGGTCGACGTGACGAATGAGAGCTATGAGAACCCCGATGACCACCAATACATCGTCATTCTGGACGACGGGACGGAAGAGGCACTTGCCTGCACCTATCACGTCCACCGGCACGCTCACTGCAAGCACATGGCCGCCGTCGAAGACGCGACCGCCGACGGCTCACTCGACGCCGTCCCCACTGACGACGATGACGACACGAGTGACGACGGGCCGCGCGTCACTGGCCCGCACGTCGGCCAGGACACGTACCGAAACATCGACCACCGCTACTGGCGCTGCGAGCACTGCGGGACTGAGACCACTGACAAAGACATGCTCAAGGATTGCTGCTAACCACCTCTCTTCCTGTTTGTATGACTCGCCAACAGACGTTGCCCGACGTCGCCGACTAGTGCACGCTCACCTCACAGCATCGACGAAATGACCATGATGACTGCGATACTGTAGCGAAGATACAGGCAGCTCTGCTCGACCGAGCACGAATGCACGCGGGCGATATCGCTGCCGAGCACTTCTCCGAGTTCCCTGTCGACTCCATCGACTGGGAGGTCTCCAAGCGCGCCGAGCGACAGGCTGGCGTCATCGAATACGATCCAGAATACCGATGCCTGTCTTCAGATATCTCCTCTGAAAGCCGACGGGCATCCCGGAAGCCTACTCTCTCTCGTCGCTCTTCGCCCCGACAATTTCAGGGTCTTGTTCCGTCGTGCGGCTCGTATCGCTTGGTTCGCCGCCGTCAGCTACTGTTGTCTCCAGTTTGCGCTCAAGCCACGCCCACTCGTGCGTGCGCAAGCCATCTGTGTCGGAGGTTCCACGGATCTGCATCTTCGATTTTGGGACCTTCGAGCCATGACTGGACGACGTTCCAGACGAAGACGAGTTGGCCGAGTGCCAGCATGTAGACGCCGATGGTCGCAATCTGGTGGAGGTCAGCGAAGTAGCCGACCGGGCCGACGGTGAGGTCGTAGCCCGCGTACCGACGCGGCATCCCGCCGTAGCCAAGCAGAATCATCGGGAATAACGTGACGTTCGTGCCGATCATCGACAGCCAGAAGTGCCACCTCGCGAGGGTCCGCTGGTACATTCGTCCGGTGTAAAGCGGGAACCAGTAGTAGACCGCCGCGAAAACGGCGAACGCGATACCGCCCATGATGACGTAGTGGAAGTGTGCGATGACGTGGTACGTGTCGTGGAGCAGGAGATCGATCGGAATCGATGCCTCGAACACGCCGGTGACGCCGCCGACGATGAAATTGGCGATGAAGCCAACGCAGAACAGCATCGGCGCGGTCAGTCGAACTCGACCATTCCACATGGTCGTAATCCAATTGAACGTCTTGACTGCACTCGGTACTGCAATCGCAATCGAGACCGCCATGAAGCTAGCGCGGATGCGGGGATCGATACCAGTGGTGAACATGTGGTGCGCCCAGACGCCAAACGAGAGGACGCCAAGTGCGAGCGTCGAGTAGACGACGAATTTGAATCCGAACAGTTTCCGGCCCGCGAACCGCGGCAGGATGAGGCTGACCAGCCCCATTGGCGGCAGCACGAGGATGTACACTTCGGGATGACCGAAGAACCAGAACAGATGCTGCCAGAGGATGGGACCGCCACCGTCCGTAGCGAAAAATTGCGTACCGAAGTTACGGTCGAGCAGCAGCATGACGAGCGCGCTGCCAAGTAGGGGGAAGGAGAACAGGATTTGGCCTGATTGGACCAAGACGGTCCACGAAAAGAGGTCGAGGTTCGCCCACGACACCTCCTCGCCGCGCTCGGTGAAGATGGTCGTAATGAAGTTGATCGCTCCCATGGTCGCCGAGACCCCCGAGAGGTGGAGACCAAGCAACAGTAGGTCCACGCCAGGATTCGCCTGCTCAATCGATAGTGGTGGATAGAGCGTCCAAGCGGTCTGTGCACCCTCGATGCCGCCGACGAACGGTTTGAGGAGGATTCCGCTCCAGATGAGCAGGGCCGCCACCGGCAGCAGCCAGAACGCGATGGCGTTGATGCGGGGAAATGCCATGTCGTCGGCGCCTATGAGTAGCGGGATGAGGTAGTTCGAGATAGCTGCCAGTATCGGCGTGCCGAACAAGAATAGCATCGTGATGCCGTGCGTTGTCATGAGCGCGTTATAGAAGTTCGCCCCGAGGAGGTCGATAGGGGGCGTGACTAGTTCTGTCCGCATCAGTATGACGGCGGTACCACCCCACGCGAACGAGACGAGTCCGAAGACGCCGTACATGAGCCCGATGTCCTTGTGGTCGACCGTCGTCAACCACCGGACGAATCCTGAGGGTTTCTCGGTCGTCGCGGAGGTCGACTCCCGACCAGTCGCGTCGCCAGTCGGTGTGTAAGAACGCCAATCCTCGAAACTCATAAGCCACCACCCAACACCAAGCAACAAGAGACTCATTAGGGCTGAAATCGCTAGTTCCATCATTGTGGTGGGGCTAGGTCACAAACTTACATGGCGATTATTCGTTACATGTTCGCCCATTTACTTTATAAGTGCACCACATTCGACGAATTGCGTATATAGCGGCCAGTAGAAGGCGGTTGGACGTGGTCGGTTTCATACTATGAGAGAGTGGTACAACGCACCCGCTTCCAGAAGTAGTGGCCGACTTCCCCCGAGTACGAAAGACAGCGGGTCCCAACTCCGGTTCTTAGTGCTTCCCAGGGTTAAATAACAAACACAAATATCTATCATGGGGTTTGAATACTAACTAGGCATGACCAGATAGTTACACTCGGGTCTGCAGAGGTGGGGCCACTCTCAGATCGCCGCCAACCGGGGTCTGAGGGTCGAATAATGCGCTCGTCCCCATCCGTACTCGACCGTTCCTCGGTCTTGCTTATCGGTGACGTTGAGTGGGTCGAACGGTTCGCAGTGACGCTCGAGACACGGACTGACGCGAGAGTTTATACAACTGAAACTGAGACAGAGGCACTCACCGTCTTCCGAAACGAGGCGTTGGACTCTGATATTAACGAGGTAGGCGTGGCAAGAGGAGTTTTGTACACCGTAGCCATCTATTGACGCGTGACAGATCAAGAGCAGACTGGAAACGATGAAGAGGAAAGTGAGGAAGAGGAGTTTGAGTTGGAAGGGTTCATGTCCCGCGAGGAGGGAGCGACTGTTCTCCGTCGGCTCGCTGACGGCGTCGAAAATGGATCGGTAGAACTCGGCGGCGACGAGGGGACCGTGACCATCTCCGAGCAGTTCGAAGTGGAAGTCGAATATGAGGAGGAAGAGGACGAAGCCGAACTAGAGGTCGAATTAGAGTGGTCGATGGGCGATGGTGCGCCAGTCTCGGCTGAGGAAGAGTCCGATGAAGACGAGAGTGAGGTGGCTGAAACGAGTGAAACGGAGGCTGACGGCGAAGAATAGCGTCGTCTCGTCGTCGATGAGTGACCTACACTGCGCTCATCAGTATAGCATCTAGTAGCGATACAAGAGTTACCACGAGGATTGTCCGTCGTATCTACCCCTTGTCGCCAGAACCACTTAAAGAGAAGTCCGAGATTCAAGAGCAGTAGTCAACGCCGACCGGAGCAGCACGGGGCGGTCGTCGGAGAAAAAGCGCGCCGGGTGTTCAGTCATGCCGATTCAGGTCCGTTTGTGAGGAGTGGGGAATGGGCTCTGTTGAAATCCTCAACGACTGATAATACCCGCGTGCAAGATACAGAGGGTAAACTGAACAGGGTCAAAGGAGGTGCGCAATCTAGAAGATGTGTCCCTCAGACTCACACAAGTGCGTTACTGGAAAAATACTTACCACTACTCTCCGGAGATTTCAGTATGCCCTCCAGACGACAGGTTCTCGCATCTACCGGAGTGACCCTCTCAGCAGGCGTCCTCGGGGGATGCCTCTCCTCGCTTCAGCAATCGAAGAACGGCCACCTCCAGTTGAAGGCGGTTTCACTTAGTTGGGAGTATAACGGACAACGATACACTGACGAACCACTTGATCTCCGGTTCGACACGAAGGAAAAGGAGGTCTCTGGTCAGTACGACCCCGATTTCTTCTCGGGGAGCGTCGACACACCGACGAACGTCGTCGTAAGTGACGAGCACCATCGGCGACTCAGCAGGCACTTCCAAGTTGAGTATCTCATCGGCGTCTGCGGGACGGACTTTGGCAGTGAGGATACTTCGTACGGATGTCTCAACACGCGTACAACCCGAGCTGACTTCAATCGCGTTCAGTTAAACAGCCGTGCAGACGTTCGTGAAAAGGACAACCAATTCAATGTCATTGCTGTCGAGGAGGATGCGTATTCCGTGAAAACGACCGATATTCACACATTTGATTTCGCACAATTCCATAAGGATGATGGGATTAACCCTGGGGATTGGTAGTTCAAATAACCAATCTATTTTCGAGGTTGGTTCTGAATAAAGAAACCGTATTACCAACTACTGTTATTCAGCACCGCCTGTGTAACTGTGTGCAATGCAGAGCGTATATTCAATAGCGTCGCATCCCGGTGAACATTCAACGACCGTTCTCCTTATCACTAATTTACGTCGTAACCAGTGCGAGTCTCGTGGCCAATATGCGCTTTCTATTCAGCACGAGTGCGATGACTTCCTCAGTCGCTGTCAGAAGTGCTGTGCTGGATACAGCGCGTATATTCACTACGGCTTCCACCCCCTCCGTTATTGTACTAGCCAACGTATCGGGAGAGGGTGTGCCATCAAATGCCATACCTGCTCATCGATCATACGGTCGAGGACTATGAGGAGTGGAAACCGTATTTTGACGACCACGCGAGTACCCGTGCGGAAAGCGGGAGCAAGGGAGGTCAGTTGTTCCACAAGGAGGGCGACCCCAACGAGGTCGTCGCGCTGTTGGAATGGGAGTCACTCAAGGACGCACACGACTTCGCAGCGTCCGCTGACCTCCGCGAAACAATGGACGAAGCGGGAGTTGTCGGTGAACCGGAGCTGCACTTCCTCGAAAAGCTCGAGGAAGTCCCCGAATGACCTCCTCCTCGCCGTAAACGGCGAGGCGTCCCACGGCACCGCTGGGTTGGGATATTTGCTGGTTTCCGACCCGTCGGCATGACGGGTCAATGGCGGGGCCACACCGCCGTTACTCCTATCCCGGCATGGGACTCGGAGTTATCTTGCTGACCGAGACACCACAGCGGTTCGAGAGGGTGTCTCGAACGGTCTGGGCCTCGGAGTCCCGATAGTGTGCAATTGAGTGGGCGGTGTGACCGCCTCGGTGTACGTTATATTTTAAACCAATACTACTTCAATATCCGTATTAGGGTCGATGCGTGGTTTGTGTGGGAGTTGTCGGCTTCACTCCCGCCGTAAACGGCGGGATTCTCTCCTCGCAGACAGATAGGATTACACCCCTCCCGCTCCAACCGTCATCTGTTGTGTCGGGGCAAGCGAGTTCTCCCCCTTACCCAAATGAAGTCAAGCAGACTCACCACCGGGTCGATCATCGACCACGTCGTCGAACACGCCCCATGTGACGTCGCCGTTGTCAAGACTGCCGGAGCCAACGAAGAGACACCACAAACCCCAGATAATAATATCCGGCTATGTTGAAACCCTATTGGTTCAACACCTTTCCTATTGAAACAGCCGTTAGGTAGGTGTGCGAACGTGGCACACTCAGCCGAGAAAGCATAGCAGTTATAATTTAATATATCAATAGTTTCTCTCATGAGTGAAGATTCAGTACCGAAACTCGTCGTTGACGAGAAAGTAGAGATAGCTCTGTCTCTGGTGGGAATTTTAGGAGTCTGTGTAGCCACTTACCACGTTGGAAAGACAGGGAACTGGAAACCGCTGTCGGCGACATCTTTTGGACTGGCACTCGTCGTCCTGTTCGTTACTTCTGAGAGCTAGGCATACTATATCTAAATGGTTGTGAAGCTACTGATGACCAGCAGAAGACCGCTCGCAAGTGTCTCCCCTCGTTTCTCCGCACGCCATTCGACGAAAAGCCATTATCCTCACTACTGACGGACTAGGACGTCGCTGCTTCGACGGGAATCTCATCGCTGTCGACAATCGTAGCGATCTCCTCGAGCGTGAGAGAGACGCACTCCTCAGCAGCCGTCATTACTCCTCGAGTGCGCCAGTCGGAACTGCGGTCAAGTTCTCCCGCGTCTTCAGATAGAACTCGACGGCACGGTCGAGCGCCTTGCTCTTGGTATTCTCGCCCGTGCCGTCTCAGAGACTGGTCGACCGCCTGCGTCAATCAACGGTCCTTCTGGAATTCCCTCCCACCCCGATCGATGATCTCCCGGACCAGCCCGAGCTTCAACCCATCAAGGGTCCTTCTGGAACCGTCACGTCGCGCTCGACGACACACGCCTCACTGCTGCTTCAACCCCATCACGGTTGTCACCGGTCCCACGGTCGGCAAGGCCGAGAACGGCCAGCTGCGAGCCTATATCTACATCGGCGATTTCATGTACAATACTGATTTGCTCTGCATCGGCTACACTCGTATCACAGACACCGAGTTCAGCAAGCGCTCGCGGTGCTCTCATCGTCCCAGCACTCAAGCGGATTCGGTTCCAAAGTTATGATGAACGGTTCTCGGGCGACCATAGCATCCGTCTCCAAGAACTGTTCGCTCTTTAGCTAGACAGTGCCACTGCAGTCTTTCTATCAAAATATTAAACAGAATATGAGGTTGTGGAAATTTGGTATATTCCCTCAGCACTTTTTCGCCTAAAATACGAAATGTGATCGTTGAGGCCGCAGAATTAGTCAACGCGGCATACAAACATCTCACTAACGGAGCTGGCCCCGATGCAAAATATGTTCACGAGATTGTTCCTACTACGATGGTTTTATTCCATCTGTGGGTGTCATAATACATGGCGAATCAAAGGACACTGAATGGGAAGACTGCATTGCTGGCGCAGAGGTATATGCAAATCTGTATGTATGACTTCAAATAAATAAATGTTAACCAGTAATTTCCGATATCAATAAATGATTGTAGATGATCTGGTAAAAGGTGATTAGATCCGCTGATCAATACCCTCAACTACGATATTCATGCCAGTTTCAGCCTGGTCTTGCGTAAGCACAAGCGGAGGGATCAGACGGAGTACATTACTTTGGCGACCAGCCGACCAAACTAGTACGCCACGTTCGTAACAGTATTCTTGAATGCCTTTGACTAGTTCCTTGCCGGATTCCGTTTCGGTACTCGTGAATTCAGCACCGGTGAACATTCCCCGCCCTCGGACATCGATTAGCCTATCTGTACTCGCAGCTATTTCACGAAGCCGGTCACGCATATACTCCCCTATATCTCGAGCATGAGCCAGTAGGTCGTTGTCTTCAATATATTCTATAGTACGAGTTCCAGCCACCATCGCGGGGACATTTCCTCTGAAGGTACCAACGTGACCACCGGCTTCCCATGTATCAAGAGACTCATGATACATCGTTCCGGAAAGTGGGAGACCAATACCTCCAATACCCTTAGCCATAGGCATCATATCAGGGGTGACGTCTTCCCAGTCGCTGGCGAACCACTGTCCAGTCCGACCGAAGCCAGTCTGGATCTCGTCGACAATTAGTGGGATATCATTAGCATCAGTGATGGTTTTTAGTTCCGAGAGAAATCCTGACGGAGGGACGACGATACCGCCTTCGCCTTGGATTGGCTCGATCCAAACACCGGCAGGGTTCGCAAGGCCACTATAGGAATCCTCTGTCTCCTTCTCGGCATCGCCATGATGCGAAACAGCCGGGAACGGTTGAGCCACCGCGCGAAGTTGCGGGATAGATAGGCGCTCAGTACGGACTGTGTATTCAGCATACTGTTTCTGACGGCTGTCCAATAGCCTATTGGTGAATGCGGTTAGTATACGCTCGGTATTGCGCACCCTCCACCTGAAGCGACTCAAACCGCATCGTGCTCGCGTCCGATAACGCCGTATTTGTTTTCATGGGTCGGCATCGAAATCCGGGGAGTCATCAGATTATCCGGGGATTGGCGGAAGGAGGTGTCTCAAATGAGTTGGTGGAAGGTAGTGAGTCAAGTTGGAGCAAAGAGACAGCGAGGGTGGCAGAACGGTTGATGGCGGTGGTCAGTCGTACGTGATTTCGTTCATAACCGTCAGACGCCGACGAATTACTCGACCCATCGGAAGCCGAGGACCACTTTAGGAATCATAAGGAGTCGTTGGTGTACACAACTGGGCGTTTGCACGCCTTACCGGACGCATCGAGAACAAAGCCTGTGACGCCGGGATTCCGGTACGGTTCGTGAATCCTGCGTACACGTCTCAGACGTGCCACAAGTGTGGACATCTTGGTTCGCGCTCGTCGCAGGCGGCGTTCCGATGCACGAATGGTGAGGGTCACTCCCGCCGTAAACGACGGGATTCTCTCCTCGTAGAAAGATAGCGTGAATTGTACCGTGCCCAACAACGGCCACCTGCAGAACAGGGAGCGACAAACGAAGCGACGTCTCTAAGATTAATCGATATACGATAGGACGCGCTCAACCACGTAGTCCGCTTGGTCGTCGGTGAGACACATCGGGTTGATGGTGAACGTCGACGCACCAAGATCGTCACCACCAACGAAGACCCGCGGTTCCTCGCGGCGCAGTTGTTTCACCAACGAGTCGGCCGCGATGCTCGCTTCGTTCACCATCACAGAGACCTCCGGTACGACCGCCGTCTTGTCGGCTCCCATGATCGACGTTTGAAGGCCGTCTGCATCGTCCAATCCTTCGGCTATTCGATTCGCTCGGTCGAACCACTCCTCGGCGAGCGCGTCCTGGTCTTCCTCCAGAAAGAGCTCGAGAGCGCGAACGAGGCCGACCAACTCCTCCTTACCGACTTTGAGAGAACGTCCGATTCCTTGACGTGGGACACCGTCAAGCCGCTCGACGTCTATCAGATCTGCGGGCGGATCCCACACCGATTCGGCGGCATGCATATCCAAATGCTGGAGAGCGGCAGACTCTATGAGGTCCGCTCGTCCTGCCAGAATCCCTGTCGACTGCGGTCCGCGGATCGCCTTCCCGCCGCTAAACGCTACGAGATCTGCGCCTTGGTCGATGAACTTCGACAAGTTCGCGGTCGGTGGTAGCTCTGCAGCCGCGTCGACGATGACCGGAACGTCGTTCTCGTGTGCGATGTCCACGACTGTCTCGAGTGATGGTTCCGTGAACGGTTTCTGTACGTACGCGACTGCCGCGGTTTCGTCGGTGATTGCGTCTGCGATTTCCCACGGTTCGACGTTACGCGCTCCTGTTCCGAGGTGGTGGTCGTTCGTGCCGACGTCGACGATGTGTGCGCCTGCACTGCGAAGTGCGTGATCGTATCCAGTCCGATGCGTGCGAGCCATTACGATCTCGGTCGCTGCATCTTCGGCGTGCGGAAGCTGGTTCATCACGCCGAGATCGTCTCGGGCGATACACGCTGCCGCCGCTAACAGTAACGCGCTGGCCGCGCCGTTCGTGACGTAACCAGCCTCTGCCCCCGTCGCATCACAAATACGGTCACTCGCACAGGCTTGGACGTCGGAAATGCGAACGAAGGACTTGGCCGCCTGCCGCATCGCCTCGACCGCCTCCTCTCGAATGAGACTGCCACCGATCCGCGTTTTGGTCCCCGAGGCATTGATGACGGTCGGGACACCGAGGTCCGCGTAGATCGAATTTTCGGTCATGTCACCGGACTGTAGTCGTGACGTACCACATTAAACATTCAGGTGTAGACCAAGGTCCGCACCGAGAACCGTCACGGTCGTGATCTTCGATCGAACAGTCGGTTGGAAACACCCGGGTTAAAACTGAGCGTAGCGGTTTTGTACACCATTACCGTACTCATATCGACTATGGTTAGCGGAACCGCTGGAACCGAGAGTGGTCTGCCGATGAAACCCGCTATTCGGTTCAACCGACCGACGAAGAAACGACTGCAGTACGCGAAGCAGTTGGGAGCCGAGTCTGTCATCGTCCACCCGTACAAGCTCCCGTACCTCCCTGACGACGAACTCCCTCTTTCCACCGAGGAGGAGTGGTCATTCGAAGAGCTGGTCCATCTCAGAAACAAAGTCGAAGACGCGGGTCTTGAACTCGGCGCTATTGAGAACATTCCGATGAATCTCTACGAGGCTGTTATGTTAGGGAGAGAGGGCCGCCACGATCAACTCGAATCCATCAAGCGAATCGTACGGAATATGGGTCGGGCCGGGATTCCGGTTCTCGGTTATCATTGGATGCCGAGTGGTGTCTGGCGAACCTCACTGACTCGGCCGGTCCGAGGGGGCGCAGAGGCGACCGCGTTCAGGTTCGAGGACGTGGAGGACGCGCCGCTGTCACATGACAGGGAGTACGACGAGGCCGAACTCTGGGATAACTACCAGTATTTCCTCGAAGAGGTTCTTCCCGTCGCCGAGGATGCTGGTGTGAAGCTGTGTCTCCACCCCGATGACCCACCGGTTGAGAACATAGCGGGGATTCCGCGACTGTTCCGTAACTTCGAGAATTTCGAGCGGGCGATGGAAATAGTGCCGAGCGAGAATCATGGGCTGGAATTCTGTCTCGGTACGTGGTCGGAGATGTACATCGACCGGTCTCTCGTGGATGTGATTCGTCACTTCGGCCAGCGCGACAAGATTTTCTACGTCCACTTCCGTGACGTCGAGGGGACGACGTCCGACTTTCAGGAGGTGTTTCTCGACCAGGGCAACTACGACGAGTACGACGTGTTGAGCGCGCTCCACGACGCCAGGTTCGACGGGATGGTCATCCCCGACCACGTCCCGACGATGGTCGACGAACCTAAGTGGCGACCGACCGGACGTGCGTACACTATCGGATATATCAAGGGGATGCTCAAAGCTCTCGACAGTGCACCAGAGGGACGCGACAGTTGAACGGCCTCACAGGGCAGCGCAACCGACCGCTAGAGCCGACTCGTCGTGGACGGACGTACTCGCGGTCACCCCGCGAAACTCTCGTCTTCGGACGAGAGTCTCAGAAGTTGGCGGCGACGTTGGGCCAGAGGAACGGGTCGTCGGCGTTGGTTTCGTCAACGACCGTGCCGCCGATTTGGAAGTGGGGATACAGCGTTTCTCCGTCCTGTTCGAATGGAATGATATCGGCGGGCGACCAGAGTGGTTCCTCCCAGACAGTCACGCCGACGTGTTCGGCTGGCTCGATAGTGAGGTCGTCTTCTGTCACCGTTGTTTCGATTTCCGGAAGCACGCTGGGGTCCTGATCTGCGTTCAGGAAGTCGACCATGTACTTCATCGCGATCGGGTTGAAGAAAAGCGGTGTGTCCAGGATCGAGAAGTCGACGAAGTTGTTTTTAAGCCCTTCGAGGATCCGCTGATTGGCGTCGATGGTCACGAACGAAACATGGCCGTCCTCTCCCTCCTTGACCTTCATATTCATCCGCTCGAGCGCAGCTAACGCTCCGCTGGCCGTCGTGAGAATCGGCGTGTAAATCGCGTTGACGTCCGAGTTGGACCGTAGGAAACTCGTGGTCTTTTGGACGGCCTCGGATTCGGTCGCGTCGGTGTTTAGCTGTCCAACGACCTCGATGTCGGGATACTCGTCCATTACGCTCATGAATCCATCTCTCCGCTCGACAAGAATCTGTGACGAGAGCGGTCCGTTGACCGTCAGCACCTTCCCTCTCGGCTCGCCGTGCTGTCTCTCCAGAGCTTTGACGAGTTGTTCACCGGCCAAAGCGGCCCCGTTGAAGTTGCTGAATCCGACCCAGAAGTCGACGTTCTCGGAGAACGTGTTCGAGTCGGTGTTGAAGAACGGAACGCCCTGCTCCTCTGCTTGGTCGGCGACCCTGGCTGTCGACTCCGAGTCGAGTGGACTGAGAATCAGGCCGTCAACCCCTGAATTGAGGAGTCTGAGGCCGTCCTGGACCTGCTTGGAGACGTCCACTTGTGCGTTCGCCACGGTGATTCTGATATCGTCGCGGTCCTGGGCGTACCATTGGGCCGATCTCGCGAGTGATTCGAGCCAGATGTCTTGCGTTCCCAGGATTGAGACGCCGAGGTGCCACTCATCCTGCTGTGCTCTCGCCATCGTCGTTGGGGCCAGGCCGGCTACCCCTGCTGCACCGACTAATTTCAGATAGGATCGTCTGTTCTGGTCGATTGTGTTTCTCTTTGCACTCATTGATGTCCCCCCTATCCAAGTTCTTCGTACTCCAACAAAACAATATTCATGACAAGCATGAGTGTTTTTATTAATATTATTTATTATAATGATATAAATTCGAAGGATATAGTGCTGTTTGAGATTCGAGTCAATACCAAGTTTAGAGTTAGCGACCACGTTTGCAAAGCTACAGCCATCTCAAAAATTCGGGGGAGCGGTGAGATGGAACCTGAACGACCGGGATCCCGGACAGCATTGTCTGTTCAACTGATCGTGAACCGGAGTCCATCACTCCGAACTCTCCCCGAGGAAAGGCAGGCAACAGCCAGAACACTGAATATACTATTTTACTGATTGAATATTGGCTCGACGGTGACTTTATATACGAAACGATAGAAACCATACCCATTATGGGGGAAAC
The DNA here is from genome assembly GCF_050954125.1 of Halomicrococcus pelagicus. Classification (NCBI taxonomy): domain Archaea; kingdom Methanobacteriati; phylum Methanobacteriota; class Halobacteria; order Halobacteriales; family Haladaptataceae; genus Halomicrococcus; species Halomicrococcus pelagicus. The sequence continues at coordinate 60,868 of NZ_JBPBWC010000020.1, read as the reverse complement.
TACGGAAGACGAGGGGGACAGTGGCGAAGCCCTGATCGAAATGCGGAGTATCGAAAAAAAGTTCGGTCGGGTTCAGGCTCTCGACGGCGTCGATCTCGAATTACGGGAGAACGAAGTTCTGGGTCTCGTCGGAGACAACGGCTCGGGCAAATCAACCTTGATAAAGGTACTCGTCGGCATCCACGACCCCGATGGAGGTGAGATCTACATCAGAGGAAAGCGGGTCAGAATCGATAACCCCACCGACGCCCGGAAGCACGGGATTGCGACGGTATACCAAGACCTTGCGCTCGTCGACGAGATGAGCGTCGCGTCAAACATCTTCCTCGGTCGAAATCCGACACGACGCATCGCAGGCGTCGTCGAACTCATCGACTGGCAGCAGATGCACCAGCGGGCGGAAGAGATACTCAAAAACCGACTTAACATCGACCTCAACCCGACCCAACGCGTCGAATTCCTCTCCGGCGGTGAACGCCAAGCTATCGCCATCGCACGCGCTTTGGTGACCGAACCGGACATCGTCGTGCTGGACGAACCGACCTCGGCACTCTCAGCCGACTCCGCGTCGCGCGTCCACGAATTAATACGCTCACTCCACGAAGAAGGGCTGTCCATCATTATCATCAGCCACAACATCGACGAGATATTCTCACTGACCGACCGAATCACGGTGCTCGACAACGCGAAACTCGTTGGAACGGTCGACTCGGAAAGCGTAACAAAAGACGACGTGCTGCGTATGATTATCGAGGGCGTCGGCGTCGACGAACCCTCGACTACCATGTCGGCGTAAAACCGGCTCCCGACCAAGTGCGGCTACTCCGAGAGTGCCCGGGTCCGGAGACGTTCGACGACGGTATACAACAGAATCGCGAAGAGGAGTACGAACCCGTTCACCATCTGGACGAGTTCCGGCCTGACGTTGAGCATAACCAGTCCTGTCTGGATGGTACCCAGGAGCAACACACCACCTAGCGCTCCGATGACGTTTCCTCGCCCGCCGAAGAGGCTCACGCCGCCGATGACTGCCGCGGCGAACGCCGGGAAGACAGTGTTTCTCGCCAGTGACGGTGTCGCGGCCCCCAAGAACCCGGTGTAGAGGAGGCCGCCGAGCGCGGCCAACGTCCCCGAGAAGACATAGACCATGACGACGATACGGGTCGTGTCGATTCCGGCTTCCCTCGCCGACATCTTGTCCCCACCGACGGCGTATATCGCCTGTCCGGATCGGAAGTACTTGAGCCAGAACCCGATTACGAGATAGATTCCGAGGACGAGAAAGATTGCGATGGGGACGCCACTGAAGCTCCCGCCCCCGAGATACAGATACGACTCGGGGAGATCGGCAATCGAGTACGTGGACAGCAGGATGACGCCACCGCGGAAGATTATGAAAAACGCCAGCGTTTGCAGAAACGGATTCACACCAATCAACGAGATGGATAACCCGTTCAACAGCCCGATTGCCCCACCGACGACCAAAATCAACAGCACGCCGGCCCAGCCCGGCGTACTCGGTATCCATTCCGACATGAACATCGCCGTAAACATGGCCGAGAAGCCTGCAACCGACCCGACTGATAGGTCGAAGTGGCCAGAGAGCAGGCAGACGGCTTCCGCGAGCACGATGAGTCCGAGCGCCGCGCTTGAGTAGATGAGAAACTGGAGATTATTTGCCGTGAGGAAGATCTCGGGAAGGAGAAACGAGAAGCCGATGATAACCAACGCCAGAATCGGCCATATCAGATTATCGAGCGTGAGAATAATAAACTGCGTTCGGTCGACGTTTCTGAACTTCTCCGGGACGGCTTCAGTTATCGAGAGCATTTCTGGCTAACGCGTCTTCGTTGATATCGCCTCGCGAGGGTTTCGTTTGCCCCACGTCGCTCCATAAGTAGTCACCATCATCGATAATGAAGTTATGGGGCCGATCAACTGCCTCCGTCTTCGCTCAGTCTGACGACCTTGTTCATTAAGGGTGGTTGTCGGTAGACTCTCCTTCTGCCGACACACAGTCGGACGTGAAATCGGCGCCCGCGTGCCGCGATCGGCCATCCAGGGCCGTTCGATAGCTCAGTCACGTGCGGTCGGTTTCTCCCCCACGTCGTAGGTGACTTGCTGGAGACGCTGATTGCGGCCGGCGATCATGCCGCCGTCAACCACTATTTCTGTCCCGTTAACATACGACGACTCATCGGACGCCAGGAACAGTGCAACGTCGGCCACCTCTTCGGGCTGTCCGAATCGCCCGATCGGGAACTGGTCGGTCCATTCGGTCACGACTTCCTCACTCGCGTCGACGTACGGATGGGCGTCCGTGGCGATTTCACCGGGACAAATGGCGTTCGACCGGATGCCATGCCGGCCGTACTGGGTGGCGACGAGTTTCGTGAACGGAATCAATCCGCCCTTCGCTGCAGAGTAGGCAGTGAGTCCTAGGCCGATGAGGCCGTTGATAGAGGACATATTGATGATGCTTCCCCCGTCACTATCTACCATCGTCGGAAGCGCCGCTTTCGTGCAAAGGAACGGACCTTTGAGGTTTACGTCAAGGTTCTCCTCCCAGACCGCTTCGTCGATACGATGAAGGTTGTCGTCCGAGAACGCGCCGCCCGCGTTGTTCACGAGGACGTCTATTCGCCCAAACTCGTCGACGGCAGCGTCCACGAGCGACTGCACCTGCGTCGCATTTGTGACGTCGGTTTGTACAAACTCTGCGGTGCTGTTCTGCTCTCGAATAGCCTGTGCCGTCTCGGTCCCTCCCGTTTCGTCAACATCCGCGATGATGACCGCGGCTCCCTCGTTCGCGAACCGTTTCGCGATCGCTCGCCCGATCCCCGACGCTGCTCCAGTCACGATGGCGACGTCGTCGTCGAGACGGCCGCCACTCATGGCCACGCTCCCAGACAGATGGCGCTCGGGGTAGTGCCCCGATAGTTGGTACTCTCCCCCACCATGGAAGCGTACACTTCAGGTAACTATATATCCTTTCGGGAACCGACTCTGAGGCGATACTGGTTCCCATAAGCTGAGGGAGTGTTCTGGCCGGTTGACGTCTTCAATCACCCCTGCTCCTTTTAGATTGTGCGTACAGGGCGCTCAATCCCACGACTTTAGGTAGGATACAGCGCCCGTCATCGTCTCTCGTCCATAATTTGAAGTAGCCAAGTGACGAACCTCGGGGCATGATGGCGTCGCTCGTGCGATCGGCGTCAGGCCTGACAAGAAGGGCTGTCGAGCGCCATCCATGCCATCACCACCGAATAGGCAGGGTTGGGGCCGAATCAACGCCCTCGGAGACTGCGCTCTCTGTGCGGGGACTCGGGTGCAGTCGAGTATCCGTAAAAAGCGCGTCATCGAACAGGGAACCCCACCTCTTTAGGGGAAGGTACTTCACAGTGAGTCCGCTGTTACTGTAGCCATGGCACCACCAGAGATAGCAGACTGTCTCTTCAATCTCGATGACGCCATCGTTATTGGAGCCGACCCGTGGCTTGACCGATGCCTAGACCATCCAGAGGACGTGGCTGTCGACGAGACGGGCGTGATCTATGCTGGGGGCGAAGCCGGCCAACTGTACAGGATCGACCGGACGAGCGAGACGTTCACAGAGCTGGCAGCAACCGAGGGGTTCGTCTTGGGCGTCGAGATCGGACCCGACGGCGATCTGTATGCGTGCGATTTCCAGCAGCACGCGGTCTTTCGGCTACCGCTCGGCGACGACCGGCCGGCCGGCAGTCTCGAGGCGGTGGTCAGGGGGGGCCCGGACCAGCGCCCGTTACACCCGAACTACTGCGCCTTCGACGAGGCGGGGCGACTGTTCGTCTCCGACTCCGGCTATCGTCGGAAGCTTCCAGGTCCGTTCGATGACTCTGACGGCTGTCTCTACGCCGTGAACCCGGACGGAACCGAACGGGTACTCACGACTGAGCCTGCGGCGTTTCCGAATGGTCTCGCGATCTCGAAGGACGGGTCGACGCTCTATGTGTGTGAGACGGGCACGCGTGTCGTCACAGCGATTCACTTAGACGACGGTGAGGTAACGGACTCGGAGGTTATCACCGACGAGTGCGGTATGGTCGACGGGCTCGCGCTTGACGTGAACGACCGCCTCTATGTCGCGTCGATTGGCGACAACGCAATCTACCGGGTGGCGGACGATGAGGTCGAACCCTTGATCGCAGATCCAGAAGGCCAACTCATTAACAATCCAACGAACGTCGCCTTCGGCGGCCCGGACATGCGAACGCTCTACATCGCGAATCTAGGCCTTGCCCACATCACGGCGATCGAGATCGACGCGACAGGCCGCCATCCGACCGGAAGAGCATGAACGAGCCACTCCCATCAGCTCCCGCCATAGCCACGCACGTGCGAACACGTATTGGTAAAGCAATAGTTGAACGAGATGATGTCACTCGAGGATTGTACAGCTATCGTTACCGGCGGTAGTTCGGGTATCGGCCGCGCAATCGCTACGCGCCTGGCGGAGGACGACGCGAACGTGGTCGTCGCGGACGTGCGCCGAGAACCGAAACAAGGAAAATACTTTCAGGAGGACGTCACCACGCCTACCGACGAAGTGATTCAGACCAACTTCGAGGGCGATGCTACCTACATAGAGACAGATGTCGCCGAAGAGGAAGATATAATCAATCTCATCGACAGCACCATCGAACAGTACGGCCAACTCGACGTCCTAGTCAACAACGCCGGGATCGAAATTCCCGGCGACAGCCGGGGGACGTCGCTCGAACATTGGCAGCGGGTCGTTGGTGTTAATCTCACCGGTTGCTTCTTGGCCGCAAAGTACGCCGTTCCGCACCTGGTTGAGTCCGACCAAGGCCGCATCGTCAATATCAGCAGCGTCAATGCTCACTTCGGTGGCGCCGGACCCTCGTACGCGTCGACGAAAGCCGGAGTCGTGAACCTGACCCGCGACCTGGCAGTGGAACTTGCGCCAGCTGAAGTCACCGTCAACACTGTTCTCCCAGGCGTTATTGGGACGCCGATGCAGGACACCCTTGACGAGGAAACACTCGAACGCCAGTCCGAAAATACCCCTTTACCGCGTATCGGAACCCCCCGCGATGTCGCGAACGCCGTCCGATTCTTCGCGGGCAAAGAGGCAGAGTGGATTACTGGTGCGCAGCTGCTCGTAGACGGCGGCTACATGGCCGGCGGATACTGACCTGTCGCGAGCACTTCCGCCCCAGAAGGAGGTAGAGTTCCCTGTCTTGGTAGGTGACTGCTGTCGGCGCCCCGCAGCGACGGCAAGAGGACCACGACCCGGTCACGGAGGCCAACGCGCCCGTACCCCTGTCGAGTTCAGTTGATTCGAGCGTTTGCTCTTCGATACCCGTTCCCGCGATAACCGTCTGGACGAATTGGAGGCCGCCACGGTTGAGTTCGTAGCCGTCGTCAGTCTTGCGGATGAAGTGCCCGACGAGTTGCTGGAGATGGTAGTTGAACTGTGAGCCGTCGCGCATCCCGACGCGCTTGCGCAATTCCGTGAATGGGATGGTGTTGGCCTTCGCGAACGGGTCGTACGCCTCCCAGAGGGCCAGCAGGATCGCCAGCCGGGTTTCGTTGCCCAGGGTCGCAAACGCCTCGATGGCTCGCGGGCCGGCGGCCCCGGCGGCCGCCTCAAGTGGCGAGTCGGTCGCAATCTCATCTACCATGTGTGATGTTACCACGGACCGCTTCATAAAGTGCGGGCCGACTGCTGAAGACGCGCGCTGTATGCAGCAAAGCCGATACAATCTCTCAAGATTCTGTTAGCACGAACGTGCTGCATACAGAGGCTGAGTTCAGCATACCAAGCCCACCTCCTCTCCCCGGGATAGCAACACCCCCAGTCAGTCAGGATATCTTACAAGTCGTTGAATTCATTCCGACATCTTCGACTCGCTGAGGCCAGTCAGTGCAGCCGTATCGGCCCAGAGCTGTTCGCGGAGTGTCCGATCCTCGGCTCGTGGGTCCGGATCAGCTCGTTCCCACCGGTCGAAGTAAGTCCCCGTCCCGTCCGGAAGTTCTTGCTCCAAAGCGTGGTGGACGAGCAGCTCCCCGGCTGTTTCTTCGGTTTCGATCGGCCCGAGAGGGGCGATTCGAGCGACGAGTGCAGCTATCCAATGAGATACCTTGGTCCCGCCCAGCGGGGCGTCTCGGGTGATGTCGGTCGTGCCGATCAGGCCGGGGTTGACGCTCGCCGCGGTCACCCCCGTCCCAGCGAGGCGGTCGGCCAGTTCGTACGTGAACAGCAACAGCGCCAGCTTCGAGTTGACGTAGGCCTGCTCGAGATTGAACGAGGCGCCGTTGGCGACGGCATCGAAATCCGAGAGATCTGCCTCACCCATATCGTAGGCATGGTCGTGCTGCGCGACGGTCACCGTGCTCAGGACACGCGCCGGGGTGCTCTCGCGCAACCGCGGGACGAGTAGGTTCGACAGGAGGAACGGCGCGACGTAGTTGACCGCGAACGTGAGTTCGAGACCGTCGTCGGTCAGGTTCTTCTCCGCTTGGCCCGTGCCGGCATTATTGACGAGGACATCGAGGCGGTCGTAGTCCGTCTTGACGTCCCGAGCGAGACGGTGGACATCATCTTGGTTGGCGAAGTCTACCCGATAGAACGCACCCTCGCCGCTCGGGTGGGCATCTTGTATCTCGTCGAGCGCCGCCTCGCCTTTCGCTCGCCGACGCCCAGTGATTAGGACGGCCACTCCACGGGCTGCCAGCTGCCGTGCTGCTGCTCGCCCGATTCCGCTCGTGCCTCCCGTGAGCAGGACCACGGTTCGATTCTGTCGTTCAGTTATGGTTGGGTCCATCGGTTCGTTTACCGCTCGCTGGGGCACCCCGGCTGTGTTTCTCTCCGAATAGAGTCGTTGCCGAGGCGTACGAACGTCTCGGACACCCCGATTCCTGCCAAACGAGCGACTACCTGACCCGGTGAACCGGCGCTATTGGGATAGGCCATGATGTTCGATAACATAAAGCACACTATAAAACGAACGGGTGGATGCTCGCTACCCGCCCTGCAGTAAGAAAACGAGGCTTCCACCCCCTCCGTTATTGTACTAGCCACCGTATCGGGAGAGGGTGTGCCATACCTGCTCATCGACCATACGGTCGAGGACTATGAGGAGTGGAAACCGTATTTTGACGACCACGCAAGTACCCGTGCAGAGAGCGGGAGCAGGGGAGGTCAGCAGTTCCGTAGGACGCAGTGAAAGAAATCGAGATCGATGTCGCTGTATCAGAACAAATTCTGCAACTCTTGGTGAACCCTCAAATACAGGCTGTATCAGTAGGTCTTTGAATCGTGGAGGTTGCCGGCTTCGTCGTAGAGATAGACCGTGTCGCCACTATTGTTCCAGATCATTGTGTCTGACCCCCAGTATACGTCTCCATCCTGATCGTCGCTGGTTCCGTCGCCAGTGTGCAGGCGACATGTCCCGTCCGCCGTGATCGTGTAGCCGTCGGTAAACCCGTACTTGTGGCCTGCCTCGTCTTCGACATGGAACTCGTCCATGTTCGGGGCGCTGTCAGCGTAGTTCTCGAATTCGACCCATTCGTCGTTCAGTGTCCCATCGCCATCGGCCTGGATCGTTCCAACCTGGATATCGACGTCGCCGGTGTAGGACCGCTGTGTCACTTCGGACCCACTATCGTCGAACAGGTATGCCGTGTCTCCACCGTTGTTCCAAGTCCAGCCATTATTCCAGTACAGGTCGGTGCTTGAGTCGGTTCCGTCACCGCTGTGGAGGCGGACGGTCGCGCCCGCGTCGAGGGAGAATCCGCTTGGGAAGGTGTAGGTATTGCCCGCCGAGTCCTCGACGGTATAGCTCGACATATCGACGCTGCTACTCCCCGAGTTCGTGATGTCGACGTATTCCTCGTTGTAGTTGTCGCCGTCGGGGTGGATGACGTCGAATGTGAGCGTCGCACTGCCGTCCGATTCAGTCGTCGCTGCTGACGCTGTGTCGGTGTTCCCGGCCGAGTCGGTGACCGTCGCTTTGACGGTGTAGGTGTGGCCTGCGCCATCGTCGCCCGGCGCGATGAGCCGAGTAGTGCCGGAGGCCGACCCACCACTGACCGAGACAGTCGTGGAGTCCTCAGATTCGCCGTCTGTGTCGTCGCTCAATGAGAGATCGAGCGACGAGAGGTCGTCATTCGGATCGGAGACGGTCCAGTCGACGTCGAATTCGGCGTCCGTGTCACTCGTTTCGACTTCGGATATAGCTATGCTATCGACGGCTGGTGAGCGCCCAGAGTAGGCGGTCCAGAGTGAGAAGTCGGCCGTGTTGAAGTTCGTCGTGGTGAGTATATCCTTGTTGCCGGCATTGTTCGTGCTGTCGTGAACGTCGTCATCGTTGAGGCGGAGGTCCGTGCCGAGGTCGTTGGCGAGCGCATTGAGATTCTCGCGTTGGGTTGCGGTCGCCGCGTGACTTCCCATCAGGATGACGGCGCCCCCGTTCGAGATGAAGGTGGTGAGGCGGTCGACTTCGGAGGCAGTCCAGGCGTCGTTCCCGCCGGTGACAATGAGGGCTCTAGCATCAGCGAGTGTAAATCCGGTCGAATCACCGTATGTGTGAATCGGATGGCACTGGATGTTTTGCCCCTCTAGGTATCTCTGATAGTAGACGACGTCCTCACAGGAGAGGGCGTGCGTGGGGCCGAATGTGTGATGTCCGCCGTCGATGAGTACGTGCCCAGACCGGGAGCTGGACGTCAAAGCGTCGATGAGATTCGTGGTGAACACGAAATGCTCCAGGGTCGAGGTATCCGATTCGTACTCCTCATTGATCGAGAGGCCCCCGAACAGCGCTAGGTTGGTGGCGTCATCGACGCCGACGAGGGGGATGGTGCCACTACTGTAGTCGACCGTGCTCGACGTCGTGTTATCTTGAACTGCGTCTGACTCAGCCCACAACGGTGCCCGTGAGTCGGGGAGCTGGCTGCCGTCGCTGAGTTTGATACTTGAGGTGTGGGGATGGAACGTCGTGGCGACATCATCGTCCTTCACTTCGGGAGCTGTTCCATCGGATTGTTGCCAGACTCGCGTTCCATTGCTCCGCGCAGTGGCTTCGGCAGCGACGTATTCGTCTGTCTCGCTCATACTCGCGGCATAGGTACGCGCGTACCCCTTCTGGACAGCGGACTTATTGTAGACGGTTTCTATGGTTCCATCGCCATCCTGGTCGTATTTGACGAAGGCGAGAAGGCGGTCAAATGGGTCCATCTTGTCGGCTTCACAGTCCAACTGGATCTCGACGCTCGCACCTTCGAGCTCACTTTTTGCCCAGTCGGACGCGTTATTCCCCCAGGTTTCGAGGTGGCTCGCGTCTTCGATGAACTCCCATTCTTGAGTTTTCTCGTATTCGGTGTTCCCGGACTTTTCAGGGGTGTCGATGCCGAGAAAACGGACTTCGTAGCATTTCCCGTCCTGGTCGACTGTTATCTCTGCTGTATCGCCATCGGTGACGCTGTTGACCGTTCCACTATACCACGTGCCGCAACTGAGCGATGTCGAGGTTGCTGTCGAACTGCAACCTGCGGCTACGCCTGTTCCTGCCCCGGCCACGATGCTGGCGGCTCCGCTACCGAGTAGTTTGAGGACGTTACGCCGTTTCGTTCTAATTTTGTCGCCCGACATTATATGATATACATCATCGATGTAATTAAGTGTTTTTCTAAATGGAATCGAAAATGCTAATCTATCCAGTGTTTCAAGGAGCTGTCTGATTCAGGAAGTACAGAACGAACAGGTGATAGACGACCTCGAACAGCGACGTCCGGACACCGAGAACTTCGACACTCTCACAGGGGACAGCGATGATGAGTGGTGTCAGCTCTGTTTGGAGAAAATCGCATCCAACCTAATCACTCTCGATTCGGATTAAGGTGAGATTCCGCTCTGTGAGTATGGTCTGTCCTTGCCCTGTCAGCACGCCCCGCCGCCCGCACCGCCTGCTGCACCAGCGCCAGCGCAGCTCGCAGCGCTTGCACTGGCGCCCGCAGCGGCCGCTGCACCCCCGACGACGATAGCTGCGCTGTCTGTCTGGCTATAGTCCTTACACTCACCCCACGCGACTGGTGCGATTTCGTCGTCGATGTCGTGTGCGGCAAGGACCGCATCCCGGAGGTCCCTTTGGAATTTCATCCTATTAGTTTCGGACGGCAGAGAACACCGTGGCCCAACAGTTTGAATTCAACTGTCCGATTTGTCGTGCAGAGACTGAAGTCGATGCCGAAGTCCGTACTCTACTGTTGAACCAGGGATGTTGGATGTGCGGCGAATCCGTGGACCGAGACGCCTTCTCTCGTGTCGTGGATTAATCGGTGCACGCTTCTGGGCGCGATTTATCGACTTTCCCGCCGGCTATCTGTGTTCTCTCGCGGATCGGTGCGTATGCACTCTGGTCGAACATGATCGACGTCTGGGTTACGATCGGGGCTGGCCTGCTCGGCTACGTGATGCGAGCGGAGGACTATCTGCTCACACCGATGGTGCTCGGACTCATCCTCGGCCCAATAGCGGAGGTCACCGAGCTACTGCCGCCGGACACTGACGCCATGGCACACTCGGTGCGCTACTTGGTGCTGGAGCAGCTACGGCAGGTCGTCGCTTGACTAGCGACGATTGAGAGTCCGATATTACGCCATGACCGTAACACAACCGTATGTCAGGCCACACAGGGCGTCATAATCGCTCCTAAGGGCCCTTCCTCCATTGGGCCGAGTGCGATACGCCAGAGTGCGGCTACCCGGTGGCTCTCGGATGAGACCCCAGGGGAATTTTATACTTTGTAGCGGCAGAATTCCGCTCTCTCCGCCTCCTACTCCATTTGTCCGTTGTAACCCCGGATGGTCACGTCAAAACTGACTCCTTCACACTCGTATCCGGAGCATCGCCTCGCCCGTTCCCGTCTGCTTGTCGAGGCCAGCCACGAATTCGTGGGTCGTCTGCGAGGGTTCGTATTGGATGGTCGTTGCACCATCGAACGTGCATGTCCGACGATTTAGTACATACATTATGAATGGCACTGAGCGAACATCCTGCCGTCGAATGGACGGAGGTCGTTGACGAACAGATTTTGTTCCGCCATGACCCAGATTCCGTTCTCAAAATCAACGTGGTTAACCGTCTAAGGGTAAGCTAGTTAGTTGACTTCGATAGATCGACCTGTATCGATTTTGCAGTGCTGATTACTTGTCCAGTAATATCTTCTTCGAGATAGCGACCTGACAGTCGGTCGGCCGGACCAGAAACGGCGATGGCGGCTGCTGGCCCGCGTTCGTTGAGACTGACCGACGCGGCGACACCGACGGTCTCGGTAGACTGTTCTTCTCTGGAAAACGCGACCCCGTTTTCTCGGATTGTACTGAGTTCGTCCCTGAGGCGGTCCGGGTCAGTGATAGACTGTTCGGTCGGCTTCTCACTTCGTTCGCTAATGATGTCGTTGGCTCGGTGTGGGTTCATCGAAGCGAGAATCGCTTTTCCGGGCGCTAACGTGTGGAGTGGAAGGCGCTCGCCACAGCAGTACTCTGGCGACCAGGAACCAGCGCCAGTAGCAATATAGATAGGAATTCCCGCCCCTTCTTCTTCAATAAATAGCATTGAGGCTTCGTCGGTCGACCTGGCGAGATTGTCTACATGGGGTCTAGCGGCGCTGTATATCGGATACTGACGCCGTGTCTTATCACCTGGTTCGAGAATGCCGAACGAAGGAGCGTAGCGCTGATTTTGTTTCTTGACGTATCCCAATTCTGAGAGTGTGTATAAGTGTTTGTGGACGACTCCCTTCGAGAGATCGACTGACTCGGCGAGTTCTGTGACTCCCATTTCTCGGTCGGCAGTGACAAGCTTCTCAAGAATCTGAAAGGAGTTCACGGTTGCATTGACCGTTTTCGAGCTCCGTTCACTCATCAATACCATGCTATTGTGTACCGTGGTTATATAGTATTTGTTTCTCAGAGAAGAACGATATGTTAGCGGTACAGTGTTTGACTTGTCGTATGCAAACTCAATTATAGTTACTACATATGTTTTCGGGCACAATACAAAATCTGTTTCGCTCTGGAAAACGATTCAGAAGTGCCGATTTCGTCGCATACAGACTCTATTAGCACAGTATTCGATTTCGCTGCGAAACATTTATCATCATCTTTCGGATTGGCCGCGATAGACATCGAAGCATGCGAACAGCCAATCTGACAGGCGCTCAGACGATAGAGATCGTAGAGAAGCAGAAACCGAGCTCAGATCCAGACGAGGTCTTGGTCAAAATCGAGGCCTGTGGAGTTTGCACGACGGACCTTCACATGTACAGTGGATCGCTCACCATCGATTACCCGATGGTGCCTGGACACGAAAGTGCGGGCGAAGTCGTCGCTGTCGGCAAGGAGGTCAACGACTACACGACCGGGGACCGAGTTGCGATCAACCCGTCGATTCCCTGTAACGAGTGTCAGGCGTGCAAGGCCGGTCGAGAAAATCTTTGCCGTGATCTGACGTCTATTGGTGGTGCAGCCAAACACATCATCGACGGCGCATTCGCCGAGTACGTGTCGGTCCCGGTTGGAAACGTCGAACGTGTCGGCGAAATGGACTACCGGACGGCAGCGCTCGCCGAACCGCTCGGCTGCTGTATTAACGGAGTTGACCAGATCGACCTAACGAGCGGCGAGACCGTCGTTGTCGTTGGTGCCGGAGGAATCGGCCTCCTGTTCGTTCAACTTCTCCAGGCAAGCGGTGCCGGACCAATCGTTGTCTCCGAACCGGTTGAGGACCGCCGGACGGCCGCACTGGAAGTCGGGGCAGATCATGTCCTCGATCCAACTGAGACAGATCTAGTGGAGACGGTTCCAGATCTCGTTGGCGATGTCGATGTCGCTGTCGAGGCAGTCGGCCTTCCGCAGACGATCGAACAGGCCTATTCGCTGACTGGACCGGGCGGTCGGACGCTTGTCTTTGGTGTTCCACCGGAGAACGAAACGGTCGAAATCCCCCCGTTCGACGTGTTCTACGAGGAACGGGAGATCATTGGCACCTATTCGCTTACCCCGGGGACGTTCGCACGGGCTGTAACGCTGCTCGAGAACGGTCGAATCGACGTCGACACACTCATCACCGACGAGTTCGACCTCGACGGGCTCGAGCACGCCTTTGCGCAAATGGAGGCTAGCGAGGGACTGAAGAAGATGATTTACCCGAATCGGTAGCATCCACGACGAATAAGCACAACAGTAAACTAAGACATAATATGACTGAGGAATACGACCGACGGACGTTGATAAAGACGGCCGGAGGAGCCGCAGTCGGCACCGCACTCGCCGGCTGTACGCGCGGTGGCGGACAGGGGGCGAACAACGAAACCAACAGTCCTCCCGACGAGCTCGTAATCCCATTGAGTAAGTACGACGCGGACATCGATTGGAAACAGTTCAAGGGCTCCACGATCAATATCGGTGCGGTCCAGCACCCTTGGGTATCGGCGATCAAGCCAGCCGTGCCGGTGTTCGAGAAACTGACCGGCATTGACGTGATCTGGAACATCCTGCCGGAACAGCAGTTCCGGACCAAGCGACTTACCGATGTCTCGACCGGCGCCGGAAAGTTCGACGTGTTCTTCATGGACCAAGTCGTCAACCAGTTCCGTCAAGCGAACTGGCTTCAAACCCTGGACACGTACTTCGCCGACGATAGCTTATACGACGAGAATTGGTACAGACCAAACGATATATTCGAAGCCGCCCGATGGCAGGCCCACGGCGGCGGCTACACTGACCGGTGGACGGGCATCCCGATAACCGTCGAGGTCCAGACCCAGTTCTACCGGAAGGACCTCTACAAGAAACACGGCCTCTCGGTCGCAGAAACCCTCGAAGGGTTCGTGGAGAACGCCAAGACTATTCACGAGAACGAATCGAACATCGTCGGGACTGTCGGGCGCGGACAGAAAGGGTACGGGATGAACATCTACATCCTGAACACATTCCTCCGCGAGTTCGGCGGACAGCTCTGGACCAACTATCCAAATAACTCAGGACTCGACACCAAAGCCACCAAGACCGCCGCGAAATGGTACGTAAATCTGCTCCAGCAGTACGGCCCACAGGGCGCTGCCAGCCAGACGTGGTCGGACGTTCTCTCGACGATGCAGTCAGGACGCGCCGGTCACATCGTCTCCGACGCCAACCTGTTCTGGCCGGGGCTTACCGACCCCGAGGCCTCCGACGTAGCTGACACGGTCGGTATCACGAAAACGCCGGCTCCCAGTGACGGACAGTTCGCTCCAAATGCCTACACATGGCAACTCTCCACCTCGAAGAACGCCCAGCACTCCAAGGAGGGGTTCCTCTTCATGTTGTGGGCATCATCACAGCCGACGAATCGCTGGATGCACCTCAATCGCGACGCAGCGTTCTCCGTCCGACAGACGGTCTGGGGGAATTCGGAGTTCCGTTCACGCGTCGGCGACGAATTCGCTTCGGTCTCACTCAAGTCGCTCAAATCGGCCAGTCCCGATCCGTTCGATCCGAAGTACCCGACGTGGGGACAGAAGTACTCCGAGGAGCTTCAAACGGCCATCGGCGGCTCGCAATCCCCGACTAAGGCCATGACCAAGGCGGCTAAACTGGCTGAAGAATCATATACCGTCTAACAAGAGATACTAATCATCATCATTCAACGTATGAGTACCCAAGAACAAACCAAAACTGCACGAGGCATCAGCCTCAGACGGGCGCGCGAACTGTGGAACGAGTACCTACCGTACTGGTTCATGACGCCGATGGTGCTGGTGATGCTGCTCATCACCATCTTCCCTGGCGTCTACGACCTTTATATGAGTCTCGTAGCATACGAACTGACGAGTCCGTCAACCATCGGAACGTTCGTCGGGTTAAGCAACTACGAGACGGCCTTCACCAGTGCCGGCGTCGTCCACTCGTTCGTTATCACCATCGCGTTCGTCGGCGGTGCGCTGGCTCTGGAGACGATCATCGGATTCATTCTCGCCGCGCTAGTGGCGGGCGTCAAATCCGACCGGATGCAAAAGTTCTACCGCATTGCGTTCATCCTGCCGATGGCCGTCGCACCGGTCTCGCTAGCGACCATCTTCCGCATCATGCTGAACGCTGAAGTCGGCGTCGTCCCCTACCTCATCCAGACGACGACGCCGTTCACAGCACCGAACTTCCTCGCCGAAATCCCCTTGCTCACCGTCATCCTAATTGACACGTGGAACTGGACGCCGTTCATGTTCATTATCTTCTACGCTGGTCTCTCATCAGTGCCTGACACCCTAGTCGAGGCCGCGAAGGTCGATGGCGCCCCAATGTGGCGACGCTACGTTCACGTCATCCTCCCATACATGAAGCCAGTGGTGTTCGTCGCCACCCTCATCCGCCTGATCGACTTATTCCGGACGTTCGGGATGGTATTCAGCCTCACACGTGGAGGGCCGGGCACCGCCACTCAACTAGTGAGCATCAATATCTTCGAGCAGGGGTTCAGGTTCGTCAACCTCGGTGTCGCCAGTGCCATCGCCATCGTGTACCTTGTCGTCATCGTCGCGCTGTGCAACGTCCTCATCGCGAAGGTCGGGTTCGAGGGGGTGTGGGACTGATGGCGACAACCGACGCAGATACGAACGCAACCGTCGGAGTTGACGACGACATCGAAGCTACGAAACCCTCTCATCGTTTCTCGAAGGAGACTCGCGAACGGCTTGTCGAGGGTGGGCGTCACGCTCTCCTTCTTGTCTGGTCGTTCATAGTGTTGTTCCCGATCTACTGGATCGTCTCCATGTCGCTGAAGCCGCCGCGCGAGGCGATCGCCCTGCCTCCAGACTGGATCTTCCTGCCGACTGTGTACAACTATCTCCAGCTCTTGCAGCAGTCGGACTTTGTCGCCGCGTTCGCCAACAGCCTCTTTATGGTGTCCACGTCAGTGATAGCCGTTCTGCTCATTGGCGTCCCGGCGGCGTACGTTCTCTCGCGGTACGATATCCCAAAGGAGCGAGACGTTCTCGTGTGGATCCTCTCCTCGCGAATGCTTCCGCCCATCGCCGTCGTCATTCCGTTCTTCGTCATTTTCCGGGCGCTGAACCTGTTCGACACGCGCATCGGAATGATATTCATGTACATCACTATCAACATCTCGCTGGTAGTGTGGGTGATGAAGGCGTTCTTCGACGGCATCCCCGAGACGCTGGAAGAGGCCGCGCGTGTCGACGGAGCAACTCAATTCCAGGGGTTCCGGAAAGTAGTTCTCCCGGCAGCCAAGCCGGGTATCTTCTCCGTCGCGATTATTAGCTTCATCTTTGCTTGGATCGAACTCCTATTCGGTCTCGTACTGACGAACAACAACGCTGTCACCGTCTCGATGCAGGTTTACCAGTTCATTGGCGTCCGCCAGATCCAGTGGGGGCTGCTTGCCGCCGCCTCAACGGCGGTCATCATCCCGGTGCTGGTGTTCGTCGTCGCGGTCAACAGGTACCTCGCTGCAGGCCTCAGCTTCGGTGTGGTGATCAAAGAATGAGCTCGACTGGACAGCAGATGATACACGAACGATGTGAATCGCTCGCTAATCATACCCCTGCGGCGGGGTCGAACAGCCGTGCCACGGAGACCCACTAATGGCTAGAATCACTATCGACAACGTCACGAAGCGCTTCGGTGAAGACAGCAACGCGGTCGTCGCCGTTGACGATGTCTCACTCGAGATTGCAGACGGCGAGTTCGTCGTCTTCGTCGGACCGTCTGGAAGCGGGAAGTCAACCCTGATGCGGACAGTCGCGGGACTTGAACAACAGTCGGAGGGCGACATCGCCATTGGCGACACTATCGTCAACGACCTGGGACCACGAGCCCGAGACATCGCGATGGTGTTCCAGAACTACGCGCTGTACCCGAACATGACCGTCAAAGAAAACATGTCGTTCGGGTTGAAGATGTCGACAGATCTCGATAGTCAGGAGATAGAGCAACAGGTTGAGTCCACCGCCCAGATGATGGACATTGACTCACTCCTAGACGACCGTCCGGGTGAACTTTCCGGCGGACAGCAGCAGCGGGTCGCACTCGGCCGAGCTATCGTTCGTGACCCAAACGTGTTCCTCATGGACGAACCCCTGTCGAACCTCGACGCGAAGCTCCGGACGACAATGCGGACCGAGATCAACCGCCTCCAGAATGAACTCGGTGTCACCACACTGTACGTCACCCACGACCAAACGGAAGCGATGACAATGGGAGACCGACTCGTCGTCCTCAATTACGGCGAACTCCAGCAGGTCGGTACACCACTCGAGTGTTTCTACCGGCCAACTAACCAGTTCGTTGCCGGGTTTATTGGGTCGCCATCGATGAACTTCTTTGAGGGCCAAATCGAAAACGGAACATTCGCTTCCGATGGCTTCACATACGAACTCTCGAAACGAATGCAGTCGAATCTCGACGGGCGTGACAAAGCAACGTTGGGAGCACGTCCCGAGGATATTGATCTCTTCGAGGATTCCGACGACACAAACGGGTTCGAGGTGGTTGTCGACGTCGTTGAGCCGATGGGGAGTATTTCGTACGTCTACCTCCAACCAGTCAACCAGGACTGCAAGGAGACGTTCGTCGTAGAAGTCGACGGCCAGCGACCCATCACCGAGGGACAGCGTCTCAACGCGCACCTTCCACCCGCCGACATCCATCTCTTCGATGCAACGTCGGGCGAGACAATCCACCAGCGGAAATTGAACGAAGATGCCGAAGAGGCACTCTCCCAGCGAATCCCTGACCATGACGTGAGCGCCGAGGCCGACTGATTCCCAGACGCCTTTTGTTGTATATCTTCGTTCCCGCGCGGATCGGCGATTGACTATTTGATGTTATATCTGGCTCATACGTAGCAGCCTTGTGTTTCAAATGGTTTCACCACTAGTGCCGACCACATGCAAATCTCGGGCTACGAACTATTTGCCGTCCCACCTCGATGGCTACTCCTCAAACTGGAGACAAGTGACGGCCTTGTCGGATGGGGAGAGCCGATCATCCAGGGGCGGCTTCAGACCGTTCGGGCAGCCGTCGAAGAGCTGGTTGAACTACACCTCCTTGGTGAGGATCCTCTTCGGACAGAGTACCACTGGCGGAAAATGTATCAGGGAGGATACTATCGTGGTGGTCCTATCCTCATGAGTGCTCTCTCGGGAATCGACCACGCGCTCTGGGACATCAAGGGTAAACACTACGACGCCCCTGTTCACGAACTACTCGGTGGGGCGGTCCGGAACCAAATTATGGTTCACCAGTGGATAGGGGGAGATAAGCTGGAGTCAATCACAAAGCAAGCTATCCAACGGCGGAACCAGGCATATAAGGCGCTCAAACTGAATGCGACTGCGGAGTTCAGCCCAATCGAGACACCGGCTACGGTAGAACAGGCGCGACAGCGCGTCGCGACCGTTCGCGATGCAGTCGACGATGACCTCCTCCTCGGCGTCGATTTCCACGGTCGTGTCTCGAAACCGATGGCATCGCAACTTGTCAAGGCACTTGAACCATACAATCCGATGTTCATCGACCAGCCGGTGCTCCCTGAGCACTCGGAGATGCTTACAGATCTCTCCGATCGAACGACCGTTCCACTCTCAACTGGAGAACGCTTCTACTCCCGGTATGATTTCAAACCATTGCTCGTCTCAGACGCGGTATCGGTCATCCAGCCCGACGTGACCCACGTCGGTGGAATCACCGAACTCCGAAAGGTGGCGACAATGGCGGAGGCATTCGACGTAAGCGTAATCCCCCACTGTCCTTTAAGCCCAGTGGCATTCGCAGCAAGTCTTCAAGCCGCCTTTGCATCCACAAACGCGGTCATGCAAGAGCAGGATCTCAGCCTGCATGACCCCTCCGAGAGCACCGGCCTCCAATACCTCGAAGATCCCGAAATATTCGAGTTCAAAGACGGCTACGTCGCATGTCCAACGGAGCCTGGATTAGGAATCAAGGTTGACGAAGACTACGTGCGCGATCAGGCAAAGACGAACGTGAACTGGCACAATCCGATTTGGCATCACGAAGATGGAGGGATCGCTGAATGGTAGGTGCGTTACGCCGAGTATGCGTGACTGGCTGGCCTCGTCGCAAGTGTGATCGAATCAGGTCGTGGAAAAGCCTAGCGGTGAGACACCGCAGATACCAGCGGAGGTGGCGATCAATGAGTGATGCCGACCTGGCCCGTGTCGCGGACGCCCTAGATGACGCGGATGCACCTGTTGCTGAACTAATCGAACAGATGCGAGCGTTGACCGAGCGAATCGAAGACCTTGAGCAGACGGTTGCTGCAAAGGACACCGGATAAACGATCTCCAGCAGCAGGTCGAGACGCTCAAAAAGGACCGCGATCCCGCCGAGAAAAAGCGTGCGAGCGACCGTGAGCGTCTCAGTGAACTTGAGAAGACAACTGAGGCTATCCAAGACGATGCGGACGTCCTTTGAGAAGGGAGATCGGAACGCTCTCACAGGCATCAGTAGCGTGGCTTATCGATCCTGTCTGCGACTACGATAGCGCCGAGGGCGTCGATGATAGATCACCGAATCTTGCGGCAGCAGCAGCGACAGCGGCCGCATGCGTTCGCGCTCGGTCGAGCAGGGCCGCCTGCGTTTTCGGCGCGCTATCGGAGACGTCACAGTCATCGGTCGTCTCGTCGATGCTTTCGGTGAGCGTGCGCTGTTGGGCAATGTCCGGAAGCATCTGTTGACGAGTCATACAAACAGGAAGAGAGGGAGTTAGCAGCAGTACTCGAGTGCGCGTTTGTCGGTCGTCTCAGTCCTACAGTGCTTGCAGCGCCAGTAGCGATGATCGATGTTGCCGTACTTGTCCTGGCCGACGTGCGGGCCAGTTATGCGCCCCCCATCGTCACTCTCGTCACTCGCGTCGTCGTCAGCGGAGAAGGTGTCGAGGGAGCCGTCGGCGGTCGCGTCTTCGACGGCGGCCATGTGCTTGCAGTGAGCGTGGCGGTGCACGTGATGCGGGCAAGTGCACGCCATCCGGTCGTCGGTCACGTCGTCCAACGAGACGACGTATTGATGCTCAGCAGGGTTCTCATGGCTCTCATTAGTTACTTCGACCTGGCTGGGGGCTTGGCGTCGAAGTTGAACTGTTCCCACTGCGCGCGTTTCTGTGCCTTCCCGTCAACTTCAAGGTCCGTAGGCGGTTTCGTACTCGTGGTCTTTTGAGCCTCATTTCGGAAGACCGGTGCCGGGTGTTGGCGCACCCGGCGCGTTTCAACACGCCCGAGGGCACCATTCTTCCGTTCCAATTGCTTCGTGGAAAATGGCAATAAACCTTGCCCCATTTGTCGCGTACCAATAGGTTTAGGGTGAACGAACATCTACACTACGACATGAGTCGAGAACGGAACGACGAAACAGGCCGCTACGTCCAGACCCTCACGCTAGATACGGTACTCACAGCCATGCGGAACGCCAGTGACCCAGTTGTTACGGCCAAGGAACTAGGCGAGCGTCTTGACTGCTCATCCGAAGCCGCTCGCCAGAAGCTCACTCAACTCCACGAGCAGGGCGTAATCGAACGACGAAAAGTCGGTGCCGGCGCTGTTATCTGGTGGATTGGGGAGGAGTCAAGTGAACCGAGCGGCATCAATCCAGATAATCCGTTCTGGTCGCTGAAACCGACAGCCGGTGAGCCCGTTGCCGAGGAAGAGATCGACGACGTGCTGTACGGCGATACCGATGAGTGACCAGCCACAGCCGCTCTTCATCGACACTGGCGCATTCTTCGCTTGGGTGAACACGCGTGCTGGACAGCACAAAACAGCTAAATCCGTCTTTGACGCGCTCCGTCGTGAAGCAATTCTCTACCAGCCGTTGTTTACAAGTCGGTACGTATTATCGGAGTTAGCAACACTGACCAGCCGGAAAGTCAATCACGACACAGCGGTTGATGTTCTCCAGACGATCCGGCGCTCAGAAAGTTTCAATATTCTACCGGTCGGGGCTGGAGTTTTCGCGGCAGCCTGCGACGAGTTCGAGCGCTACGACCAGCAAATCACGTTCGTTGACCACACAAGTGCCGTGCTAGCGCGCGAATACGAGATCGATCATATCTTCGCCTTCGACAGTGACTTCGCGACACTCGGCCTCACTCGCGTCCCCGCAGATATCCACCTTCCAGAATAGGCAGTGGGTGTGGTCGGAGTTTTGAATCGTCGGTAGCCGCTGGTGCACGAGCATCGTCTCCGCACTTGTGTGAGACAAAGGAGATTGACTGGATAGCCGACCGGGTGCGGGAAATCTACGACTACGAGCGGTTGAAGAATTGTGACATCGACGACCTGTATAACCAAGAGTTCGGGATGCGCGCGGACGCCCAAATCTTTGAGGCGATATTTCCCGCCGAGGAAAGCGCCGTCCAAGGCCCCGCACGGGCATTCTTGTTGGATTAAGGGAACGCGGACAGGGAGGCACTAACCGAGGCAGAAAAACTACGTCTCCACATGTTACAGAAAGAGGCAGAAATGGAGATTCGATGCGCCTTCGGGCATCGGAAAGAGCTCCACTGAGAGCATCGGAACAAACTTGCTAATTCCGTCTCGGACGCACTCAGCTCTCTTGGATCACTATTCCCCTGGGGCTAAATAATTAGACCGAGAACAATCGCGGATTGCGTTAGTAACGGGGTCATAGAAATGTGGCGTGCAAGATACGTACCTTGAATCGTGTAGGGCCTCAACGATTCATCGATCTTCGGTCACAACGCCGTATTTGTTTTCATGGGTCGGCATCGAAATCCGGGGTGTCATCAGATTATGCCGGGGATTGGCGGGAAGAGTTGTATCAAATGAGTTGGTATAAGGTAGTGAGTCAAGTTGGAGCAAAGAGACAGCGAGGGTGACAGAACGGTTGATGGCGGTGGTCAGTCGTACGTGATTTCGTTCGGATGCCCTCGCCATGTGAGATGACCGCATCTCCATGTAAATACTTATGCTTAGGTGTGAAATATACCTCGACCCCTCGCCTAGATAGCTTGGAGACGAAGACGAACCTCTCTTCTGGAATACCCCCAGTTTATGAAAGTCTGTACGTACTAGATCGACGAGTGGCGGGGGTGTTTGCTCGGTTAGTGTCGTATCGCAGTCATGCGATTAATCCGGTAGTCGGCGTCACGTAGTACTAGGACCACGGCGAATCTTCTCGTCGGGTGACGGCTGGAAACGGTCCGAGGCGGCCGATTGTTTGCAGCAGTCCCGTAGGACGCAGTGAAAAAATCGAGATCGATGTCGCTGTTTCAGAACAAATTCTGCAACTCTTGGTGAACCCTGTGTCGTACTCTGCGACGAAGGAAAACACAATTGTGGATGCTTCAGTCAGTTGAGGGAGAATAGAACACGGAGCCGTAGTCACCGAACGAGACATTTGAGCCACTTGAAATATCGCTCATGCGACGACCGACCTCCTTTGTTGTGGCTCTCTCGGTATGCGCTGACTATAGGAGACTCTGACCTAGGTTCGTGGACTGCGATTGAGAACACCACTGGCTCTCCGGCTACTAACAGGACTGAGTTCGCTGAAGCTCTCCAAGAGGAAATCTGCGATAGGGACCCCTATCCCGCTGCAGCCAACTGCGCTACTACTCATTCGCTGGCAAAACGTGTCATGGTCACTTGTTTCATACTCGTGCTGTACCATTGTGCCCGTACATGACCCTTGCATCCCAACGACGACCATCAGACGAAGACCAGCGAGTTGAACACGCTTCGACCCGTGTCCTTTCTGAACCAGAGACCGCGTCCTGCGCGAATT
Organism: Halomicrococcus pelagicus; assembly: GCF_050954125.1. Lineage (NCBI taxonomy): Archaea > Methanobacteriati > Methanobacteriota > Halobacteria > Halobacteriales > Haladaptataceae > Halomicrococcus > Halomicrococcus pelagicus. The sequence continues at coordinate 38,047 of NZ_JBPBWC010000020.1, read as the reverse complement.
GTGGCGCAGCGATTCAGCTTCATCACCGACATAAGTGTGTCTCTGTGATTCAACTAGGAGACGATGAAGAGACCGTATTCCGCCAATATCCACTCTGTGACGCCGACTGTCTGTCCGAGTTCAGATAGTCATTCCGTAATTCCCATTCTGGGATAAGGAACGGGATGACAGAACAAGAGGAACACAAAGACGACTGGGTATGCCGAGGCTTAGGATGGCTTGCGGCGGTGTCGTCTGGTCTGTCACTGCGACCGCAGTCCACTGTTTATTCCCGATCGTAAAAGGCGTGAGCCAACCAGGGTAAAAGTGAAGCTGTATTGTTTATTAGAGGTGAGAGTGATCGTCACTCGTTACTCATTTTGTCTATAGAGCTACGCTGATGCTAAGAAGTGGAAGTATTCTTCGTTGTCTTCACCAAGAAGTAATTCTGTAGTCTTCCTCCTCATAGCACAGACTCCCTAGCGGAATGGGTCGCACTGAAAGCAGACGATAGATGCGCGTCTGCTCGGGCAAAACGTGACAGGCGGACGTACCTGAAGCGGTCTATTTGTGGGGCGGTACCACGGCACGAACAAGTAGCGAGGGAATCCACAAATCAGTTGTGAACAGACAGAATCACCTGTCACAAACTACAAGCTAATGTACTCCCTAGTTCATCTCCGAAAACTCACTGGATTAGTCTCGCCAAGAATAACTCGATTACACTGTTAAGATGAATAGCAAGCAGTGCTTGGAGAGTCTCGTCCCATTCAGCCATCAGAGAAGCTTCCCAAAGCAAGCTTTGTAACGATGCTTCATTGGCTTGTCTTCATCTTCATAGTGAGTTAACATTGTGTTCGCTGCTGCAGTTAGAGGCTGAAGACGAGATACCCTGCAAACGCTCGGATATCTATGAGCGGTACCAAGTTGTCGCGGAGAGAGTGGATTCTGACATAGTGTCTGACCGGACAATCCACGACCGTATAAGCCAGCTCCGATTGAAGGGGTTCATCCAGCACGACGAACGGAATGATGGAATCCACGGCGGCAGCTACTACCTGTATAGTTTAGATATTTGCCGTGAGCTCGTAGAAGAAGCCTTGCGACAAAGCAGCTCCCGTGTCTCCACCCTGTTCGACGAGTAACGAATCCTTTCTCAGATACAGCAGATTCATCAGATATAACCCACTTCTATAGCGTAGAAGATAACTCAGTTACATCAGGCACCTCAGATATAATTGGTATTCTATAATATAGAAACCGCCTCAGATATAATAGCTCCTTTAGATATGGTGGGTCTGTATAGTATAGAGTGTTCCTCAGATATAGCAGCTAGCTCAGATATAGAAGATACATTAGATACGCCTGACATACTATTATGGGATTAGAGATAAGATACGTCAGATATAGTTGGAACATGACTCAGATATTACGGTCTCAAATCAGGCTGGTGGTGTCGGGAAGACAACGACCGCAATCAACGTCGCCGGAGCGTTGAACAAGCTTGACCCCGATGTCCTCCTCGTTGACGCTGACTCACAAGGAATTGCTACGGAGGGCGTTGGGTTCCGCGAGCTGTATAACCAGAAGATCCCGAGCTTACATCAGGTGATGATTGACCCATCCCGGACCAACGAGATCAACGACATCATCGAAGAGCACGAGGAATTCGACGTCATCCCGTCGAACAAGGCGATGGATGCATTGAAGGATATGCTGCTGACGCAGGTAGCAAATAACGAGATGCGGCTGAAACTCGCACTAGCCGAACTAGAGACGGATTACGATTACGTTATTATTGACTGTCCACCTGACCTCTCGCAGATACTGGATAACGCTTTGCTAGCAGCTGAGAACGTGGTGATCCCGGTTGAACCAACTCGTCGTAGCATCCGGGGAATCGAGAAAATGAACGAGGAAATCGACTATCTAGAGTCGAGCTTCCGCGGTCAGATAGATCAGATACAGATCCAAGGTATCATAGTGAACTCAGTTGAAAGCACACCGAACAACGATACGAAAGAGATGCTAGAGTTCTTCAGTGATGCTCCATACCCTGTTTTCCAGGTGCCGGAGCGTGTACTATCCGTCGAGCGTGGAACAACGGTGTTTCCGTATTCCAGCATGAAGACCCGGCGAAGCTCAGTGATACCCGTGACGCTTACCTCTCAATTAACGAGAAACTGGCAGCAGAGACGGAGGTGACTGCGTGATGACAGACGATCTTGACGAACGGAAGGAGGAAACATGGAGAATGAGTGAAGTACGTTCAACCGGAGCAGGCTCAGAAACAACAGATCCGTCACCCACGTCAGATACAACAGATACAGAAGATCAACAAGATAGTTCAGACACACAAGGTGCTGAAGATGGCTCGGATACAGAAGGAAGCGCTGATGCCGAAGACACTTCGAACACTAAAAATACAAAAGATAGATCAGATACCTCAGATGCGCAAGATATAGCAAAAGGCGACACTATTCGAGCGATGGCGGTTGAGACCGAAGCGAAAGGGTTCGCTGTCCGGGACCTCCACAATGTCAACGTCTATCTCTACGAATACATTTATCAGGAGATGATTCCTGAATTCAAAGATCTAGATTCGGAGTACTTCCGAGAGCACGGCAATGAACTCTCAAAAAACAAGGAGTTCTTCAATGCTGTTTTCCGAGCTGGACTCCAGAGTCCACAACTGCGTAAGGAACTGGAATTAGAGTAGGTATTCAGCGAGACTTTATAGAGCCGGAAAAGAACTTGTTCTTTCGTAGTGCTGAGTTATGTCTCACTCTGTCGACATCAAGTTCCTCTCCTAAAATTAAAAATATAGTGCTGCGCTCGAAAAGATCTCGACACTCACTGGTGAGTAGATACTCCAAACGGAAACAGTTTACAACAGCTAGTTCTACCGAGCAATACCATATATGTCGTCAGTCCAGTCCCTAGTAGCAGTATCGTAGACAGGATGGTTGCGGTCACCGTCATCAAGATGCTGGTGATCGGTCTCGTCCAGTTTCCAGTCAAAGAGCGCGATATTTTCTCGGATATGATCGGCAGAGGAAGATTTGGGAATGACAACCACATCCTTCTCGACGGCCCAGCGGAGAACGACTTGTGCAGGGGTCTTGTCATACTTATCGGCTAATTCCTGAATAGTGTCGTCCCCGAATAGTTCCCCTCGAGCTAGTGGTGCGGCAGCCTCAATGCGTACGTCTGTCTCACGGCAGTATTCGATCAGGTCTGGTCGCTGGAACCATGGATGGAACTCTATTTGATTGACGGCAATCGGAATATTCGAGACATGTTCGGCGGCACTGAGCTGGTACGCGCTGAAGTTAGAGACGCCGACGTTGCGGACTTTCCCCTGCTCGTGTAACCGTTCCATTGCGTTCATAGTTTCGCGCAGTGAAACCGCTGGATTGGGCCAGTGAATCAGGTATAGATCTAAATAGTCAGTGTTCAACTTCCTCAGGGAGCTCTCACATGCTTCGAGAACGGACTCATAATTGAGGTTCGACGGAAGTACTTTCGAGGTGAGAAAGAGTTCGTCGCGGTCGTTGTCAGCCAGCACGTCACCGATTTCTGCCTCGTTCCTGTATCCTTCAGCAGTGTCAATGTGCGTGTAGCCAGTGTCGAGAGCTGTACGAACGGAGTCACGAACAGTGTCGCCCTCAATATCCCACGTCCCAGCACCAACAATCGGCATCGTGTCTCCGCTCGGGAGACTCACGGATGGTATTGTCATCACGTCTTTCTTCACACTCTACAGGGTTAATGATTCGGGGCCGAACACGCCGCACATCCACAAATTCAGTAACTAATCACCAATATTAATATAATGGTCCGGCAGTCATTCATAGATACGGCAATTAAGCAACGAACCTCAAAGCCCATGACTGAAAACACACCGTACATCACCGTACTACGACAAAATCCGCACGGGCTCCCTACAGAACAGTACGCAAATAAATTGCGTGATCGACTCCCGGACACGGCGATCCAGGTCGCCCGTACACCTGCCGAGGAGCACGAATTAATTTCTGAGACGACAGTCGTGTCAGGGACTCGAATTCGGGAATCCTTGCTCGAAAATGCCAAGAATCTCCGACTCTTCGCCGGTGCTGCCGCCGGATACGACCATCTACCGTTGGAGCGGATGCAGGAGATGGGTGTTGCAGTGACCAACGCTTCGGGTATCCACGCGCCCAATATAGCAGAACAAGTGCTAGGGTACCTCCTGTCGTTCACCCGGCGACTCCACGAAGGCCAACGACGAACCGAGCGCGGTGAATGGCGCCATTATCAGGCGTACGAATTGAAAGACAGCACTGTCACTATCATCGGTCTTGGCGCCATCGGCACGGCAGTAACGCAACGTCTCAAGGGATTCGAGGTTGATACCATTGGCGTCCGCTACACACCGGACAAAGGCGGCCCGACGGACGAAGTGATCGGCTTTGAATCGGACGCGATCCACCGGGCACTCGCCGATAGCGACTACGTTGTCGTGGCCGCCCCACTAAGCGATACGACGCGGGGACTTATCGGAGAGGAAGAATTCAAAACACTCTCACCCCACACAACGCTAATCAACGTCGGACGCGGACAGATTGTCGATACCGACGCTCTCGTTGGAGCACTCCGATCTAATGGTATTCGCGCCGCAGCTCTCGATGTGACTAACCCTGAACCGCTGCCAAGCGACCATCCACTCTGGACCCTCGAGAATGCACTCATAACCCCGCATAATGCCGGCCACAGCCCCCGGCATTGGAGTCGATTGGCCGACATCGTGGCCGGCAACGTTCGAACACTACGTGAAACGGGAACCGATGAGAAGCTAGAAAATCTCGTACAGTCGTCTGGTCAGTGACCGCGCCAGACACAGTGTGAACTGCCTCGGGGTCACGCCCCGAGGCACTCGCCCTGATCAGCTTGTAGAATTGGTCTAGAGATTGAACGTGTCGCAGTCAGGCCAATTCTGAGCTGGATCGATTCCGGAAAAGCGGTACGAGTCACTTATCTACTCGGTATTGATCGATGGCAGTTCTATCGAGGTTGATACCAAGACCAGGGCCAGATGGGATGTCGACGCGGCCGTCGGTGTCGGCTGTGAACGAATCGTCGCTCAGTTCCTCGCGGAGTGGATTGGCGGACCGGTCAAACTCAAGCCACGACTCTCGGTCGACGGTCGCAAGGAGATGGAGGCTTGCCGCGAGCGCTACTGACGTCCCCCAGACGTGGGGGACCAGTGGAATGCTCGCAGCGGCGGCTAGGATTTTAGTAATACCGGTGCTATATAAGAAATGTCGGATGGCCGCCGAAACCACAGCCACGAAAACACTTGAAGTGACGCTTGCGCCACCCACAGCGCACAAAGAGCGTCGCCTTCAGCGAACCGTGGCAACGTATCGACGCGCGCTTTCGGAGTCGTTCGAGAGCGGCGCGGATACACAGACGGCGGTTAACGATGTCGTCACCGGCTACGAGCTTACGTCCTACGCCAAAGACGCGCTCAAGAACTACGTCCCGCAACTCCGGAATACGTACAACGCTTCCGAGTTGGACGACGACCACCCCGTCCGGTTCACCAATCGAGGGTGGAATATCGACCATTCCGAAGACCGCGAACACGAGTTCTGCTGGCGCGTCCCGCAGGTCGGACGAGGAACATCGTTCTGGATACCGCTTCGGATCAACCCCGCGCAGCGCGAGTTGTGGAACGACCTGCTCGACGGCGATGTCTCGGTCGGCGAGTTCCGACTCCAACAGCATCGCACCAACTGGGTGCTGCATGTCACTGTCGAGTACGAAATCGACGAGCCAGATGCCGGGGATGATCCGACGCCGGTCGGATTCGACATCGGCAAATCCAAGCTGGTGGTGGGCTGTGCCTACCGCCGCGATACTCCGACCCAACCTCTGCTGATCGATGGCGGTCGTGCTCGCCAACTCCGCAAGGAGATGTACACGACCTTGGAGCGACTGCAGGAGCGAGATGCTGCCCAGTGGCGGATTGACGAGCGATTCAACCACTATCAGAACGCGCTCACGGATATCGTCGAGAAAGCCTCTCGGGAGGCAGTCGACTACGCAACACAGTTCGACGATTCGGTGATCATGTTGGAGGACCTGGACTACCTCCGCGATAACCTTGACTACGGGAAGTGGATGAATCGCCGACTCCACAACTGGGCGTTTGCTCGCCTCCAGGGCCGTATCGAAGACAAAGCACGCGACGCAGGCATCCCGGTCAAGTACGTTCCGTCGGCGTACACGAGCAAGACCTGCCATGCGTGCGGCCATCTCGGTTCACGCAGCGCCCACGCAGAGTTCTATTGTACGAACGAGGAGTGTTGGGTGTCGGAGTATCAAGGTGACATCAACGGAGCAGCGAACATCGCAAATCGCTTAGACCCGTGGGGAGAGAGCCTGCCAGTGAAATCGGCGGGCGATGACTTGCCACGGGATGGGAGTGCCTGTGACAGCACCACGGAACACCAAGACGCGAGTCGGAAACCCCGACAGATGACCCTCTCGGCGTATAGTTCCGAAACCTCCTCAGATGACGAGGCTACTCTTGTTGGAAGCCCCGGCCTTTAGGCCGGGGAGGATGTCACGTTGCAGTTGCGGTACGCCGGCCATCGCGCGATTGATGCCGAGATTGTCGCGTTCGGCCGCGATAATGGCGTTGACCCAGGATTGCTCTCGTCGTTCCTCGGGCTAGATCTCTGGGAAAAGTATCTTCACGACGATTTCGAGCAGGATATCGAAGGGATGGGCGGTCGCCGTATCTGGCAGAAGGACATCGGGTACGCCCTTGACGTTGCCCGACGGAACGATACTGCACTCCCATTAAGCAGCGACGTCCATAAAGCGTACAAAGCATCGGCGCGTTCAGCAGGCCCGGATGAGGGGCATGCTGCTGCAACCATCCAGTACTGGCAGCGTCTCAACGGCCGCGGCTGAGTGACTATCCATTGCTTCGCACACTTCCCACATTTCCCATGGTCGGTCGCATTCGCCTGACGTAACCGTCTCTATGTCGCTCTATAGGATTTGGCCGCGACTTTTCTCGCGCCGGTCCGCTCGGCTTTCGACGTCCGTCTCGAAGAGTTCCTCGTACAGTTCGAGGACGTCGGGATGCGGGCGGTCGCCATATCCGGCGTTCATCGCCATTTGATGCTCCTGTTCGGCGAAGCTCCCGACTGGATAGTGCACGTCGTGTGCATCGGCTAGTTCTTCCAGCTCGACGAGGTCCTTGTGTGCTTCGCGAAGGTTGAACTGCTGGTCGGGACCGAGACGAACGTCCTCGGACTCAGGGACGAAGTGGTCGACGAACGCTTCGTCGAACGCGTTACCGAAGAAGGCGTCTAGTTTATCGTCGTATATCTGGGTATAATGGCGGAGCGTCCGGTAGAGGACGGCCGGGTCGACGCCACGTTCTTCGGCGAGGAACAGCCCCTCGACGAAGATCAGAAGGACAGTCTGTCCAACCTGATTATGAATGAGCTTGACCAGTTGTGCATCGCCGACATCGCCGATATGGTAGACGTCCTCTGCGATGGCCGACAGCACGTCTCGGTGGTCGCGTAACCGTTCGTTGTCGCCGCCAGCCATGACGGTCAGTTCGCCAGCCGCTGCACCGACGGCCCCACCAGTGATTGGGCAGTCGTGATAATGCATCCCGGCTGCCGTGGCACGTTCGGCGAGCGTTTCGGCCGTGCTTGGGGAGAGTGTGCTCGTATCGAATACGACTGTCTCGGGGGTGCCGTGTTCGCAAATTGTCTCGACCACTTCGCGACTAATCTCTGGGTGTGGAAGCGAGAGGATGATTGTGGAGGCTTGCTCCGCGACGGCGGCGTTGTTTGAGGCGACGTCAACGCCAACATCCATGGCCTGTTGACGCGATGACTCTGAAACGTCGTAGCCGATTACGTCATGACCTTCGGCGAGCAGTGCTTTGCTGATGCCTACGCCGACTTTGCCGAGTCCGATGACTCCGACCTGCATATAGACACCAATACACAATATAAATATAAAAATTTGGTCTCGATGATTCTGAGAATATTCAGGGTTCGTTGCGGATATCTCGTCCTCCCCCTACGCTGAGGCCATATTTCTATATGTAGGTATCGAGAAATGCTATATATGGAGATCACGGTGCTTGAGACCGTGCAGTTTGAGTCGGAGTCGGACCTGACTAATACCGAACGAGACATTGACCTCACCATCCTCCGCGTCCACACTGACGCGGGCGTCGTCGGCCTCGGGGAAACCTTTCCGCAGGCAGAGATGGAGGCTGGAGCGATACACGGCCCCATAGCTGACCAAGTGCTCGGGCGAGACCCACGCGATATCGAAGCCATTCGGGATGACCTTCAGACGTACTTCAACTACTATGGGCATGCCGGGGCAGAGAGCCGGGCGATGAGCGCACTCGACATTGCTCTCTGGGACATCAAAGGGAAAGCTGCGGGCGAACCGATATACCAGCTTCTCGGCGGAAAATCTCGGACTGAAATCCCGGCGTACAATACCTGCTATGACCAGGAATTTGACTTCCGTGAGGAACCGGTTGCACTCGCTGAGTCCCTCCTCGAACAAGGTATCACATCAATGAAGATTTGGCCGTTCGACGAGTTCGCGACAGAGACCCGCGGCCAGCGAATCACTGCAGAACAGCTCGAGGCAGGCGTCGCACCGATCCAGCAGATCCGAGACGCCGTCGGCAACAAGATGGACATCGCCATCGAACTCCACGGCCTCTGGGCACTTACTCCAGGGAAGCGCATCGTCGACGCTGTCTCGCAGTACAATCCTGTCTGGGTCGAAGATGTCGTACGCAAGGGAAACTTTGAAGTATACGAGCGCCTCGCCGCGAGCACGGACTGCCCGCTCTGCATTAGTGAGCGTCTCATCGGCCGTTATGAGTTCGAGCAGGCGTTACAGACGAATGCTGTAGACATTGTGATGCCGGACCTCTGTTGGACTGGCGGTATCAGCGAAGGCCGAGCCATCGCGTCGATGGCAGAGGCACACCACCTCCCAGTTGCCCCACACAACTCCGGGGGACCAGTCCTTCACGCCGCGAATGCTCACCTCTCGGCGACGGTGCCGAATCTATACGTCATGGAGACCATTCGTGACCGATATGACGGCTGGCATCAGAACTTGGTCACCGAGACAATGCCAGTCCGTAAGGGCTCCCTCGCCATTCCTGACAGGCCGGGACTCGGGATGAAACTTGACTCGTCACTCCTCAACCATTCAGAAACAACGGTGCGTCGGACATCGACGTAACTGCCTTGCCCAACGCCCGCTTGAAGGATTCTAGACTGGATCTGTCACCGCCACGACCGAATCAGCGTCGGTCTTGGATGTGCCGCAGGTGATGGAGGAACGAGTCGTCGTTGATTTCGACATCGTCGTATGTCACGACGTCGTCTGTCTCGATTGGCTGTCGGACGGTCGCTCCTTCGAGGAGTTCGAACGGAACGTGATTTTGTTCGGCAGCGGTCTCAGCGGTCTCTAATAGTCCATACACAGTGTAGCCGCCCCCACCGTCAAGTTCGTCGCCTGGTGTGAGGTTGCGCTTCGCGGCGCCGACAACTTCGGCCTCGTGACGGTGGGGGACGCCGGTTGCTTCATTCCGTAATGCGGCGTTAGCGACGCTGACAGGGGTTTCGACGCCTGGGAGATGATACGGCCGATAGAACAGCTGGTACTTGCCATCGCTAGCAACATATAGGCCGGTCCCGGCGTTCTGTTTGAGGTATGTCTGCACCTGTTCATTCGGCGTAGTGGTGACAAGGAAAACGCCGAAGCTGATGTCATCTGAAACGGCTGATCCATCGGGTTGAAGCGTGCTGATCGTGTCGACGGAGCCGCGGGAGTCCAGTATCCCCCCGTCGTCGGTTGGTCGAAGTAGCTCCGGGATTTCTGGAATCTCTGCCGTCGGAAGATGCATGCCGGGTGTATCGGGCGTCAGCCCGGTTGCGTTTGCAACTGCGCACATTTCAACGGCGACTTTCGTTCCATCCAGGAACGAATTGTACATTCGGGCGTTGAGATCCTGTTCTTCGACGAATGACGCGTCGTAGCCGAACCGCTCGAAGACATCGTCGGGTGTTCCATGGCGGTATTCCTCCCGAAATGGATTGCCTTTCCCGGCTGCGACGACATCGAGACCAACTGTCTCGGCCCAATGATAGAGCTCGACTATGAGTGACGGCTGGTCGCCGTACGCCATCGTGTAGATGACATCGTTGTTGTCGGCGAATTCGGCCAGAATCGGGCCGACGACCGTGTCAGCTTCGACTGTAACCATTACGACGTGTTTCTCCGCCATGATCGCTTCATAGGCATGGCGGGCGCCGACCTCGGGAACACCGGTCGCTTCAACGACCACGTCCACCTCGGTTGCTGTCAATTCGACCCCATCGGTCAGTATGGCCCGGTTCCCGTCGCCCACTGCTGTGTCGGCCTCCGCGGCACTGTTAGCGTCGACGACAGCGTCAGACGAGATACCTGCCTCGGCGTAGGCGTCGACTGCCTTCTGTTCGTCTACATCGGCGACAACGGCGGTCGTCATCCCGGGCGCTCGTTCGAGTTGGTCGATGAGTTTCGTTCCAAACACGCCGGCGCCAATGACACCGACGCGAATAGGTTGCTCCAATTTATGTAGTTTTGATGGTACGTTAAGCATGGTTCAGTGCTGTCGTGCGTGGGCTCTGTCCGGACGACGTGATTCATTCAGTCATTTCTTCGATGAGTTGGAGATAGATGCCATCGGCGGTTTCGGTCTCCATGTCGATAAGACGGCAGTCGGGGAATGTCGGTGCGACAATCGGTTCGTCCCACGCAGCTTTGATTCCCCGCCTCTCGCACGTGGCAACGGCTTCATCTATGTCATCCACCTCATATGCGACGTGGTTGAGTCCGTTTCCCTGTTCCGCCAGAAACGTCTCCATCTCCTCGTGATCAATGGGTTCCTGTACCTCGATATAGGTCTCGCCGACTCGATACACAGCAGCCTTGTACCCGGCATCGGGCATCTCTCGAGTCGTGACTGCGCCCATCGAGAGCGTGTCGCCGAACAGCGTCTTATAGGCGTCAAGATCATCGACAGTATACGCGATGTGGTGTACTTTGTCGAACATCAGTTTATTAGAACACTCTCACTCTTCGAGCAGTTCAACAGTGTTTCCGTCGGGGTCGTACAGGTATACTACTTGGGCGCCATTCTCAAGCGTCTGTGGCTCGCTCACGAATTCGACAGAGTCCGACAATTCCTCGTACTGTTGGTCAACGTCGTCGACGGCGAGACAAAAGTGAGACGCACCGATAGTGTCGTTCGAGACGCCTTCATTAGCGTTCCCGCCACCGTTCTCGTATTCGAGAAGTTCGATGCTACACCCGCCTGCGTCCAGGAACACGATGTCAACATCGACGTCCTCGACATCGACGAACCGGCTGAACGCCTCGTCGTCGAATCCAATCTGATCAAGCTCATCCATTCCGAGCGTATCGCGGTAGAACGCGACCGACTCTTCGAGATCCGATACTGTGATGCCGTAATGATGTGCTTCTCCAATCATTGGTCGTAATTGTGATAAACTGTTTTCAGCTGCGTGTACTCGAGAACGCCGTACTTTCCATCTTCTCCGCCTATCCCCGATTCATTCCAGCCGACGTGATGGCCCTGCCATGACTCACCGAGCGTACGATTGATGTAGGTTTCACCGAACTCAAGGTCTTCAGCAGCCTGCATCGCCGTTGCATAATCGTCGGTGAAGACGTACGACGAGAGGCCATAACGCGAATCATTCGCGTATTCAATCGCCTGTTCGAGCGAGTCAATCTCCATAATCGGACTGACCGGGCCGAACACCTCCTGTTGCATGATGTCCATATCCTGTTCGACGTCAGTGACGACCGTCGGCTCATACCAGTAACCGGTAGCGAACTCCTCGTCACTTGGTCGCTGCCCGCCCGTGAGCACCTGCGCGCCTGCCTCAGTGGCCTGTTGGACCGCCGTCTCAGTTTTCTCGAGTTCACGTTTGTTGACGTGTGGTCCCATATCCGGGTTCTCGCCCGGATCACCGATAGTGACGTCCTCAGCAGCCGCAACATAGCGCTCTTCAAACTCCTCTCGGACGTCCGAATGAACATAGATGCGCTCAGCGCACGTGCACACCTGTCCAGTGTTCGTGATTCTGGCTGTAAGGATGTCCTCAACCGCGGCGTCGATATCGGCATCCTTCCAGACGATAGCCGGCGCTTTCCCACCGAGTTCGAGCGAGACATGCGCCATTGTGTCTGCAGCGTCGCGCATGATCTGTTTACCCGTCTCAGTGTTACCGGTCATCGAAATCATGTCGACCGTCTCGTGGGTGACCAGTGCATGGCCGACATCTGGCCCGCCAGTAACCATGTTGAGTACGCCTTCTGGTAAGGGGGCGTGCTCGTCGACGAGTTCGACGAGACGGAGTGTTGCAAGCGGTGTTTCCTCGCTTGGCTTCGCTACCATCGTGTTACCAGTAACGAGCGCCGGTGCGAGCTTCCTGATGAACACCGCGAGGGGATAGTTCCACGGGATGATGCCAGCTACGACACCGTGCGGACGACGGAGAATATGAATCGATTCGTTCCGAGCGTCACCCGGAACAATATCACCCTCGATACGGCGATCCCAGCCAGCCATGTACTCTGCAAGTTCGACGGCGCCTTCAATCTCACCGTGAGCGATATCCAGCGGCTTTCCCTGTTCGTCGACGATCAGTTGCGCAAGTTCATCAGCATGATCCTCCATCACAGCCGCGATATCACGGACGAAGTCGCCACGCTCTTTCGCTGGCCGTTTCGCCCACTCGTATTGGGCCGCCTTCGCAGCAGTGACGGCTTCATTGACTGCTCCAGTCGTCGCCTCGGGCACTGTCGCGATCGCCTCCTCCGTGGCGGGGTTCGTGACGCTGATTCCAGTATTACTTTCGATATCTTTCCATTCGTTGTTCGTGTATACGCCTCTCACGCTCCGCGATGACATGCACCAGTATATGCACAGTCGAGTTGTATAAATATTAGGCTGAAGGAAACCCTTCCATCATTTGTGAAGACAGTACGGAGCGGAAAACGTTATGTCCCCCCCGCCGTGGATATAGCACTATGTATCGCGTACGATTTCGCGACCCAGCAGGTACGGTACGGAACGGAGAATGGACCGCTAGCGGAGTAACGTTCGGCAATGAGACGTACGACCGCGACGAAGTAGATATTCTGGCGCCAGTCGACCCGTCGAAGATCGTCTGCGTCGGTCTCAACTACGAGAACCACGCTAAGGAGTCCGGAATGGAGATTCCGGACCGTCCACTATTGTTCCTGAAACCGCCGAACACTGTCGCTGGACACGGCGATACAACTCCGCTCCCGGCCGGCAAGGAGCGCATCGAGTATGAGGCCGAACTCGGTATTGTGATCGACCAACAGTGTCGCAATCTCGACGCTGAGGATGCAATGGATGTGGTGGCAGGATACACCTGCGTCAACGACATCTCGAACCGCGATGATCAGGAAGTCGAGACGAACTGGGTTCGTGGGAAAGCGTTCGACAGCGCGGCGCCGCTTGGCCCCGTCGTCGCGACGCCGGATGAGGTTGAGAACGACGCCCGCATCACCCTGCGAGTTAACGGCGAGACGAAACAGAACTCGTCCAGGGCGGAGTTCATCTTCGACGTTCCGGAACTTCTCGAGGAGATCACGCGCTATATGACGCTTGAACCCGGTGACGTTGTCTCAACTGGGACGCCTGAAGGAGTTGGACCACTTTCAGACGGCGATACCGTCGAAGTTGATATCGAGGGTATTCCGACTCTCGAGCATACTGTCCGTCAGGAACGGTAGTTGCGTCGCGTCTGGTACAGGATTCGACGCTATGAGAGATCCAGACCGGGTCTAATTTTATCTCCAGATTATCAGCGTAAGTTATATAGTTAATACTGTCACTGGATAACGTATGGCTTCAAATAGCCTGCGCGAGCGACTCGCCAGTGGCGATGAACTCGTCGGAACGTTTCAAATCACCGCATCGCCGATGGTCGCCGAAACCATCGGTGAGACGGACTTAGATTTCGTGGTTCTCGACCAAGAACACGGCCCGCTCACGGCCGAAACGACTGCTTCACTCACGATGGGTGTCGACAACACCGACACATCAGCTGTCGTCCGTGTCCGGTCGAACGACCCACCGGAGATTCAACGCGCGCTAGATCTTGGAGCAGAGGGGGTACAGATCCCCCAGATTGAAACCGCTGAAGATGCGCGGACCGCAGTCGACGCTGCTCGGTTTTCACCAGTTGGCGAGCGCGGATTCTCGATGTACGTCCGTGCTGGGGAGTACATCGGCTCTGAATCCTATACCGAAGACCAGAACGAGCAGACTACTGTTATCGTTCACGTCGAGGGCGAACGCGGCGTTGAGAACATCGACGAAATCCTGTCGGTTGATGGGATCGACGTGATCTTTCTCGGTCCATACGACCTCTCGCAGTCGCTCGGCGTTCCGGGGCAAATCAACCACGAACGAGTTACCTCGCTCATGGAGGACGTCTGTGAGAAGGCTGCCGACGCCAACAGGGTTGTCGGAACCCATGCCGACGATCCGGAAACCGCACGGCGCTGGCTTGATGCAGGCGCCCAGTATGTCACACTCTCGGTTGAACTACCGACGCTTCACGACGCATTCGACAGCGCGTACCACGATGCAGTCGCCGACGAATAATATATAATCAAATTCCAAGGTAGCTACTATGATCGATCCAACTCAACTGAGCGATCCGAACGCAGAGTACACGATGCGGGATCTTTCCCAAGAGACGATGAACCTCTCGGACGAACAGGCAGTGACGGATGCGGAGATCACTGACATTCAAACGACGATGGTCGACGGGAACTATCCGTGGATCCTTGTACGGGTGTACACTGATGCTGGTGTCGCCGGCACGGGCGAGTCCTACTGGGGTGGTGGTGACGCATCCATCATTGAGCGGATGAAGCCGTTCCTGCTGGGCGAGAACCCAACTGACATCGACCGGTTGTATGAACACCTCGTTCAGAAAATGTCTGGTGAGGGCTCGATCTCGGGGAAGGTCATTTCCGCGATCTCTGGGATAGAGATAGCGCTTCACGACGTCGCCGGTAAATTACTGGGTGTTCCAGCTTACCAGTTACTCGGTGGGAAATACCGCGATTCTGTGCGTGCGTACTGCGATTGTCACACCGAATCAGAAGCCGACCCTGAAGCATGCGCCGATGAGGCCGAACGCGTTGTCGAGCAACTCGGCTATGACGCTCTCAAATTCGACCTCGATGTCCCAAGTGGGCATGAGCGTGACCGTGCGAACCGCCACCTGAACCCGCTCGAAATCCAGCACAAGGTTGATCTGGTTGAAGCAGTGACCGAACGCGTTCGCGGGCAGGCCGAAGTCGCATTCGACTGTCACTGGACATACAGCGCCGACAGTGCGAAACGACTTGCAGAGGCGCTTGAGCCGTATGATGTCTGGTGGCTCGAGGATCCAGTTCCGCCGGAAAACCACGATGTCCAGCAAACAGTTACAGAGGATAGCTCGACGCCGATTGCGACCGGTGAGAACGTCTATCGGACGCACGGTCAGCGCCGACTCATCGAGGAGGAGGCAGTTGACATCATCGCGCCTGACATCCCCAAAGTCGGCGGCATGCGCGAGGGCCACAAAATAGCCGCCTTGGCCGATATGTACTACCTCCCGGTGGCAATGCACAACGTCTCTTCGCCAATTGGAACGATTGCAAGCGCGCACCTTGGCGCGGCAATCCCGAATGTACTGGCCGTCGAATACCACTCATACCAGCTCGGCTGGTGGGACGATCTCGTCGAAGAAACCGTCATCGAGAATGGCCGCATCGACGTGCCACCGGATCCTGGCCTTGGTCTGACGCTGGACATGGACGCTGTGGAAGCTCACATGGTGGAGGGAGAGGAACTCTTTGACCCAGCCTGAAACTACTGTCCGGTGAACGCTTTCGAAGATATTCACTCAGGTTCGGCGGTACAATTATATCCCTTCGTTCAAACATTCGAATTGTACATGAAGTACTATCGGTTGATCGACGGCTGCGAGTCTCGACTGGCCGCCGCCGGCACGAACACAGTATACGACCTGACCAGTGCCCGGTCAAATGTACAGTCATTCCGTGATCTGGTTCAAGCTGCCGTAGCAGTCGGTGAAGATATCGATGCGGTAGCGGAGCGAATGGTGTCGAACGCTGAGCAGATTGACCTCAGCGAGCAGATCATTGATGTACCGGTCAACGCAGAAGAGATCTGGGCCGCAGGTGTGACATACAGAGTCAGCGAGGAAGCGCGCCAATCCGAGAGCGAAATGCCGGACGTCTACCAACAAGTGTACGACGGCGACCGCCCAGAAATATTCTTTAAAGCGACGCCGAGCCGGACCGTCGGGCCAGGATCAGCGGTGGGCGTGCGGTCGGACTCCGGTTGGGACGTTCCTGAGCCAGAACTCGCGGCCGTACTCTACGACGGCGACATCGTTGGCTACACAATTGGCAACGACGTGAGCAGCCGCTCGATCGAAGGAGAAAACCCTCTATATCTCCCCCAGGCCAAAGTCTACGATAGATGCTGCTCGATCGGTCCCTGCATCGCTTCCCCCGAAACGGTCGGCGATCCCCATGACCTCTCGATCTCGATGACGATCGACCGCGACGGTGAGACTGTCTTCGAGGGAGAGACGGAAACATCGAAAATGGTAACAGAGTGTGAGGAACTCGCTGCCGCCTACACGCGCTCTAATCCCACTCCAGAACTCGCCGTACTCCTGACGGGAACATCGATCGTCCCCGAAGACGAGTTCACACTCACAGAAGGCGATGAGGTGGGCATCGAAATCGAAGGAATTGGCACGCTCCAAAACGGCGTTACCACTGTCTAAGTAGAGCTGGCTCCTGAGGACGAATAGTTAGCGTCCAGTACTATTCCGCTTCCGCTCGTCATTTTCCTATTCTAACTCCTCTCATGGCCTCAATAGTGGCCTTCCGTAGCGCTGAGTTACCCCTAGTCGGCTATCTGGGTGAGGAGCACGTACTAGCGCAGAATAGATTGCTTGTCGAGACCGATACGTTTAGTTAATCATGGTTGAAATAGACTCCTGTGAGCGAGTTAGAGATTACCGATGTGGAGACGTACGTCGTATCGAATCCATGGAAACCGTGGGTGTTTGTGGAACTCGAGACAAACGAGGGAATAACTGGACTTGCCGAAGCGACAACTCACGGCAAGCCTCGGACTGTCGCAGCAGCGATCGAGGAGATGCAGGACTACTTCATCGGCGCAGACCCATTCGATACCGAACGGTTGTTCCTCGAAATGTATCGCGACGAGTGGTTCTCGAAGAACGTCGTTAATACGACCGTCATCAGCGCGATCGACATTGCGTGCTGGGATATCAAAGGAAAGGTCCTCGACCGGCCACTCTACGAACTCCTCGGTGGTGCCGTTCAAGGCAGCGAACTTCGTGCGTATGCAAACGGGTGGTACACTGACGTGGACGGTGACCCGGAGAAATTCGCCGAGGCAGCCGAACGAGTTGTCAATGATGGCTACGACGCCATGAAGTTCGACCCGTTCGGGAATGCGTGGGAGCGCATGACTCGTGACGAATTGAACCATGCTATCGATATTGTTCGGGCAGTACGGGATGCAGTCGGACCAGACATTGACCTACTGATCGAAGGCCATGGTCGGTTTACTGCTGGAATGGCCGTTGAGGTCGCGGAGAAGCTCTCGGAGTTCGATCCGACGTGGTTCGAGGAACCGTGTCCGCCAGATAGCATCAATAGTCTCGGGAAGGTCGCCGCGAAATCCCCGGTTCCCATTGCTACTGGCGAACGACTGATGACGCGCTACGAATTCCGCGACTTGCTCGCGAATACGGACGTCGACATTATCCAACCCGATCTGGTGAACACAGGCGGTGTGACTGAAGGACAGAAAATCGCCGCGATGGCGGACGCCGAGCATGTTAATTTCGCTCCCCATAATCCACAGGGACCGGTAGCGACGGCCGTCTGTGCCCACGTTTGCACCAGCGTTCCGAACTTCTTCATTCAGGAAGTATTCGAAGACTACGACGTAGACTGGAAGACCGACCTGCTCGAAAAGCCACTTAAAATCGAAGACGGACATCTCCACCTTCCGGACGGACCCGGTCTTGGAGTCGAACTGAATTCAGACGCTCTCCGCGAGCACGCATATAACGAAGAAGAGGTCCACACGATCAATCTCTTCGAGAAAGATTGGGAGGGGCGGTCACTCCCCGAAAACTAAGAGGCGGATACTGGACGTCACCAAACAGATTTTCCGTTCCGATCAGTCGTGAACAGCTTCGGGGGTCACCTCCGAAGCGCTCGACCTGTCTTAATTGTAGACGTGGACGCTGCCCGTCTGGTTCGCCTCGATGAACTCCCAATCGTACTCGACACCAAGTCCCGGATCGTCCGGGACAGCAACCGTCCCGTTTTCGTCGACGGTATCAATCATGTCGGAGTAATCGCCCTTGTAGACGGGCGGTTGAGTGTTCTGGCAGTCGGGATGGACAAGCGCCAGTTCATAATAGTTGGAGTTACGTGTCGCAGCGATACAGTGTCGCTGAGCTGGGCCCGGTGCATGGAACTCGACGTCGATGCCGAACCCTTCTGCTACATTAGCAACCTTCATTGCACCAGTAATACCCGCATCGTATTCGGGGTCCGCTCGGAGGAAGTCGGTTGCCTCGTTCGCAACGAAATCTGTTTTCAATTCTAGCCCACGAACGTGTTCCGTCTGGAGAATGGGCGTATCGAGTTTCTGGGCGAGCTTTCGATGTCCGTGCTGTGAGATGCCACCGTCACGGTAGGGATCTTCGTACCAGAAGAATCCGGCCTCATCACAGGCTCGGCCGACTTTTAGGGCGTCGGCAAACGTCTCGTACTCGCAGGCAGGGTCACACATGAGGTCCATCTCGTCCCCGACCCGATCACCCAGTTGCAAGAGCGTCTCCACCTCTCGGTCGATGTTGCGTGAGGTGTCGGAGCCGCCCCAACCATGGACTTTGAAGCCACCGTACCCCATCTCGCGACACTCCTCGGCGAAATCAGCGAATGCTTCAGGAGAATCGAGCCCCCCGTTTTCGTCGCCATGGTACGTTGACGCGTATGCTGGGATCCGCTCGCGATATGTTCCGAGCAGTTCGTGTATCGGCGCATCGTAGTATTTCCCAGCGAAATCCCAGAGTGCAATGTCGATCGGTCCCATGCCCATGCGATCGTACTTGCGAAGGGCACGCTTGATTTCACTCCAGTGTCGCTCCCGGTTGAGTGGGTTCTTTCCCACGAGATAGTCAGCAAATGTGTTGATCTGGGCCGCTCCAGGAGAGTTCCCGCCGACGTACTCACCAGTTATCCCTTCGTCAGTGCGGATTTTAATCCCAAACAGCTTTCGCTCAACCGTGCTACCCGGGTCGTAGACGAGATTGAATCCGTGCGTGTCGTAGCTAGTGTCTTTGATCGGGTAGCTGAACTCTGTACTTTCGATTTCCGTTATCGTCGGCCCCATACAGATAACCAATCGAGTCACTATTATAAAGGTATGCTTCTAGTGGATCACACAAGCAAAGGAGCCTGATTTACTGGCTGCGACCAAGGTTCGTGAGCGAACTCCGTCCTGACCGTTGTTCTTTCATCTTTCCTCACCGTCTCAGAACGTCTACTTCGAACATAGTAGTTTCAGCCAGAATTCACAAATGAGCTACCGAAACAATCATGGATGACATGCACAATGAACGAAACACAGTGACTCAAGAATGGAATAGCCACTTTCTGAAATTCCGGCAACATACACCCCTCTCACAGCCATCGGAACCAGGAGACCAGTAATGGATGGAAACGACCGTCGGATACTCACAGTAACCGCGACAGGACACGCGCTCGTCCATACGTTTGAACTTTCCATCCCAGTGTTTCTCCCCGTCTGGATGGAAGCATTCGATCTCTCAGTAGCGATGGCTGGCGCTGTCGCGTCGCTCGGTTACGCCGCGTTCGGAATCGGTGCGCTCCCTGGCGGAGTGCTCGTGGACAGGTATGGATCGAAACCACTGATTGCAGGATCACTTGTGGGCATGGGGTCGGCGTTCTTGGCGCTGCTCGTCGTCCACGATGTGGCCGTCTTTGCGCTCGCGCTCGTTCTCTGGGGGATGGCAGCTAGCGTCTATCATCCGGCCGGTCTTGCGCTCATCAGTACCGGCGTCAAGGAGCGTGGCAAAGGATTCGCGTATCATGGCATTGCAGGGAACGTAGGCACCGCGCTCGGTCCCTTAGCAGTCGTGGTGTTGCTCGGTATGAGGGATTGGTTGACGACGGTTGTCGCACTGGCCGTGGTGGCAGTGGCGGCTGGAATATTGGCTGCCTCCGTTGGTATTGACGAAGACCGCGCTCTCGGAACTGAATCCTCGTCAACTGCTGCAACGGATGGTGGGATGCAATCGTTCTCGCAGTTCCTCACGACGTCGCGGCGGCTCTTTGTCAGCGGGTTTGGTATCGTATTTGTGGCTGTAATGTTCGAGGGAATCTACTACAGAGGTGTTCTCACGTTCCTCCCAGGTATTTTCGAGTCGACGCTCTCGACGATGTCGATTCCGACCGGTAACTCGTCGTCCCGGTATGCATATAGTGCACTTCTTTTGGTTGGGACCATCGGCCAGTATCTCGGCGGACGACTCTCGGACCGAATCGACCCGGCAAGAGGGCTGGCAGGCGTATTCGCTGCATTAGCGGTTGCCGCACTCTTATTTGAGCCACTCGTTTCGCTCGGAGTCACCGGCGTCGCCGTCACTGTTCTCTTGTTCGGGATTCTCCTGTTCGGCGAACAGCCGTTGATGCAGGCAACTGTTGCTGAGGAGTCGCCTCCAGATGTGCGCGGACTCACGTATGGTTATACGTACCTCGGGGCGTTCGGTGTCGGCGCACTCGGTGCCGGTCTTACGGGTGCGTTTCTCTCGGCTTCGAGCCGAACGGCTCTCTTTATCGTGCTCGCAGCGATTGCCACAGTTGCGGCAATCGCAGGTCTTCGCGTCTACTGGCGACGAACTACGTGATGTTTCCCACCGCTCACGATAGATGCTGAATAGGTTTAACTGCGAGGCTGTGCTCTCCCCGTTTTCATCCGATGCCGAAAAATGTCTAAGAGAGGCCACCATAGGTGTGACTGAAGATGGAATCCTTCAAAAACTATATCGACGGTACGTGGCAGGAGTCCAAGTCCGGCGATACGTTCGAAACCACCAATCCGGCCGATACCGACGAGGTAGTGTCGGAGTTCTCTCTCGCTCACGAGGAGGACGCAAACCAAGCTGTCGAGGCCGCCGACGCTGCACAGGCCGACTGGGAAGAGATACCAGCACCTACTCGTGGGAAAGTGCTCCGGGAGACGGCCAAGCGACTGGACGACCGGAAAGACGAACTCACCGAAACGCTCGTGCGTGAGGAAGGAAAGACTCCCGCCGAAGCCGGTCCAGAGGTGCAGCGGGCAGTCGACATTTTCTACTACTACGCCGAGCGAGCGATGGATTACGACGGCACTGTCAAGAAGTCCAGTAACCGTGACCGCGACCTGTATACAGTTCGGGAACCAATGGGGGTCGCAGGTCTTGTTACCCCGTGGAACTACCCCATCGCCATCCCCGCGTGGAAGATGGCGCCCGCACTGGCCACCGGCAATACGCTAGTGATCAAACCGTCGGTTGAGGCGCCGACAGTCCTCGCAAAGGTTTTCGAATGTCTCGCTGAGGCACTCGAAGAATCTGATGCACCTGACGGCGTCGCGAACATGGTTGTCGGCAGTGGCAAGGAAGTCGGTTCGACCATTCTTGAACACGATGCAGTCGACACTGTCTCATTCACGGGTAGCCGGAAGGTCGGCGAGATGATCTACCAGCAAGCGACTGATAGTCAAAAACGCGTTCAGACCGAGCTTGGAAGCAAAAACCCCACAGTCGTCATGCCCAGTGCAGACGTCGAAAATGCTGCCCAGATCGTCGGCAACGGAGCGTTCGGCGTTACCGGACAAGCGTGTACTAGTACCGAACGGGCACTCGTCCACGAGGAGGTGTACGACGAATTCGTCGAGGAACTCACGTCGTTTGCCGACGATATCGACGTAGGTCCAGGACTCGAAGGTGCAGATATGGGCCCGCAGGTCACGGAGAGTGAACTTGAGGGCACGCTCGATTATATCGAGCTTGCTCAAGAAGAAGGCGCGACGCTCGAATACGGTGGCGAGCGTGTCGAAGACGGTGATTGTGAGAACGGGTTCTTTATTGAGCCGACCATCTTCACCGACACTGAGTCCGACATGCGAATTATGCAGGAGGAGGTATTCGGGCCATTCGTTGGTGTCATGCCCATCAGCAGTCTCGACGAAGCGATCGAAGTGACGAACGATGTTGAGTACGGCCTGTCGGCAGGAATCATTTCGGACAATCACAGTGAGGTAAACCGCTATATTGAGGAAGCTGACTTCGGTGTTATCAAAGTCAACGAGAAGACGACGGGACTGGAACTGCACGTTCCCTTCGGTGGGAAGAAGGCTTCCTCGAGTGAGACGTACCGCGAACAGGGCGACGAAGGGATGGATTTCTTCACCATCATCAAGACCGTCTACGATACCTCCTGATCGTTCCGATATAGCGAAGGAGCGTCGCGATTTTTTCTGGCATTCTTTTCCTCACACGTAGTTACGATCCCGCTATCGACGGCGGAGGCTATCGTAGCTTAGACCGACACGCAGGTCATACTGACAGAACTTAGCGGCGAGATAGAAACTGCGAACTCCCAGAAGACGCTGGCGTACCCCTCAGTGGGCGAAGCCCACGATTTCAGTCGTGGGAGTAGTCACCGTTCCCTCTCGAACAGATACTGAATGAACTCTCTTCGGAGTGGCAGGTGGTCCGGGGTCTGTGATGTTGACGTCATCGGCTGTTGGACTGCCTGCCCGTACCGAGCACAGTTGGATTAACTGGTATGGGTCAGGCCATGTATCTATTTGTATATGGCCACTGCTGTATTCTGTCCACGATTGAAGCCGTTGGACACTTCTAGCAGACTTACTGATATTGACTGCCTTCGTTGCCAGCTTAGTCTACGGATCCCTACAGTTCGGCATTTCCGAAAGGGTGTGCCGATAGTCAGAAACAGCTCCACCTACATTACAGGCCTACAACTGTAATGAATGCCTGCCGTTACCAAACACCCATTTATTTATTCCGAACACAGAACGACAAGAGTACTCGCTTCACCCATTTCGCAGTAACAGCGTCGCCCACCAGCGGAACACATCCATTGAACAATGGCGGAGGTTCCGACACTACTGGACCACTGCACAGCACTACAGACAGTCCATTCTCAGTCTACGACTACCAGAACCCGTCGAATTGAAGGCCTTGTCTCCGTCCTGCCCCTTCATCCGCAAGAGTGTCGAATGAACGAGATTTCAGGGTGGGGAAGAGCGGAGTTGGAGGAGAAACGCAACAAGTTGGTGGATTACACGTCGTTGACGAGGTTCTCGGGGGCGCCTCCATTTAGGAGACGTTCGATATCGCTGGTCACGGTCCGACGGAGGGTGTCGAACGACTCTTCAGAGTACCATGCAATGTGCGGCGTCACAACGACCTCATCCTGTTTAGACAGCGATTCATTCTCCGGCGGTTCATTTGGGAGGACGTCAAGGCCTGCGCCAGCTATCTGCCCATCCTTGATTGCCTCCGCCAAAGCGTCGGTGTCGATAACTGACCCTCGCGACGTATTAACAAGAACGGCAGTATCTTTCATCTGGTCGAACGCGTCGGCGTCGAACATTTCTTCCGTCTCCTCGGTCAAGGGGGTGTGGACCGAGATGTAATCCGACCGGTCAAGTAGAGCGTCGAACGAGACTTTCTCAATGCCTTGGCCATCCAGCTTTTCCTCGGAGACGTACGGATCATACGCGATGACGTCAACGCCGAACCCGTTGACCTTCTGGACGAGGTGCTGGGGAATTTTCCCGAACCCGGCAAGTCCGAGCGTCCGCCCACGCATGCAGTGAATCGGACGTCCGCCAGTCCAGTCCCACGTTCCATCTTTGACAGCCGCGTCGAGCGAGGAGACTTTCCGCACGCACGCTAACAGGAGTGCAAATGTATGAGTTGAGACTTCGTCCTCACAGTAGGAGGGAACATTTACTACCTGCACTCCGTGGTCGTTTGCCGCGTCAAGATCAACATTGTCAACGCCGATTCCGTATCGACCAACTGCTTGAAGACCGTCAAGCCGTTCAAAGACTGTTTTGGTGATTGGAGCGTACTGCACTAACAGTGCGTCTGCCTCGACTGATTCCGCCGCTTCGATAACTTCCTCGGCAGTGGACGCCTGCGCGGTTTTCAGTTCCGTGTTTGTTCCATTCAGTACGTCACGTTCGATGTTCGAGTCGGGGAAATCCGAATCCGTGATTAGTACCGTTGGCATCTATTGATAGTTCAGTGCCTGGTCTTATATATACTTACCCGGTTATATCTGGTCGGTCTTTCCGCTCGAACTATGTTCGTCCATCAACCATCTCATGTTACTGGCGACGGCCGTCTTGTTCGTCTGTGAGCCCGAACTACTGGCCTTCACCGATAAATATTAGTGTATGTGTTTGGTACCAATAGTCAGAGTGTGAGATAACGATGTGCGCAGGGGTAGACACCGACAAAAGTCTCTCACAGACGGAGGTCAGTCAAGAGACGACCCAGAAGCAACGAGACGATCAAGACAATATCACGTATCCAGAACCACCAGAAGAGCTGAAACCAGGATCACGAAACTGGCGAAAGTTACTTCTTTACTTTGGACCAGGAGCGATCGTCGCCTCGATGACGCTCGGTTCCGGTGAGACCTTCTTCGCACCACGCGGTGGTGCGTTGTTTGGCCTCTCGATTCTCTGGGCATTGGTCTGGGCAGGGCTCGTGAAAGGGGTCATGCTGTACTCCGGCGTTCGGTATCGAACGCTCACCAGCGAAAATATCATGTCTAGATGGGCGAAGCTTCCAGGGCCGCGAGGCTGGTTCTCGCTACTGATGGGTCTGCTTGCACTGGTGGCGTTCCCATCATGGGTCGGCGGCCTTTCGAAGATGCTTGGGCAGGTCACGGCGTGGATTGTCGGAATGCCCGTAAACAACACGACCTCTGCCGGGATCGGGACCATAATGATATTTGTCACGTTTGGTCTCGTCATCTTAGGCGGCTACGACAACGTCGAAAATGCACAGATAGCCATCGTTGGGTTCCTGTCAGCCTCAATGGCCGTACTCGCGATCGCTAGTGCCCCACCGCTCGGTGGCGTCGCCGCCGGGCTCGTCCCGAAGATTCCGAACTACGCGCCGTTTGTCCAGCAAGATTATCCAAGTATCGCAGAGCGTGCCGTCTGGGTTGAAGTGGTCACGTATATGGGCGCTGTCGGCGGTGGTATCTACGACTATATCGGATACACCGGCTATTCGAAAGAACGAGAATGGGGAATGTTCAAACGGTCTGACTCCGAGGACGTCCAGAACCTCATGCGTCAACTCGAACCCGGCGAGACTGCCCCTCTCAATACAGACTCAGACAACGTTACACGCGGACGTTCGTGGCTCAAGGCCCCGCAGATGGACGTACTGATATCGTTTGCCGCGATCACGTTCTTTACGGGCGCTGCAATGGTGCTAGGTGCACTGAGTCTCCACGAGGACGGACTCGTCCCGTCAGAGTTCGACCTCTTTACGTACCAGGCTAGTTGGTTCACTGGTATTGCTCCTGGTCTCGACATCCTGTGGGAGGTTGGTGTTTTTGCAGCTCTCTTTGGGACAATGTATGCATTATGGGAAGGATACACGTGGACATGGCTGATGTCGTTCCGGCCGTTTTCCTCCCGTATCCGGGAACTGGAACGCACCGGTATGACCAAGGCCCGAATACTGACATTCCTCTACTGTGGCGGCCTCGGTCTAGTCCTGATGTGGTCGGACCTGAGTGCCGTCACCATCGTCACGCCAGCTTCGATCCTCGGCGGCGTTTTCGGATGTGGACTTTGGTGCTTTGGCATGCTCTGGGCGGAAAAGACGGCTCTGCCGTCTGAATTCCAGGGAAGCACAACCTACTACGCCGCTCTGGTCGCATCGGGTCTGTTCCTGACATTCGCAGGTGTCATCTCTATCATCGAGTACCTCGGCTTGATGTCATTCTAAACAGCACAGCGAGAGTTTCACGGATTACCTAACTCATGATCGTTTTTCGGTCGGCGTCATAGGTCGACCACTGACAACGATGGCTACCAAACTTATTTAATGATCGAAGCAAATAATCCATCTGCAATGAATCTCATTAACGAACCTGATGAGTACCGAATCGTAGTCGTTCTCGGCATACTAGCCATACTCTGGATCAGCGTCATTGTCACACAGTTATTGTGAACTACCCTACTCGCTCACCGCTTTCGCGGATCGCTCTTAGAGGGTAGGGCTTCCCATTTCAATGACGTACTTTGTAGAGAGCCGTATCCACAGCGAGTGCAGTTTCTGACGACGGTGAGTCGGAGTGTCCCACTCCTACGCCTCTGAGGTCGCGAAAACGGATGTGCACCACTACATCCTCATCCCTACCCGCTTTGCACCCGTCCGACGGACAGAGTATTCTCCGATCCACACTACCTTGCCCGTCGCAACGTCGCAGGCGGTGCACTCCTTACTCTTCCCCGTGCCAGTTCGACTGCGACAAAGTGCGTCCTCTCCGATAACGCAGGTGCTAAGACCCTCTCTCAAGGAATGAGCTGAAGGAAGCGAGTAGGGAGGAAATCACTCCCGTGAAAGCGTTTCGATCCGTGTATCGAGCGTCCGGCGGATACGACGAATGCGGACATATCGGACGAGACAGTAGCCGGCAACGGCGGTACAGACAGCCGTCAGTGCTACTGATAGAGGAATTGCAACGGCGGCAATGATCGCAGAGATACCAGTGAGAGCGCCCCAGATACGTCCTTTCTGGCCATATGTTCCCTTAACCTCTGAGAGAACCTCGATCTGTTCGTCAGCTGTATATTCTCTATCTGGGTCGATTTCGTATTGCTCGCTCAAGTCGTTGCCCTCTGCTCCCTCAGCCATTTCGAGCGCGAGGATGCGCCGTAAAGCGAAGATACCGATAAGTAGCGGGAAGAAACTCTGAATGAAGCCGATGTTTGAGTATGCCCACCCGGTCACTGAGAAGGCCCCGACGGCTACTGACGACCAGAGAATCTCTCGGCGGCGGAGTTTCGTGCTAGTTTCGGTCATGGGCGAGTGTTGGGAGAGCCATATTTGACTCTTACGTTCGAGATGAGGGAGAGAACTACTAACTATCTGCGACCAGTAACAAGAAATATGGCGTCTGACCAGATCGCCGTCTTCGAACAGTCTATCCAGTCGCACGATGCGACTGCCGTTCGAACGACGGTCAATGATTTCGAACAAACAATCTCGTCGGCGATCACTCCACCAGCGGTCGGAGCAAAACTCCCGTTTGAGGAATTTTCCTTGCCGTCGAACGTGACGACGAATCCGTCCCCCGAGCAAATCCGTGAAGCACGAACGGGCGTCACGCCCGCCGGCCTCGGCATCGCAGAATACGGCACGATCGCAATCCAGTCGCGGGTGGCAGGTGACGAACCGATCAGCCTCTATCCGGAGCAACACATTGCTGTCGTCCGAGCAAGCGACATCGTGCCGAACATCGGGGATGCGGTAGAGTGGTTTGAAACTGAAATCGAAGCAGGAAACAGTTCGGCCGTCTTTGCGACCGGCCCGAGTTCAACGGGCGATATGGGAGCGCTCGTACGCGGAGTTCATGGTCCGAAAACTGTCCACGTTGTGGTGGTGACTGACAAATGAGTGAGACCGAATCGCGTCGACAGAAAGCCCAACGAATTAGGACACTGCTTGATACTGAAGGCGACGCAATTTGGGAGAATACGACATACTTCAACCAAGAGAAGTACAACGCTATCGAGAGCGTCGACGAGTATGAGGACCTACGCGACCAAGCGCGAGCAACTAAAGAAGACGCCATTGAGAATCTCCCTGAGTTGATTGAGCAGGTTGAGGAGGCAGTCACAGCCAACGGTGGTCACGTTCACCTTGCTGACGACGCTGCCGAGGCGCGCAAACTCGTCGCTGAACTCGCCGACGATGCCGAGACAGTCGTTAAGAGTAAGTCGATGACCACCGAGGAAATCGAGCTCAACGACCAACTGGCCCGCGATGGGACCGACGTTTGGGAGACGGATCTCGGGGAATTCGTCCTACAGGTGGCCGACGAGACGCCCTCCCATATCGTTGGGCCGTCGCTACACAAATCGCAGGAGGAGATTGCTCGTCTGTTCAACGAGCAGTTTGACCCTGAAGAGCCATTCGAGACTGCCGAGGAGCTTACAAACTTCGCACGCGATTTTCTGGGCAAGCGCATCTGTGAGGCCGACGTCGGCATCACCGGCGCGAACTTCATCGCCGCTGACAGCGGGACGCTTATGCTCGTGACGAACGAGGGGAATGCCCGGAAATCTGCAGTGACACCTGACACCCATATCGCCGTTGCCGGCGTGGAAAAACTCGTTCCCTCTGTCGGTGATTTCAAACCGTTCATGGAGCTCATCTCCCGGGCTGCAACCGGACAGGATATCCCTCAGTACCTCACACTTCTCTCTCCGCCAGTTGATACGCCAACGCTCGACTTCGAGGTCGACAGTCAAACGGGAATCAACGAAGATAGTGATGAAGAGCGGACCGATGATCGGGCGTTCCACCTTGTACTCATCGACAACGGCCGGATGGCCATGCGCGAGGACGACCAGCTCCGAGAGACACTGTACTGCATCCGGTGTGGCGCTTGCGCGAACTCGTGTGCGAACTTCCAGCACGTTGGCGGCCACGCGTTCGGCGGTGAGACGTACACTGGTGGTATCGCCACTGGATGGGAAGCCGGTATCGAGGGCGAGGAGGCCGCTGCCGAATTCAATGACCTCTGTACTGGCTGTTCGCGCTGCGTCAACAATTGTCCGGTGAAGATTGATATTCCCTGGATCAATACTGTCGTCCGGGACCGAATTAATCGCGGCGAAGACGCGGAGGTTGACTGGCTCGTCGAGGGTCTTACTCCTGACAAAGAGCCGGGCGGCGTCAGTCTGCGAAAACGTTTCTTTGGGAATTTCGAGACAGTCGCGAAAGTAGGGAGCGCGACAGCACCGGTGTCGAACTGGATAGCTGACTTGGCACCTGTGCGGACACTTTTCGAAGAACTGTTGGGTATCGATCAGCGTCGGTCACTACCAGCGTTCAAGCGTGAAACACTCCGTGACTGGTTCGAGAACCGTGGTGGAAGTCACGTCGCACCGACACAAGCCCGCCGCGAGGCTGTTCTCTATCCGGACACGTATACTAATCATGTTCACACAGAGCGCGGGAAAGCGGCTATCAGAACACTCGAAGCGCTGAATGTCTCAATCCATATCCCTGATATTCCGGCGAGTGGACGAGCACCGCTTTCACAGGGAATGATCGCTACCGCCGAGAATCGCGCAGAGACTGTCGCAGACACACTCGAACCTTACATCGACCGGGGGTGCGATATCGTTGTCATTGAACCGAGCGACGCCGCCATGTTTGAGCGGGAATACGAACAGTTGCTACCGGAGGTTCGTCACAACCGCCTTCAGGAGCAAAGTTACGAAGTAGTCGAATACGTCTACGGTCTTCTCACGAACGGCGCTGACGCAGATACGCTTGTCAATGGTAACGGACAAACGGTGGCGTACCACGGTCACTGCCAGCAGCGGACACTGGGACTAGACGCATACACCGAGGCTGTGCTTGGCGATCTCGACTACGACGTTGTCACCTCTGACGTTGAGTGCTGTGGGATGGCAGGCTCGTTCGGCTACAAGACGGAGTACTATGAGCTTAGTATCGACGTGGGAGAGGACCTCCAGGTCGAGTTCGCCGATGTCGATGGACCGGTCGCTGCGAGCGGTACATCCTGTCTCGAACAACTGCAGAGCCTCTTGGATCGCCCCGTCTATCATCCACTCGAACTCGTCGGCCCCACGAGCTAACTGGCGCCTTTATCTCCCCCTCCAGCCATACTAGTGAATTTTTCGCATCGAAATTCATCCCCGAGAAGAGATTGGGAGGATACTACCAGGACGTAATTTCGACGTCCTGAAGCGGCTGTGAGAGCGGCAGTGAGACGTGTGCGTCAGTGTCATGCGAGACGTAGAAGGCAATAATGATCTCAAGCGATCGAACTGCGTCACGTCCGCTAGAGCGGTTTTCGGCGTCACCATCGAGTAGGTCTGCGATGTGTGCTGCCGCATTGCCGAACGACTCTGTGTAGTCGTTTTCCCACGTCCACGCTCCCTCGATGCCCGGTAGTGGTTCCTCGATGTGCTCTCCGTCTTCTAGTCGCCAGTACCGCCACTCACCGTCGTCGTTGTTCAGATAGAGTTTCCCTTCGGAGCCGATGAACTGATACGTCATCGAGGAACTGTCTCTGGGAATCGTGCAATCAAGTGTGACAAACGTCTCGTCCTCTGTGACGACGAATCCACCGCCACCTGCATCGTCAACCCGACGGTCCGCATTGAGGGAGTCGACGGCTTCGTTCTCGCCAGTGATATAGCCACTCACCTTTCGAGCCTGTGAGTCAAGTAGCTGTACTAGCGTGTCGATGAGATGCGTCGAGTTCCGCATCAGCTCCATCCGAAACTGCGCAGTAACTGATTGCACGTCCCCGAGGAGGTTCTCGTCCTGGATGAGTTTACAGAGCTGTTGTTGTTTTTCAGTGAAGCGGAACGAGTGGTTCACGACGAGTTCCGTGTCGGTGTCGTCGCACGCTCTAATCATCTCTTCGGCGTCGGAGACCCGTGATGCAATCGGCTTCTCACACCAGATTATGTCTGGATTCGCAGACGAATGAGCTGCATCGATGGTATGGTCGGCGTGCATGAGCGATGGTGTACAAACGGAAACAATGTCGAGACTCTCCGTGTCAAGCATTGACTCGTGACTGTCGTATCGGTGGCTCGACGGGATGTCCCACGCAGTGCCGAATTTGTCTCGTTTCTCTTGGTCGACGTCCGCAATGGCGACAAGGTCGATTCTGTCAGTTGCTTCGTATCCTCCAGCGTGACTTGCTTGAATTCGCCCTTCGCCAATGCGCTCTTCATCATGCATTCCGAGGATTCCCATGCCGGCGATACCACCTGCTCCGATGATACCTGCTTTATATGTCATTTTCACACCGTTGGGTTCTGAGCCTGCGGACTAGGAAGTATCCATGACTGATATCTGGAATGCCGTTGCGGCACTCGTCTAGTAAGAAGCAGGCTGCTGGTCTGGAGTTGAGACTCACACACAATTATGTATACCCGACTTTCATAAACGTATTGGATGGCCAGTAGATTGGTATAGTTGTATCTGTTGTTCTGTATTAGTAAATCATTTCCGCTAATGAAAAATGCTTTTAGGGTTGACCCATTGTCGCCCCTATATGCCCAACTACCAGGCGAACAGTCCAGTCAAAGCTACTCAGATTACACTTCGCATCGTCGAAACGCTGCAACGACTGGACGGTGCCGGAGTTACAGCCATCGCTCAAGAGTTGGACATCTCGAAGAGTAGTGCACATGACTATCTCAGTACACTCCGAGAGAGTGGCTACGTCGTCAAGCAAGACAACGAGTACTCGGTCGGGCTTCGATTTCTTGATCTGGGCGCACACGCCCGACAGAAGCGGAAAATCTATTCGGAGGCCAAAAATGAAGTCGACGAACTCGCAGCCGAAACCGGTGAATTCGCGAATTTGATGGTGGAAGAACATGGACTCGGCATCTATCTCCACCGTGGCGTCGGCGAACGAGCAGTGAACGTTGACGTCCATGTTGGTCGCCAAGTCCACCTCCACAATACAGCGCTTGGGAAAGCACTACTGGCACACATGCCCGAGGAGAGAGTAACAGAAATTATCGACGAGCATGGCCTCCCGAGCACAACCGACCAAACAACCACTGATCGGGATCGCCTCCGAGAGGAACTGGACGAAATCGCGAATCAAGGCGTTGCATTCGACGACGAGGAACGACTATCGGGACTCCGGTGTGTAGCGGTTCCAATCCTTGACCAAGATGACCGCGCGGTCGGAGCAATCAGTATCTCTGGACCGACCAGCCGCATGACCGAACCACGGTACCAAGAAGAAGTCCCAGCACGTCTCCAACAGTCTGCGAACGTGATCGAACTCAACGTTAATTTCTCGTGACTTCCACCCCAGGTCAAAACATTCGGCTCCGGAGATATGATGAAAGGAATTACTGTCGACGGAGAGCAGGTGAGCGTTTAGCCGCGACATACCAATAGAAGATGATACCTAGACAGATTACAAGCACGCCTAGAGAACCATCCAGATTCAACCCTATATGCGATGGCAAGCGTGGTGATAATGATGAGCAGCCGCTTCGCCGTCTCGTTTGCGAGGAGTGTTGTGGACATAAGCTAATCGTCGTGATCGGTGATGGTCTCTTTGAGTTTTTCGAAGAGTTCAGGGTGGTGTTTGCAGAGTATTTCGATGTCTTTCGGGAGTTCTTCAGTGATGCGGGCACGAACTTCTGAGACGGCCTGGTAGTGGCGGGTTTGTTTGCCTTCTTCAGCGATGAGTTCGCGATCGCGTTCAGTGAGAAGCGCACGGGTTCTGGCCATTGGTACCCCGCCTATGTGTCCGCCCTCTACTTGGGGGATACTGTCTTGAGCTCTGAAGCGGAATATTTATTATGTTAAAATTCACAGCTGAATGATTATCTGATGTATGTCAGACCGTTAGATCAAAGTAATAGTTGTAGTATTGGTAGATTATCTACAGATACAGCTGACATTCAAATCCAAAATATAGTAATATTTATTTATAAAATAATAAGAAAAACATGGTAGCGAGAGAAGAATACTACTCCCTATCAAATCCATAAACGGAAGTGCAACCACCCCGGGACCCCTGAATCAATCTGTGCGCAATCCGTAGTGGATATCTCCGTGTCGGTGACGCTTTCAAACTGTGCTGTTGGGTTAGTATTGGTCACAGCGAACAGAATACACCGTACAGCCACAAAACCATCCTGGCTCCTGCGTCTTTAGCTATCAAGTGGGATCACGGTAGCTTTCAGAAACGAAAGTGGAACTCCCCACGGGACTGCTATCTCGATCTGTGCGGAGTTGGTGGCACAAATAGGCCACTGCATGCCCTATGGCCAGTCGGCGGGTAGCTCGTCTTCGTGGTCGGCCATCAATTGCAGAAGTGGCGCAATCTCGTCGAAGTTCGATCCCCGACGAATCGTCTCTGTGTCGGGGTTCCATTCGATATAGCCTTTATCGGCCAACTTGGGGAGATGGACGTGATGAAGGTGCGTTTTTACGTGGTCGAGATTGTCCTCGTCCGAAGCGAGCGACTCCGTCGTGAACTCGTCTTCAGTCCGTGGATTATGATCCGACACCGCCAGTAGGATACGCCGGCGGTGTGAGTCGCTCAGTACGTCAAGCATCGTGTCGAGTGACGCTGAATTGGTAGTGTGTTGCATGGTTGTCTAAATGAACTCACGGAACGGCTGGACTCGATGAGCGTTCCGCGTGACGTCCCACGCGAAGAAACAAGGAAAACCCTTCACGACTGGTGAATCCTGTACAAGCGGCCCCTCCATCGTTGGGGCGCAAACGCACTTACTGTGACTCCGTCCTCCCTATTT
Organism: Halomicrococcus pelagicus; assembly: GCF_050954125.1. Lineage (NCBI taxonomy): Archaea > Methanobacteriati > Methanobacteriota > Halobacteria > Halobacteriales > Haladaptataceae > Halomicrococcus > Halomicrococcus pelagicus. The sequence continues at coordinate 4,173 of NZ_JBPBWC010000020.1, read as the reverse complement.
AGCGTTATAGATGGATAAGCAGCGTGTTCACCCAGATAATCGGAAACGAAGCTCTTTCACCTTGCTGGAAACACACACTCTAGTCAGCTAGGCCAACGATTGGTGAGTTCAGCGGTCAACAGATGTGGAGTCGTCTCAACTCACCCACGGACAGCATCAAATCTGTGTTCGCCAAAGAGTAGCTCGTTCTCAATCGAAATTCCAGGACTCGATGGATATTGTGAGTAGCTCTGGCTTTCCTCCACTGTAGACGCTGTCTGGCTCTATCAATCTGCAGAGGCGGACTTGTAGAGCGACAAAACGTGCTCAGTCTAACTGAAGGTGGACCTCCCCGTTTCGTTGAAGGGTGACCTCATAGTCGGGATAGGTGATCTCGATTTGGACGGCAGGCGCCTGATCGCCATTCGTCGTGGTCAGCAGTGTTGTGAGTGCGTCGGGCTCGACGTGATTATAGAGTGTTGCTGGATCTTGGTTGGTGGCATCCGCAACTTATTCGGTCACAGCCTCAGTGGGCGGTGTCACTGTCCAATCGTAGTGAGCGTGGATGGTATCAGGCGGTTCGTCTCCAGCCGTTGGTTCACTCGCAGAGCGGTCTTCCTCCCCACTCATAATGAGTGCTTAGAGGAGCTCCACGCGTCTAGAGTTATTGTGAGTAAACGAGTAACAACGAGTTCAGCGAGCGGCATCCTCATCTGTTTGTGAGAGCCGCCACGTAAAGATCGCCCTGAGCACCACCACAAGACTATTCGTCTCCCCGGCACCCCAAATTGCCGTCTCAGACTGCTCTGTTGACGCCATTTCTGACTCGTTGTTGTGCACGCTCACAAGCGTCTTCGTCCCGTCAATCATGAGTAGTCGACCTGCCGGCGTATCTGACCACACCCAGAGTGACTCGAACATCTTTGCACCTGGAATTGCATCCTGGAGACGAGCCTGCACGGTCGGCGAGATGCCCGCGAGTCGTATCGTGACGCCACGCTCACTTGCTGCAGCCAACGCGTCGACAATCTCGTCCGTGAGGAGATCTTCGACCGTCATGTAGACGATTTCATCCTCGGCGCTGGCGAAGAATTCCGTGATACGATCGGTGATCGCCTCCTGGCTGGTGACTGTCCAAACACCCTCCTGCTCGGTCCGTCGGGGAGCGGTATCGAGCGTATCAAGTGCGGTCTTAAGTTGGGCAAGCCAAGATTAGTACGTTCGTTCGAACGACCGGCTAAGAGTCTCGGTTGATACCGGCCAGAACTGCTTTGGCGTCGACTGCTGGATATCGACGAGTCCTTCCTCCTGAAGTTCTTCGACCGCGTCATACACCCGCGTTCGCGGGACATCAGCCACTTCGCTCACGTCTTTTGCTGTGCCAGAGCCAAGGGCTACAAGGGCGACGAGTGTCCGGGCGGCATACGTGCTGAGCCCCAACTGTTCGAGCTGGTCGATTGCCACAGATCTAGGGTTATCAAGCGGATTCCCAGACATCTACTCCCGGCACCATTTTCTGACTCCTGAATGATCTTCTCGGTTCTGAAACCCTACCACGGAATGTAGTAGGGTTGACACGTAGTGGTGAGTGGTTGGGACACCTCCGATCTACGTGCCATGTAGAGGTTAGGCCCCGCTGGTAAGAAGTTTTTGTGATTAAGTGGGTCACAGTAGTGATGTCTCTCGCTGTCGTTGGAGCAATATGATAAAACAGATAATCGCAACCTATATAGTTATATAAATTTATAAAAGGCAGTATATGATTTACTAGTGAATAAATGGATAGTAGAGGAGCTTGTTACTCACTTCATCACAACGCTCAATTCGATAAAAATACTTGGTTTTGAAGCAGTTCAGGAGTCTCTATATATAAGTAACGATGAACACTAGCACTCGTTTTGACCTTCTCAGAAAAAGCCAACGTCGAGAAGTACTCCTCGCGCTCATCGACCAGGAGGCGCCTGACATCATTGTCCACGATGGTGGCGGTCTCGACATCGACGCGACGTATTCAGGCGCATGCAAGCTCCAGCTCGAGCATTGCCATCTCCCGAAACTGGCCGAGCACAACGTGATTGTGTGGGATCGCGAGACAAACACGATTACCAAAGGTTCCCAGTTCGGTGCTATTGAAGCACTTCTTCGGGTGAGCCAGAACGAGGATAATGACGTTCCCAATGGGTAATCCCGTCCATACGATGGTTGCCTTTGACTGACCACTAACGGCTGGCTTGCCAATATATTAGCGAGCAGTCCTGTACCGCTATTTGCTCCGTGTAACGTACCAACACCAATGTACTAATCTGACGTGAGCCGGACGTTTAGAGACTTTTGCACTGGTCCAGCGTACGTCGGTGAGCGAGAGGAGCGTCAGTCCCTTGTGGACTGAGCGTCAACAACGAAAATACGCCGGCATCACCCGGAGAGTGGTTGGGATATATGACATCAAACGAGCGATATGAACACGCTGTCGACCTGCTGCAACAACTCGGGTTAAAAGAGTACGAAGCGAAGTGTTTCGTGGTCCTGTCGCGGCTGCCAAAGGGAACTGCCAAACAGATCAGCGAACAGTCCGACGTCCCTCGAACGCGCGTCTACGACGCGACGCGCGTCCTCGAAGCACGCGGTCTGGTCGAAGTCCAACATTCGAGCCCGCAGTACTTCCGGGCCGTCCCGATCGACGAAGCTGTCGAGACGCTTCGCCAACAGTATGAATCGCGATTCGCCGATCTCCGGGACGCCGTTGAGGGATTGGGGGAGTCGACGGCCGAGGCAGACGATACGGTGCATGAGGTTTGGTCGCTATCCGGGAGCGAGGGGATCGCAACTCGGACACAGCAGTTGATTGACGAGGCCGAGGACGAAATCGTGCTTATCATCGGCACTGAGGAGGTTCTCTCTGAGGAGCTGTTCGAGCATCTGAGCGACGCAGCTGCCAACGATATTTCACTCATCATCGGCACGCTCTCGGAAGGGGTGCGAGAAGCGATTGACCAGCGGCTTGACGCCAAAGTCTTCATCACGGGGCTGGACTGGCTCAAAGCCCCCAGTAATGATGACGAAAATGCTGTTATACGTAAAGAGACAGCGATTGGGCGCCTGCTCATGGTTGATCGGGAAACAATTTTCGTGAGTTCGCTTGATCCAGCCAGTGGCAAGGAACAGGCGGTATTTGGCCGTGGGTTCGGGAACGGTCTGGTAGTAATTGTGCGCCGACTGATGGCGACAGGCTTGTTGGCCAGCGAGGACCCAGGCACCTAAGCAGGATTTTCCGTGGGAGTGGACAGGCATACACTGTCCACTCCGACTGATAGTTCACGGCCGTTGCGTGCTCACGTGCGACGGTGATGGAAAATGAAAGACGGTCCGAAGCGGGGACATGAGAGTCAACAAATTCTCGCTGCCCACTGCTACCGAGTGGCAACGACCAGACCTGAATCCAGTCAGGTTGACGCCTTCACACAGTTTACTGAATCGCTTAGTCAGTTGGTTTATTCGAAGTAGCTCGGTCACTGCTGGTGATGAGTGGTAACGAGGAACCCTGCGGGGTGACAGTGCAACCCCAGTACTTGTCCGTGTCGCTCGCTTTCTACTTTATGAGAGGACAGTATGTATCGGGTCCAACTACCAATGCAGGAGCTCGACCTTGCTCGCCCACTCTCACTCGGCCCAGCCACCTATCTCGAATTCGCCACGCTCGGCGAGACCGAGATGGGAATCCTCCCGCGATTTTGGGCGTACGGACCCGAGCGTGAGGCGCTCTGCGAGCGTCTCGAAACCGACCCCGACGTCGAAGCCGTTTCACAGCAAACCGAGTGTGATGATCGTGTCCAATACAGTGTCCGCTGGGATACCGATCTAACTGGTGATCTCGCTCACTTCGTAGAGACAATTCACGCCCACGATGCCATCGTCTTGTTCGGCCGAGCAGACCAGACGTTCTGGCGGTGTCTCCTCCAGTTCCCCTCCAAACCATCGCTTCTCGACTTCTTTGCCAACTATGAGCTCGACTCGCTTACAATCGAACATCACTCGCCACAGCAAGCACATGTGTTTGTCAGTGGCGTTGAACGACGCACATCGACGTCTGATGACTGACTGTGTCGCAGTTGTCTTGTGTTCCCGCTCTCGCCTCCAAATGTAACCAACAAGCGATTGTTCGAGCTATTCGTCGCCCCATACAGCTGAGGTGTT